>URYG01000033.1 GCA_900551985.1 uncultured Prevotella sp. | reverse complement strand
TGCGGCGGTTCAGCGCCTGTCTTTCTGCCACCGGAATCTTATCCAGCAGTTTCTGCAGATGCAGGATTACCTCCAGACTGTTATCCATTTTCTGACTAATCTTCTCATGATCCATCTGATGGGTTACGGAGTTCGGATTCTCACGATAGTAATAAGCCTCAGTCTCCATCTTGAAGATTCTTTCGGCACGCAGGAAGAGCTGTGGGGTAAACTCCTCATCTTCTCCATATACGATGCCCGGTGTAAACTGCAGGGTGCCTCTGATGCTGCTGCGGAAGATATAGGAGCAGGCAGAACCATGCAGGTTATGATTGCTCAAATAGGCTGTGCCCGATATCGGAGTCGGCAATTCGTAAGGAGGAGTATCCGTCAGCCTGTTTTTTACGTAGTTGAAAGTCACGATGTCTGGCTGATGATATCTTACGATGTCGAGACAATGTTCGTAGGCGGTCTGTACCAGATAGTCGTCGCCATCCACAAACTGGATGAATCTGCCCTTGGCTATCATCATACCATAGTTTCTAGCCACGCTGGCTCCCTGGTTAGGCTGTCGCAGATAGATGATCTGCGACAGATATTCCGTGAGCCCGTTGATTGCACAGATATCGCTTCCATCATCCACGAGGATGATTTCTCTTTCCTTGGCATTGAGCGAGAGCTGGAGGATGCTTTTGATGCATTCCTCCAGATATTCCGTAGGCATATTGTAAGTGGTGATGATGAAACTTACTAAGGGCGCCTGTATATTCTGTGTATAAGATGATTGATTTTGCATAATGAATGATAACCTAAAATATTGAATAGTTTGAGTTTGAACGAATGAATCCCCGTTTTTCCTTCCAGCCATTTCACGGTGTGGATAAGGGGAGGATCCGGTTCATATCTTCCCGATAAATCGTAGAGATCGAGCAGGACATTGAGATGCTGTGTCAGAAAATCTTCTAATGAAGACTGATATTTCAGCAGGATTTCTTCTGTTGCAGGAGTTTTCAGCAGAGGCTCTTCTGTTGCTCTTTCTTGTTGCTGCATCTTTTCTCTACCCGCTATTTCCAGCTTCATCAAAGCCTGCCTCTGTCCCAGATACAGCTGAAGCAAATCTGAATATTCTGCCTGCGATGTAATGCCGTGAGGATTCCAGTAATAGAGATACTTCCCTACATCCGTCACCCTTATTTTCAATGGGGGAGGAGAAACCATCGCCCTATCCTGAGTAATCTCTGTCTCCGTCAGCCCCATCAGTTTCGGAATCGTCCATACATCCTCGAAGCTTTTTCCCTTCGGAAATTCGATGTTCTGAAACAGCGAACGCCTGAATATCTTGTTGCAGGCATAGGTATGATGATAGCCCTTTTCCGCCAACCAGTATTCGATGGCATTCTGATAGGTTTTCGGAGAGAAGGAGAGGAGCTTTTCCCGATGGGGATGGCCGATTCTCTCCATGATGGGATATTCCAGAATATCCACATCGGGATGTTGATAAAGTTCTTCCATCAGCTGTTGGAGCGTGTTTTCCCCTATCGCATCATCACTGTCTATAAAGGTGATATACAGTCCTTTAGCCCTCTTTATTCCCATATTTCTGGCATCGCTTAAACCTCCGTTTTCCTTGTGGATAACGTGGATACGACTATCTTTCCCGGCATATTCATCGCAGAGCTGAGGGCACGCATCAGGCGATCCATCATCTACGAGAATCAGCTCGTAGCTGGTGAATGATTGCTGCAGGATACTCCCGATACATCTTTCGAGCGTATCTTCGGCACGATATACGGGGATGATGATACTGAGTTTCATTGCTTGCTCTCTTGATATTTCTGATAGAAGATGCTGTCTCTTTTATCTGATGATGGCTATTTTGCAGATGGTACCTTTCTCTCCGTTGCTGGTAGCGGTTTCCACCATATAGATTCCGCTAGCCACTCTTCTGCCTTTCAGGTCGCAGCCGTTCCAGGTATAGGTGCCGCCGTTGCTTCTGCCCTGATTCACCAGGGTTCCGCTGGTACTGACTATCTTTACATCCGCATCCAGCGACAGACCGGTGATGGTGATGAGTCCGGTATAGTCTGGCTTTACCGGGTTCGGATAAGCCCATACATTGTCTTTAGTCATCTCTTCGTTGGTGGCGGTAGCATCGCTCATATAGGAGCAGAGACCCTTGTCGGTTCCGATAAACACCTCACCGGTAGCATCGTTGATGGCGATCGATTCGATGTTGTTCGACAGCAGCTTACTGTTGGTTGCCGTGAAGTGATGAATCTGCTCCATATTGTCGGTGCTGATCAGATAGACACCATTGTTGCTGGTACCAAACCATTTTCTGTTTGCCTGATCCACCGCCATGCAGGTAATATCCACACCGCCCAGCAGATAGTCGGCATAATTGGTACCGTCGTTTCTTGGCACTTTCACCTGGGTAAGCGTTGGCTGCGTATCATCCAGGATTTGCGGAGTGATGTAGAACGGTCCCTGGTCGGTTCCTATCCACAGGTTGTGCTCCAGGTCTTCCTTGATGCATCTGATATAATAGAGGTTGATTTCAGCACCATCCTGGTTGGTGAAGGGCTTGCTGAACATCTTCACCTCATCGGTTTCCGGCTGATAGCAGACGATGGCTGGAGTTTCGTGGAAGTCATTCACAAACCACAGCCTGCCCTGCCCGTCCTTCATCAGACCCGTCATCGCCGAAAGACTGTAGCCGTTTGGATTCAATGTCTTCTGGTCGTGGGCTGTCAACTGGTTGTCTTTCATCTCGATGATGGAGCGGTGGGTAGCCTGACTGTTGAGAATCCACAGCTTTCCGTCTTCATCCGATAGCAGACTATGCACCAGCACATAGTTGTTGTCCAATACCGTACCTCTATCCACGGCAGCTTCCAGGATACTGTTGTCCTTATTATAATAATGTGTCAGTTTGCCGTCTGTAAACTCATAGAGTCCGGTTCTGCCCGAAGCAAACACGTGGTTCGGCCGGTGGATGTCCGGTTCTACACAGTTGATATCCTGATACTGATACCCCGTCGTATTCCTTATATCATCCTGATAGATGGTCCAGTTGTCCTGGTTCAGAACCTGGATGGTGCCGGGACGGGTGGCAAGGGATGTACCCGAAAGAAAGGCTCCGCCGCAGGTATAGAGCTGGTTGTGGATAAACTTCATATACCAGAAATGATTATACTTCGGACCTCCTGGCAGCAAGCTGCTTACCAGCTTCATCAGTTCGCTCTTGTCCTCTTTCTTGGGAGCGGTGTAAGCCCCCACCTTGCTCCAGCGGTTTCTGTCGAGCAGGTTGTCAGAGAGGGTAGCGCGATAGGTACCTTCCTCCTTGCTGTAGGCATAGATCTGGTTATCCCTGATTTCGCACCAGTTCACCTTGAATCCCAGTGGATAAGTATCGCTGATTTCCCCATCCGCCATATTGAGCTTGATGATGCCCAGACCATAGCACAGATAGGCGAATTTGCCATACATATAGATATCGTTGATGGTCTTGTCGCCCGTGATGGTGGCAGAATAGTAATCTGGCAGATTCTGCACGCTCCAGTTCTGGGTGTTCATCAGGTCGATGTTGGCATTGTTGTAGAGGATGAGCATCCGCCTGGCAGTCTTGTTGTAGGCGATGTGCTGGATATCGCAGTCGTTCAGAAAATCCATCTTGCTGAAGGTCTGAATGCTCTGGTCGTTTCTGTTGTAAGCATAGAGATTGCTGGAAGCCTGCACGAATATCCAGTTGCCGGCTTCTTCTATTTCCTGCACTTCGCTGTACGCCATATAGGCTTTCCAGTCGCCGATGGCGGCGTTGCTTTGGAAAGCGGCAACCTGAAGAATCAGGAACGAGAGGAGTATCCATATTTTCTTTCTCATATATCTAAATGTATATAATATAATAACTTATATATATTAAACCAAAAAACGCTTGGATTATTGCCTGTAAGTCGGGCTTTTATCGGCAAACTGAGCCATGGGAAAAGGGCACGGCAGATGCCTGTCAGATGCCAGTGCTTCATTTTTTCAGCATAACAGATGAGTTTCGAATAGCCTTTCAGTTCCTCTCTGAAAAGATAGAGCGTTCGGCAAGCCTCTTCCGTCTTCTGCACGAAATGGTAGTTTCCTTCGTATTCATCCAGCAGTATGGCATTGTCGATATGGGTGATGGAATGTCCTTGGGCTGTGAGTTGCTTGCCCAGCAGAACATCCTCATAGCCGTAGTATCTGAAGTTCTCATCAAAGGGGCAGGAGAGCAGGATGTTTCTGGCGATGAGGAAATTGGTACTTCTGAACTCCCGGTCGCCTTTTTCCTTTCTATGCTGATAATCGTGAGCCGCCTCGCATGCCTTTTCGTATCTGTATCTCAGGTTATGCTTCAGGGCTTCAGCATCTCCGCCAATCTTGAGTCCGCCCACGATGATGTCGCCTTCTGCCTTCAGATAGTTCAGCAGAAAGTTAGGGTGGTCGATATGCAGGTCGCTATCCAGCAGCAGCAGCCAGGTATATTTCGCTTCCCTAGCCAGGAAGTTGCGGATGGCAGCCCGGCCCACGTTCTCTTTTCTCTCGATGTAGCGGCAATGGGGGAGGGTGTTGATGATACGGTTGCCTTCTATGGTTCTTTCATCTGTAGAACCATCATCGGCAACTAATATTTCGTATTCGAAATGAGAGGATGAAGAGAGAGAATCAGAGGATGAATACAATAACGATGCTTGAGCTTGCAGGGATTTTACAAGCTCAACGCATACATTATTATATGTAGGGATTAATATCGAAAGGGTATTAATCATTTTTGTTCTTTAAGTATTCAGCCAGTTTAGCCACGGCTCTGGCTCTATGGCTGATGCCGTTCTTGATTTCCTCACCCAGCTGGGCGAAACTCTGGTCATAGCCTTCCGGAACGAAGATCGGGTCGTAGCCGAAACCTTCGGTACCCTGCTTTTCAGTAGCGATATGACCCTCTACGATACCATCAAACTGATGGATTTTCTTGATGCTGGTGCATCCGCAAGGGCAGACATCCTTCTTCTCGATGTAGCAGATCACGGTACGGAAGCGTGCCTTTCTGTTCTCCTTTCCATCCAGTTCTCTCAGCAGTTTTGCCATGTTAGCCTCGCTGTCGTGGTCGGTACCTTCAGCATAGCGGGCGCTGTGAACACCCGGCGCACCATCCAGCGCCTCCACTTCCAGACCGGTATCATCGGCAAAGCAGCTCAGGTGATAATGGTCGTAAACATACTGCGCCTTCTGCAAGGCATTCTCCTCCAGTGTATTTCCTGTTTCAGGAATATCCACGTCGCATCCTATCTCCTTCAGCGAAACCACCTCGTAGTCGCTGCCCAGGATATCGCGTATTTCCTGCAGTTTATGCTGGTTGTTGGTTGCAAATACTATCTTCATAATCACTATTTGATTTTCTTAATATCTTTCTCCTTGATTTTCACTTTCATTTCATCAAATCCCTCGCCATATACACCGATGACGGCACTCTGGCTCACGAAGGCATTCGGGTCGATGATCTTGACGATACGGAAGATGGTGACGCTCTCGTTCTTCTTGGCAAGAATACAGAGCACCTTCATCTCGTCGCCGGTGTACCATCCGTGGCCATCCAGAATCGTCACACCATGGTCCATCTGCGTACCGATGGCGTTGGCTATCTCCTGATACTTCTTGCTGAAGATCATGAACTGCACACTCTCTCGCTTGGCATTCATCACATAGTCGAGCACCAGGTTCTCTATCACCATGGTACAGAGACCGAATACCACCTTTCTGATGGCATCTATCGCCGTGAATTCCGGTTTCGCATTGAAGACGAAGAAGGAACTGCCCACGATGACGAGGTCCACGAAGATGAGCACCCGTCCCAGCGAGATATTATGGTATTTGTTCACGATGGCGGCGATGATATCCGTTCCTCCCGTACTTCCATTGTGCAGGAAGACGATGGCGAGCGACAAGCCCGTAAACAGACAGCCGATGATGAGCGACATAAAGTCCTGTCCCTCTCCCAGCACCTGAACCATCTTGCCATCTTCACCTATCATCAAGTCTTGCGCCAGCGCCAGGAACATGGAGAGCATGATGATGGCATAGATGGTCTTCACCATGAACTTGAATCCCAGAATCTTGAGCGCGGCAAGCAGCAGGGCGGCATTGATGAGAAAATACGACAAATAGATAGGTATTCCCGTACCGTAGAAGATTACGGCAGCAATACCCGTTACGCCACCCGTTACTATCTGGTATGGAAGCAGGAAGATAGTCCATCCAAATGTGTAAATCAACAGACCCAGTGTAATGTAGAAATAGTCCTTGATTTCATCCTTGACTTTTTGACTGATTGCTATTTGCATAATATTTTCCTCGTATTTTTAAAGCACAGAAGGCCGCCCATTTTCAAGAATGAGACGACCTTCTGTTATTATCAATAAATTACTTTTTCAACACTACGTTGACGATCTTCTTTGGTACGATGATCACCTTCAATACGTTGAATCCCTCCAAGTACTTCTGGCTCTTCTCGTCTGCCAATACCTGCTTCTGGATTTCCTCGTTAGGAGTATCCACAGGGAAAGTCATCTGGAAACGAGCTTTACCATTGAAGGAAATAGTGAGCTGCATATCGTTCTCCTTCAGATACTGCTCATCATACTTTGGCCATGCAGCATCGCATACGCTGCCCTGCTCGCCAAGTGACTCCCACAACTCTTCTGCGATGTGTGGAGCGAATGGAGCAATGAGGATCACGAGGTCTGTCAGGAGTTCCTTGTTGCGGCACTTCTGCTGACCGAGCTCGTTCACGGCAATCATGAAGGCTGAGATAGAAGTGTTGTAAGAGAACTTCTCGATGTCCTCGCTTACCTTCTTGATGAGCTTGTGAACGCTCTTCAGGCTCTCTGGCTTCGCAGCCTCGTCGGCTGTTGGAAGGAAGTTGTCGGTGCGGTTCTCGTAGAACAGACCCCAGAACTTCTTCAGGAAGCGGTGGCAACCGTCGATACCGTTGGTATCCCAAGGCTTGCTTGCCTCTACAGGACCCAGGAACATTTCGTAGAGACGCAGGGTGTCGGCACCATACTTCTCGACAATCATATCTGGATTCACCACGTTGAACATACTCTTAGACATCTTCTCGATTGCCCATCCGCAGATGTACTTGCCATCCTCCAGGATGAACTCAGCGTTCTGATACTCAGGGCGCCAAGCCTTGAATGCCTCGATATCCAATACATCGTTGCTTACGATGTTTACATCTACGTGGATAGGAGTTACGTCGTAATCCTTCTTCAGGTTCAGGCTTACGAATACAGGAGCCTTGTCGTGGTCATCGCTGTTGATGCGGTAAACGAAGTTAGAGCGGCCCTGGATCATACCCTGGTTCACCAGCTTCTGGAATGGCTCTTCCTTGCAGCTTACGCCGAGGTCGAAGAGGAACTTGTTCCAGAAACGGGAGTAAATCAAGTGACCGGTAGCATGCTCGCAACCACCTACGTAGAGATCTACGTTCTGCCAGTACTCATCAGCTTTCTTGCCTACGAGAGCCTCGTCGTTGTGAGGATCCATATAGCGCAGGTAGTAAGCAGAAGAACCTGCGAAACCTGGCATGGTGTTGAGCTCCAGTGGGAATACGGTCTTGTTATCTACGAGACTCTTGTCAACCACCTCTTTCTTCTCAGCATCCCAAGCCCACTTCTTGGCTCTGCCCAATGGTGGCTCGCCAGTTTCTGTTGGCTTGTAGGTCTCAATCTCTGGCAATTCGAGTGGCAGGCACTCCTCTGGAACCATCTGTGGCATTCCGTCCTTGTAATATACAGGGAATGGCTCACCCCAGTAGCGCTGACGGGAGAAGATGGCGTCGCGAAGACGATAGTTTACCTTAACTCGGCCGATGCCCTTCTCGGTAACAAACTTCTTGGTAGCTGCGATAGCCTCCTTCACGGTGAGTCCGTTTAGAGAGAAGCCATCCATGCTGCTCTTGCCTGCTACAGGTGAGTTGGTTACGATACCTTCCTTGGCGTCGAAGCTCTCCTCTGAAACATCAGCACCCTCGATAAGAGGAATGATAGGCAGGTTGAAATGCTTGGCGAAGGCGTAGTCACGGCTATCGTGAGCAGGTACAGCCATGATGGCACCTGTACCATATCCTGCCAATACATATTCTGAAATCCATACTGGGATTGCCTCGCCGGTGAATGGGTTGATGGCGTAGCTTCCTGAGAATACACCGGTTACGCTGTGGTTAGCCATACGGTCCAACTCGGTGCGCTTCTTCACGTAGTCGAGATACTTCTCCACCTCTTCCTTCTGCTCGGCAGTAGTTACCTGCTGAACATACTCGCTCTCTGGAGCCAGAACCATGAAGGTTACGCCAAACATGGTATCGGCACGGGTAGTGAAGATGGTGAACTTCACGTCGCTGTCCTTTACAGAGAATACTACCTCTGTACCCTCAGAACGGCCAATCCAGTTCTTCTGGGTTTCCTTGATACTGTCGCTCCACTGGATGGTCTCCAAACCGTCGAGCAGACGCTGAGAGTAAGCAGAAGTTCTCAGGCACCACTGCTGCATCTTCTTCTGGATGACAGGATAACCGCCACGCTCACTTACGCCGTTTACTACCTCGTCGTTGGCAAGCACAGTACCCAAGCCTGGGCACCAGTTAACCATGGTTTCGCCGAGGTAAGCGATGCGGTAGTTCATCAGAATCTGCTGCTTCTTCAGGTCGTCAAAGCTGTTCCACTCCTTGGCAGTGAAGTCGATCTGCTCGTTCTGAGCCACGTTCAAGTCTGCAGAACCCTTTTCTTCGAAGCGCTTGATGAGCTTCTCGATAGGCTGAGCCTTCTGGCAGCTGTTGCAGAAGAATGAGTTGAACATCTTCTGGAAAGCCCACTGAGTCCAATGGTAATACTTAGGGTCGCAGGTACGAACCTCGCGGTCCCAATCGAAGCAGAAGCCAATCTTGTCGAGCTGCTCGCGGTAGCGGTTGATGTTGGCTACGGTAGTAACCTCTGGGTGCTGACCGGTCTGGATAGCATACTGCTCAGCAGGCAATCCATAAGCGTCGTAACCCATAGGGTCCAGTACGTTGAAGCCATTCAGACGCTTGTAGCGAGCATAGATGTCGCTGGCGATATAACCAAGTGGGTGACCTACGTGCAAACCAGCTCCTGATGGATAAGGGAACATGTTGAGCACATAGAATTTCTTCTTGTTTTCATCTTCTGTCACCTTATAGGTCTTGTTCTCGACCCATTTCTGGTGCCATTTCTTCTCGATTTCTCTGAAGTTGTATTCCATTGTCTTTATCTAATTATTTTGTTTCTTTTCTTAAATATAATAAGGTAAAACCCCATTCAAGGTGCAAAATTACATTTATTTTAGCACATTACAAAATAAAATGCAAGTTTTTTATGATTTTAATGCCTGAGCATGTTAGTTTATGTAAACAAATCATCCATGGTGAGTTGCACCTGTGCTATTGCCGAATGAGCTGTAGGACGAATACCAAACGTAGTTATCAAAGTAGGCAAGATGCCATGACGTACTCCCGTCTCTTCTACGAAATCAGCCATACGAGTTCGTATACGAAGCTCTTCCTCCTTCGTTATGCTATAAGGAGACTGCGAATACTTGATTTCACAGAGATTAATCAGATGGTCAGCTCGCTC
Organism: uncultured Prevotella sp.; assembly: GCA_900551985.1. Lineage (GTDB taxonomy): Bacteria > Bacteroidota > Bacteroidia > Bacteroidales > Bacteroidaceae > Prevotella. The sequence goes on along the minus strand of URYG01000033.1, from coordinate 10,291 downwards.
TATCAGCAAGTCTATCTGCGCCGCAGGTGTAGAGCACTTGCTTCGCCAAGAATAATACTCCGTATAGATTTGCTCAATGCCTAAACTCTTCTTTATCTGAGGAATATGCAACATACAGATGCGTTCAAAAGCCAAACCATACCATGTGTTTTGGCGAGGATTGCCCATCTGATGCGTCCAGTAAGCTACATCCGTGGTACCAGGATGACAGAAGGACATATAAAATAAGGTGTATAAGTCCGTGAGCTGGTAAATCTGGTCTTTTTGCTTGATTTTCTTTTCACGCGTATTATAACCTCTTACAAAGTCACAGTTGATCAATTCCCGAAGCACCTTGGTCAATGTTCCACCCGACTTCAAATTCAGATGCGTAGAAATTTCCTTGCGAGTCATCCCTTGCTTACATTTTGCCAGCATCTCTATTACTCTCATATAGATTTCCGAGTTTCGGAACAAAGAAGAATACAACCTACTATACTCTCGTTTCAGTTCACCACGTTCAGCAAAGAACAATCGATCTACATTAGCCTCCACACCTTGCGTCTTGTCCAGCAAGCTCAGATAGTAAGGCACTCCACCCATCATACTATAAATCTGTAAGATGGAAAGACGTGACCACAAGAATCCATTCGCCTGGAGATACTCCTCCGTCTCACCTAGTGTGAATGGAGCCAAGTATATCTCATGCGTAATGCGATTATGAAGTCCGCCATGGCTATCTATGAGATTAGAAATCATCCACGATGTGGCACTGCCACAAACCACAAGCATAATCTCATTCTGATTAGCCGCCCAACTATTCCAAAAATGCTCAAAAGCCTGCTGGAAATTAGACTTGGGAGTATCAAGACAAGGCAACTCGTCTATAAAAAGCAGTATGCGCTTACCTCCCAACTTCGACTTCAGCATTTGCTTCAAAATCTCAAATGCCTCTGTCCAATTAGAAGGCAAAGGCTGCTTTGGGTCGCCAAATTCACGCAAAGCATAGCCAAAATTAGACAATTGAGCCTCGGCTGGTGCATCAATAGACCCAGACATCTCGAAGGCAAATTCATCCTTGAATAGATTATGCACCAGATAAGTCTTGCCGATGCGCCTTCTTCCATACACTGCCACAAACTCAGCTTTTCCAGAATGGTAATACTCGGTAAGCTGTCTGATTTCCGTTTTTCGTCCTATAATTTGCTCCATATCGCTTGAATAAGATAATTTGTTACGGTGCAAAAATACGATAATTATTTGAAAAAGCAAACGATACTTTAGCCAAATCGATGTTTTTTAACTCGATTTGGCTAAAGTATTCCTTATATCTTAGCCAAATCGGTGTTTTTTCGTCCGATTTGGCTAAAGTATCGCTTACCCTCTATATGTTGTTTAGGTGTAGTGTGAAGTATTCTTGCTTATTTCGTTGCTGTGTATCTGAGTAGTTACCTCACGTTTCACTCATAACAAACGGCTATTTGGTAAGCGACCGCTTCTTTGCAAAGTGGCTGATGAGAGGGGGAATCATATCATAGGCCTTCCATAATTCTGGTGCATACAGGTTATGATATGTAAATACTATTCTATAAAAGGACAATCGAGAAGAAACTCCCGGAAAATGGGGAAAGAAGAGATTGAATATTTTCCCTTAAGGATTTTTATTTTTTTCCTTAAGGGAAAATATATTTTTCCTTAAGGGAAATAAAATTTTTCCTTAAGAGATTATTTTCACTGTATTTGACTTGTAAAGTTATTTATAGTCGCTAATGCTAAGTGGAGAATAAGGGTGCAATTAGGCTTTGTAGTGGTTATAAAAAAGATATGCCCTCTTGCTTCGCAGCAAAAGGGCATACGCTCAGTTTTCATTTATAGAATAGCATAAGTCAATAAATGAACCAAATTTAAAAACTTAATCTTATAAACCTAATCTTACTATAAGCCTATTCTAAAACTCATTATTGTGATAAATAGTTATTCTGTCCATCCTGGGTTCTGGGTCAGGTTCTTGTTCAATGCCAACTGGTCGATTGGCAATGGATACAACCAACGGCGATCGTTGTCTGACCACTTGCGACCTGCAGCATCGTCATAGCTCTCTGCGTAGATGCGGAGATATGTCTTGCCGTTATATACTCTAGTGTTGCTGCTATCGAAGGCGTAGATCTCGTTGTACTGCTCCTTCACCTTGTCGGTAACACGGATACCCAGAGTAGTAAGAGGATTCTCCAACAACTTCATCGCATTCCAGCGCTTCAAGTCGTCCATACGGAAGCCTTCGCCAACCAACTCGATACGGCGCTCACGACGGATCTCATAGAGCAGGTTAGAAAGCTCATAACCATAGTCGATAGGCTTCTGGTCGGCAACAGGATTTACGGTGAGGTGAGCCATATCTACACGGTCGCGGAGCTGGTTGATGGTCTTGTCAAGAACATCCTGGGTGCATGTACCCAACTCAGCATTAGCCTCAGCATTGATGAGCAATACCTCTGCATAGCGGTAGATAAACCAGTCGTAAGAGGTGTTGCGAGCCTGCCACTGTGTTTCGTCAGCAGAGTGGAACTTGGTACATGGATAACCTGTTACACCACCAGAAACTGAACAGTCTGGCATCTTGTTCTGCACCTGCTTGTTGTTGCGGAGCCAGAATGGCTTGTGGTTGTTATCGATGAGCTGATAGAGACGTGGGTCACGGTTAGCGATCTCATCCTCCAACTCTTCGTCACCCTGGTAGCCAGAACCCTGGTTGTAGATAGGGGTTCCGTCCTTCATCAGGAATGACTCGATGAAGTCCTTGCTCAATCCCATACCATTGCCACCAGCCTGACGGCCAGTTTCATGGGTAAGTACACCTGTCTCATAGAAGCGAACCATGATAGCCTCCTTGTTGTCAGAAAGGTCTTCCTGAACAAACTGGTTAGCATAGCTGAGTGGATAACCCTCGTATGACTTGGTGCCGGCACCAGCGTCAGTACCCTTTACGATTTCATACTTTCCGCTGTTGATGATTTCATCAGTCAACTGTTTAGCCTTTGTAATCAGGCTTTCTGCTGTCAAACCTTCAGAACCAGCCTCGTGGTGATACTTCATGTAAGTACCATAGTAGAGACAAACGCGAGCCAACTGAGTGCGGGCTGCATCCTTGTGCAGACGACCCTTTTCTGCCATCGTCTTCTCAGGGAGCCACTGGATAGCGAACTCCAAGTCCTCGATCACCTTCTTCAAAACGAAGTTGCGTGGATCACGACCCTTGAAGAGCTCTTCCTCATCACCTGTCTGGAGGTCAGACTCATACCAAGGCACATCACCGAAATTACGGATCTTGCTATAGTAATCCTGTGCTCTGAAGAAACGAACCTCAGCTACATACTTGTTGATGTCAGCCTCAGAGCCAGAAGCAGTCTGGTAACGCTTCAGGAAGTAGTTGCAGCTACGAACGTTACCCCAGCTCCAGCCACCGCCAGAGGTTGGAACGGTGTAGTTGTTGAACAGATAACCACTAGGACCATTGGTCACAAAGTTATCACTCTCATCATCATGATAAGAAGAAGCACCAGCCAGCATGTTGCTGTAGATACCATTGGCGTACATCTTGAGGTCGTTGGCGCTCTTCCAGTATGATTTATCTGTAAATGAGTCCATTGGGCTCAAGTCGGTATAGTTGCAAGATGCAAGTGTCATACCAGCCATCATACTCAAAATGAATATATTTTTAATTTTCATTGTCAGTCTATTTAAGTATTAATAATACGCACTTTCCTAACTCTCGAACATTATAATGTTAAGTTCATACCAACAGAGATCTTCTTGTTGATAGGATAAGTCATGTTACCCAGTGTCTCTGGATCAGCAAACTTCACCTTCATAGGAGTCAATGTCAGGAGGTTTTCACCCTGTACAAATACTCTCAAGCGAGCAATACCTACCTTCTTCAACAAGCTGGTTGGAACAGTATAACCCAATGTAACGTTCTTCAAACGCAAGTATGCTGCATTCAGCATATAGCGTGAAGAGGTATTGTGGTTAGCACCGTTTACACTGTAGTGATGGAGTTTTGGGAAATAAGCATCACGATTATCCTCTGTCCAGTAGTCGAGAGAAGTGGTCTGTGGAGTACACCACTCGTTTGTGAAGCCCCAGAACTGGGCACCACCCCAACCACCGAAGTAGTCGCGCTTACCGATACCCTGCCAGAACATCTCGAAGTCGAAGCCCTTGTAGTCGGCACCAGCTGTGATACCGTATGCATAGCGAGGAGTTGAGTTACCGAGAATCTTGCGGTCGCCTGGTTTATCTACAGTACCTTCACCCCAGGTTACCTTGCCGTCACCATCGATATCTTCAAACTTCACGTCACCTGCACTCCAGTTACCGCCGCTGATAGCCTTCTGGTCCCACTTGGCTGCTTCATCGTCGCTCTGGAAGAGTCCGTTAGATACCAAACCCCAGATTTCGCCAATCTTCTCACCTACGTAGTGGTCGCCGAGGAGGCGTGCATCGTTAGAGTACTTGGTGATTTCAGACTGATAGTCAGACAATACACCCTTGATGTGATAGCCCAAACCGCAGCTCAAGCGATCGCTCCACTCTACAGAAACTTCCCAACCTGTGGTCTTCATGTTGGCTGCGTTGCTTCTTGGCACGCTAGTACCGAGTACAGAAGGAAGCGTTGCACCCTTGGTCAACATATCCTTTGTATCACGACGATACCAGTCGAAAGATGCACTCAGGCGGTTGTTGAGCCATGTACCATCGATACCGAGGTCGAGCTGGTTAACTGTCTCCCATGTAAATGAGCTACTTACCAAGCCAGGAGCGTAAACAGCTACAGGACGTGTGCCGCCGAGCAATACGCCAGCCTTGGTGCTTACACCATAGGTAGCCAGGTAAGGGAAGTTACCAGATACGTTCTGGTTACCGAGAGAACCGTAAGATGCACGGATCTTCAGGTTGTCCCACCAGCTGCGCAATGGCTCGAAGAACTTCTCCTCTGATACACGCCAAGCGATAGAGCCTGAAGGGAAGAACGCATAGCGGTTACCCTTAGCGAACTTGGAAGAACCATCCTCACGACCGTTGAACTCGAAGAGGTATCTGCCCATGAAGTCGTAGTTGAAACGGAAGAAGAGACCGTTGGTTGACCACATGCTCTCGCTACCGCTGGTAGATGTATCACCGTATGCGAGGTTGATCTGTGGAGTATCGTTGTCGATGAGGTTCTTGCGACCTACCCAGTGATACTTGTTGTGCTTCTTCTCCTGGTTGTAACCTACGAGAAGCTTGAAGTTATGCTTCTCTGCCAATGACAATGAGTACTCAGCGAATACGTTGAATGCCTGATAGTAGTCATCAGAGTTAGATACGGTGATACTGCTTGGGTTAGTCCAAGGATAGTAGCCCTCTGTACCTGGAACGGCTGTATAGTCGTAGAAGTTACGTACGTGCTCGTTAGAGCTTCTGCCGTAGAAGTTCCATGTGTAGTCAGCATTGATCACGAGACCCTTGATAGGAGTGATGCGTACGGCACCAGTCATCCACAAGTCGTTCTGGCGATACTTAGCGTTACCACCCTGCTCCATAATGGCGATAGGGTTGGTGTAGCTACCCTGACCTGCATAGTGTCCATCAGGATGCTTTACTGGCATCAATGGGCTCAAGTCGTTCTTCATCATACCTGAGTATGCGCTCAAACCTGAGTAAGCTGTTGGGTTCATAGAGGTTGTACCACCGGTAGGGTGAAGCTCTGATGTATAAGTATGAGTAATCTTGGCGCTTACATTCAGCCACTTGGTAATGTTAGAAGAGATGTTTACGTTAGCGTTGTACTTCTTGTACTTATCGTCACCAGCTGTCAGGATACCCTTCTGGTCGTTCATACCCAGAGATGCATAGTAGGTAGTGCGGTCGTTACCGCCGCTGATGCTGGCATTGTAGATCTGAGAGAATGAAGTCTTGTAAAGCTCATTCCACCAGTCGGTATTGCCGCAATAGCCATACTTAGCCTTATCGTATGCCTCGTCGAAGAATACAGGCTGGTCGTAGGTACCATTGAAGTATGCCTCTGTATATTTATAAACCTGGTCCTTGAAGTAGCGGCCTGAACCACCGTCATTCTTGTTAGCCTCATCCATCATCTTGAGGTACTGCATAGAGTTAACGTTGTGGTATGACTTGGCAGGGCTCTGCCAGTAGCCTGTAGCGTTGAAAGAGATAGTAGGCTTGTCGCTCTTGCGACCCTTCTTGGTAGTAATCAAGATCACACCGTATGCTGCACGTGCACCATAGATGGCTGTAGAAGAAGCATCCTTCAATACAGAGATAGACTCAACGTCTTCTGGATTCACGAGGTTGGCATCCATCTGAACGTTATCAACCAATACCAATGGGCTACCGCCGTTCAAAGACGTGTTACCACGGATATTATAGCTGGAGCTGGCACCAGGAGCACCACCACTGTTCATAGATACGTTCAAGTTAGGAACAACACCCTGGAGACCCTGACCGATGTTGGTGATAGGACGGTTTTCCAAAACCTTACCATCCACGTTGGCAACAGCACCAGAGAGGTTTACCTTCTTCTGTGTACCGTAACCCACAACAACTACTTCTTCCAGGCCCTGAGTATCTTCAGCAAGAGTAACGTCGAGACTCTTTCCGTCCCACTTGATTTCACTGTTTACGAAACCAATATAAGAGATAACGATAGTAGTACCCTTGTTTACACCAGAGAGTGTAAACTGACCGTCCAAATCGGTAACGGTAGCATTCTTGGTACCTTTCACTGATACAGAAGCACCAATAATAGGTTCACCGGTAGCATCCTTTACCACACCCTTACAAACAGCACCTTGCTGTGCAATCATTGCTGCACCCAATGTGTTTGAGGTAGAAACAGTACTCGCATTGGCGCCACCTACTAAGATCGTAGATAGTAATAGGGTCATGCCAAACTGACTTTTTTTGCTCATAATTGTTTGGTTTTAATTGTTATATTATGTAGTATTATAGAGATAATCAGATTCTTAATTATATAATTGTCTGACTAAATATATATTTCTATTAATGATTCTTATTGCTTAGCTTATGCTTAGGCTTATTGTATTTTAATATTTGGTTGCAAATTTACGAGATTTTTTATTAAGTTTTCAAAAAAAACAGTTAATAAATATTAAAGGAGACGAAAAAGCATATTAAATTTGCTTTATCGTCCCCTTTATCCTTATTTAATATAGATTCTCACCTTATTTAATATAGATTCTTTCTTCTTTCCGGTAGAAATCAGCCGAAGAAGCTGTAGCCCCAGATGGCCTGCATCATCCTGGCACAAAGCGAGGAGAAATTCTGATAGAGCTTGGGCGACCACTTTGTCATCCCATACAGCTCCTTCTTCTCCAGAAACATCTCCTCGTTCCATTCGGTATAATCGTATTCATTGAAGTAGCGGGAGTAATCGCTCAGATTATCTGCCGTAAAGCGGAGACGGGAATCGATGTTACCAAACCACTCGGCACTCATCATCTGATGGGCAAAGGTGGCGAAGGTGCTCTCATGCTTGATCAGGTTGAGATGCTTCAGCACGCTCCATACGCAGAACCACTGGTTTTTCCGGGTAATCAGATTCACCATCTTGGAGATGGATTTCTTCAACTCCTCCAGATCCACCGAACGGCCCTTCACCGTAAGATAGAATACCTCATTATGGAGCGACTGCTCGAACTCCTCCGGAAATTCTATGGCACGGATGCGCTGCGTGATGATCTGGTATTTAGCCACAGCATCCACGAGCTTCAGGAATTCCTCGTTCGTGAAACTCACTTTTATCAGCGAAGCACCCAACTGGCTTACATCATCTGCACTATTGAGAAACAGCAGGAGCAGATTCTGGGGCACCAGATGCTTCAACTCCCTTCTCGCCTGGAGCCATTGATTCACATCGAGCGGTTTGCCATCGTTGTCGTACTGCAGATTGGAGAAATACAGTTCCAGCTTTTCGCTGCTGTCCTTTTCAGAGATGTATTTCTGTATCGCCCATTCCGTTAATCGAGCCGCTTCCTCGGGTGTCATTTCTGAATTCGTAACGTGGCAGACTCTGCGGAAATGCAGCACCAGATAGCTGGCGAGGCAATAGAGGCGGATGAGATACCACAGACGTTCCTCGTATCTCACCCCCGGGAACTTCGTGATTTTATGATATTTCTGAATCATTTTCTCCGTATTCTGGATATCTCCCACCATCAGCTGTATGGATTCCTGGTTCATGCCATCCATCAGCAGCAGGTCGTGCAGCTTAGGCAGGAGCGTACTGATCTCTGAGGAGAACATCGGGGAAGAATGTCCTTCTACTTTCTTGCCAGCCTTGACCAGGGCAAGGACTTTTTTCATGAATTTGGTAAACTGGGTGGTGATAATGAGTTCGAAGGAGGTGAAATACATCTCGTTCTGCTCCTTGCGATGATGGGAAACGTCGGTATGCTGCAAGGCGAGGTCCTGGTCTGCCAGATAGCAGAGTCGGGCAGCCTTGGTACACAGGGAGTGGATGTCGAAGGTCATCTCCTGCGAGCTGTAATCTTCCCATCCATCCATCAACACCTTGAGCATCATTGTAAAATGGTCGAGTTGACGATCGAAAACCTCGTAGCTGAATGCGGGGACTTGTTTATCTTGCTGAGTCTGTAGCATATTTATTTTTCCAATATTTTTCAGCCATAGGCTGCAATCTTTCTCTTATTACTTCCATAACAGTCTCGAAATCAAGAGATTCTTTCCATTGAATCTTTTTCAGAAATGCTTTCCAGCGGTTTTTTCGTGCCTCGTCTGTTGCAAAGCTATCTGTGAATAACTGTAATTCGGGATTGTATGAAAGAACTCTATTGTCAAAAGTCGCCTTAATTGCATCATATAATGTATCATCAGACAAGTCTCTCTTAGTCAGGAGTTGGTAACAGTCGAAGAAGTCTTTCATACGACTGTTGAGCACATCACGGTCTATCATTGTATGGAACTTCTCGGCCACAACAGTCTCCAGGGAATATGCCTGTATGTTTACAGATGGGAGACTTGGCAAAAGCAATGGAAAATCGATGGTTGTAGGGCATGGAGTTACAACATCACCAAAACCAATGTCAACAGACATATTGTAAGCGATAGTATCCATGTGGGCTGTAAAGTAGAATCTGGTTCCCGGATACTTCTTTTCAACCGTGATAGGTTCTAGCTTGATGCTGTCAACGTCAAACGAAACTCCATCCTCATCGCATACAATGCCCAAAATTTCCTGGAACACTTGTGCAAGGAAATCCCTGTCACGGCTGATTCTGTCAGCCATGAAATCAACATCTACCGTAGGACGTGCCTCTAGTCCATTCATTGCATAAAGCAAAGAGCCACCTTTCAACAGAAAGTTGTCCTTATATTGACTAACAGATACTCTGTAAAGCAATCTCTCATTGAAGTATCTTGCCAAGAGATACATATATTTATAGCCTGTCTCATTCATCAGATTGAGCAAGCGGGTCTTAACAGACTTGCCATAGTTTTTCTTTCCCATCTTATTCTATTGCTATTTCAAGATAATTTTTCAATGTGTTGAATACTCTGAGGCGTTTGGCATAATCCTGCAAACGGGTGAGATTGCGATTGGGTTTTCTCAGATAGGAACGAATCACTTCTGCACAAATATCCAATCCCAATTTGTTTCTGTATTTCACGGCATCGCAAACACTTCGCTCCATGTCGGTAATGCGAACATGATATCCGGATATTTCTGCCTCCGTTATACCGAACTCTAGATTCTCCTTCTTCCAATAATACAATTCTATCGGAAGCGTTTCGGGAATTACTACTTTTCGTTTATTGGCGATGGCAATGCAAAAAGCTGGTGGAACGGTTGTCGAAAGCTGATGGTAAGCCCAGGCATTGTATAGACACACAATACCGTTGGGGACAATTCGTTCCACATCAATCATTGTATTAAGCAGAGCATCGGGAACGGCATAAATGCCATGGCGCAACCTTATCAAGTCGCCACGTTCTCTAGCTCTCAACAGTCGCTTATACTCTGCCAGATGAGGAATATCAGTAGTAGAGATTGTACCTCCAAGTGCTGCTACTTTACAAACTATATTGCTCATATCTACATCTAATTAAAATGTCATTACTGCTGCAAAGTTACTGTTATTTTCTGAAAAACGGTAATATTCTACGGAAAATTTAATAAAATACCGCATATTTTTACTAGTTTTATCTTTCTATTTACCGATTTTCCCACGCCTTTTCCCATACACCCTTGGGATTTTTCCCAAATGGAGCG
>URYG01000032.1 GCA_900551985.1 uncultured Prevotella sp. | reverse complement strand
TGACCAGAATCCGCTCTTGGTGTAGAACATGATGGAGAAGTCGAAGCCCTTGAAATAGACATTGGTAGAGAGACTACCTGTCCAACGAGGGTCTGTGCAGCCATAAATCTGCTTATCGCTGTCGTCAATCTTACCATCGTCGTTCCAGTCGTTTACGGCAACCTGACCTTCATACCACTTATACTTACTGCCATACTTCTCGTAGAATTCCTTCAGGGTATAGTGCTTGTCACCATTCATGGTGTGCATGGTTACACCCTTGTCGGTAATCACTTCGGTGTGGGTATAGTCGCGGAGCACGTTCAATGGCTCGCCTATGAACCAGTTGTTGGCAACCTCATCTATCTTACCATTACTCAACTCCTTGATCTTGTTCCAGTTGCGGGCAAAGTTCACGTTGGCACTCCAAGAGAAGTCCTTCTTGTTGATGATGTTGAACTGCAGCCCCAACTCGATACCTCTATTCTGCACAGAACCTACGTTGAAGGTAGATGTCTTCTCACCTGTCTCCAAAGGCACTGAACGTGACATGATCTGACCATCTGAAAGACGATTGTAGAAGTCGGCAGTTACATTGATGCGATTCTTCAGGAAACTCAAGTCGAGACCGAGGTCAAACTCCTTCACTTTCTCCCAGATAAGGGCTGTATTTACCAGTCCGTTAGGATGATAACCCTGTACCTCAGTACCATCGAGTGTTACGTAGGTAGGACCCGTAGCAGAAGTGATGGTTACATAATCGCCTACGTTGTTATTACCAGTTACACCGTAAGATACACGGAGCTTGGTATTGTCGAGCCAAGAGCTGAACTGCTTCATCCATGCCTCATCAGAGATACGCCATGCTGCAGCTACTGATGGGAACCATCCCCAGCGGTTGCCGTCGGCAAAACGTGAACTACCATCGGCACGGAGTGTAGCTGTTGCCATATATCTTCCCTTGTAAGAGTAGTTGGCACGGAAGGCGAAAGACTCCAGAGATGACTCGTTGTATGTGCTGGAGAGATTCTTGTCGCCGCTGGCTGAACTCAGGTTGTGGAAGGTGGTGTGGTCGTTGGCGATACCCTTAGCCTCCTCATACTGATATTCCGTGTTGCTCTTGTAGAGTGAGAAGAGAGCCATGGCACCAATGTTATGGTCGCCGAATGTCTCGTTATAGTCTATCTGGTTATCCCAGGTCCAATCCATGCGGGTGGTGTTACCCACTGAAGCAAAGTTGGTCTTGTTCTTCTGATAATAGGTAGAACCTACATCGTTGCCCTCATTGATACCTGTGGCATAGAAGATGCCCTGGCGATTGTGAGAATAGTTAGGAGAGAAGGTTGTGGTGAACTTCAATCCCTTCATGATATTGGCACGCAGGTAGAGGTTACCCATCATGGTATATTTCTTGGTCTCGTTGGTATAGTTACCATCATAGAGGTCAATCAATGGGTTGTATGTAGAGGTAAACTGTGCATCTGAACCGAAAGCTGCCTTGGCTCCTGGGTTAGGAATCAAATTGCCGTCTGAATCTGTAGGAGATACGAATGGGTTGAAATAGAATGCATTTACGTATGGAGAGTAGGTGTCATCTGTACATACGTCTTCTGTTCTACTCATAGACAAGTTGACAGAGAAACCTGCATCAAAAATCTTGGAAAGCTTGGCATCCATGGATCCCTTCAGGTTGAAGCGCTCATAGTCGTTGCCCTTGAATACGTTTTCCTCGCTCTGATATCCCATACCTACACGGTAGTTTACCTTGTCTGTAGCACCAGCAGCACTGACGAAATGGTTCTGCTGAGCAGCTGTGCGGGTCACCATTTTCTTCCAGTCGTAACCGTCGAAGCTTGGATCCATCATCAACTCATAAAGCTTAGAGTCCTTGTAGCTGGTTGCTCCCTTTCGGGCTAGGAAGGCTGAATTCAAATCGGTATCCTTGATGATATAATGTGGATGTCCGTCTGCATCAACACCCTTACGGCTGGAACCGTCGTAGCTCTTTCCGTCGAGCGTGGTATATCTGGCAAAACGATAATCCATAAACTCGTTGGCACCCATGAATTCTGGCATACGTGCAGTCTTCTTCACACCATAATAACCATCGTAAGAGATGGTAGCCTTCTGAGCCTTGTCTGCACCCTTGCTGCCCTTAGTGGTGATCATGATGACACCGGCAGAAGCACGGGAACCATAGATGGCTGTAGAAGAGGCATCCTTCAAGACATCGATACGGTCGATATCGTCTGGGTTCAAGAAGTCCATGTTGTCGCAAACCACACCATCAATCACATAGAGAGGCTGAGCCTGCTTGTTGATGGAAGCTTGACCACGAACCTGGATGTTGAAGCCTGCGCCTGCACGGCTACCCGACTGGGTGATGTTAACACCCGGTACAGAACCCTGCAAAGACTCTGCAAGATTGGTTGTACCACGAGCGGCAATCTTATCTGAATTGACAGACGCAATAGAACCGGTTACATCTCTCTTGCGCATAGTACCATAACCAACTACAACAACCTCGTCGAGGGCTTCGTTGTCATCTTCCAGTACGATGTTCCATGATTTCTGACTTCCTACTTTTACTTTCTTTGGCTTGCAGCCGATATAGCTGAAAGTCAATTCAGTATTAGGATTCGCATTTTGGATGGTGAAGTTACCATCGAGGTCGGTAATACCACCGGCCTTGCCGCTTTGATCAGTAATGGTTACACCTATCATAGGTTCGCCATTAGCATCCTTTACGGTACCCTGGATTGTTTTTTGTGCAAATGCAGTAAAACAAACCGAACTCAATGCTAGTGCCATGCTGGCACGTCTTAGTTGTTGATACATAATGATGTTTGTTTTGTAGGTTATTATTTCTTGTTTATTTGTTTTGGTCTGTTGAAATTTACTAGCGAACAGTATTCGTGTTTCATTTTCGTAAGATCATTAGGAATCTTTGATTTTTGATATGAATCTTAGATTTCTGCCACAAAAGTACTAAAAATTATTTAATCTGAGTGAATTTTAATGAAAAAACACACGCAAACGTTTGCGCTAATCAGTTGCATGGTTTTGTATTTTGGATGATTCAGATGATAAGGAAAAGGCTGCATCTGAAGGATTAACCTAAAGATACAGCCTTGAATGATTAAGCGGTATTATCTAATATGATTCTGACTGAAGGATATGATTGCCCCCTTCTGTCAGAATGAAGTGTTCTTGTAATTACTCGAAATGAATCCAGTCGATGTCGAAGAAGGCTGCATCGTTCTTCTTGGCGGTGCGGGTGTTGAAGAAACCGAGCTTCGCACCAATCCACTTGCCTTCACGCATGGTGAATGGATTACCTATCTTGATGAACTTCTTTCCATCCAGACTGTAGCTCCATTCTGCAATGCCCTGTATCTGGTTGGCGATGCCCTCGCTGTGAACCTTTACACGCAACCATACATCCTGAGTGGCAATGCGGGATGAAGGAATGTCATCTACTGCATATTTCACGGTGTATGGTTGAGGCTGCTTGCTGGTCTTGATAGCTACCTGCTTCACTACTTTCTCAGCCTTGCCCTTCTCAGCCTTCTCGCAAGTTACGTATTGCAGTACAACACCTTCTTCCTTGGTATCAACAAACTTGAGTGCAGCATAGTCCATACCCTGCATGATTAAACCTGCACTTTCGCCTAGAATCTTATCATTCTCCTTGTAGGCTTCTGTGCGGTTAGGGATAAACTTCACCTTTGCAGTGGCTGTGAAGTTCTCGGTAGGGAGCTTCTGGAGCAGGAGGTTAGGAAGATCATACAGATTCTTCACATCCTCTGCCTGCTGTACGCCATAGAGGCGCAGCTTCGATTTTCTGGCATCGCAGAAGTACCAGTACTGACTGTAAGGACCATTCCACTGCCACTGTAATCCGAGATCTACGCTATTGAAATCATCTGACTCCTTAGGCTGGAAGTTGCCGCTTGATGGCAGGTTTGGCTTCTTCCACTGCTGAACAGGATCTCCGCAGCCATCGCCATCCTTATCATCACCAATGACGAGCCAGTCGTTCACCCATTTGGCTGGTTGAAGATGAACCACACGACCGTAGGCGTGCTTGTCCTGGAAGTGGAGAAACCAGTCTTCACCGTTTTGTGTATCTACCCAGGCTCCCTGATGAGGGCCGTTTACCTTCTTGTTCTTTCCCTGAGCCATACCCACATACTCCTCGTAAGGACCGTATGGATTTTTGGAACGCAATTCTACCTGCCAGCCATACTTCACGCCGCCCGCAGGACTCATGATGTAATAATAGCTGTTGCGCTTGTAGAACTTGGTACCTTCGATGGTAGGCTGGTCTTCGTGTCCGTCATATACGATGCGGGATGGACCGATCACCTTAGTGCCATCCGGTGACATCGGAGCTACGAAAAGCACCGACTTGATGCCAGCTCTTGAACCGGCGCAGCCATGAGAAAGATAAGCCTTGCCATCCTCATCCCAGAGAGGGCAGCAGTCGATGAGACCTTTTCCCTTCATCACCCAGGTGATAGGTTCCCAAGAACCACGGGGATCCTTTGTCTTGGTCATGAAGAGACCCTGATCTGGGTCGCCGCAATAGATGTAGAACCAGCCGTCGTGATAGCGGATAGATGGAGCCCATACGTAGTTGCCGTGCTGTACTTTCTTGCGCCAATCCAGGTCTGTACCTTTATACTCCGGCAAGACAGGATAGTCATCGAGTAGGGCAGCACCGATAATCTCCCAGTTTACCAGGTCTGTACTGTGCAGAATCTGCAAGCCAGGGAAACACTGGAAGGATGATGAGGTCATATAGTAGTCGTTGCCCACACGACAAACGTCTGGGTCTGAATAGTCGGCATCAATGACCGGATTGCGATACATTCCGTTCTTCAGGTTAGGATTCCATGTCTTGGATGGAGCCTGTGCTTTTACGCTTAAAGAAGAAAGAGGTGTGCTCAATGCCATTGTTGCAAGAACACACATGAATGATGATTTGATATTCATAGTTATCTATTCTAAATAATTGGTTACTTATTTGACTGCGTATTTTTTGTTGTTGTAAACGTAAATACCTTTATTGAGTCCTTTGATATCTTCTGTTTGGGAATTGTTTATAACAACTCGTCCGCCCAGGTCGTAAACATGATGGTCTGCTTCCTTTCTGGCTGTAGTGATATTCATGATGCCTGTTGCTACGGCATTGCATTGGTCATCCCAGGACGAATCAAAATCCTTGAGCCATAAAGACCCGCTGCTGACTGTGATTTTGGAATTATTCTTGAATATCAGATTGTCCACAAAGCGAATGTCTATTCCTTTCTTGGCAGAAATCTGCACATTGTCGAGTGTGATGTTCTTGATGTGGCTTTCCGGACGGCCTATCAGGAAAATCGCATTTCCCTCACATACATCTGTGGTCTTTACATTCTGGAGTAAGATGCCATTGTAGGTTGGGGTAGTGCTATCCACTGCTCTTGCATTCTCCTTATCTACCTGTGGGTCGCTATTATACTTCTTGTCGTAGAAGCAATCCATGGAGAATGGGTTCTTCACCTGGGTCATTGTGAAGTTGGTGAACCTGAAATCTTCCTCGCCACCGCCACGGAGAGTGCCGTCTGAATTAATACCAGTCTTTAGGCGGATACCTGCTGTAGTACCATTCATCGTGATATTGTCGAACCAGACATGCTTGATGTTATGGGTATAGCTGCCGATGGATGCACCATGACCTGTTCCGAAATAGCAGTCCCATACGTGAATATACTGTGCATCATTGTCGCAAACCACGTTATCATCTCCATTGCTGATATGGCAGTTGTAGATGTTGACGTATGGTCCCCAGATGGCAACACCATCTGTATTATGAGAAGCCTTGCCTTTTCCTATTTCTGAGGCAGGCTCACTGATAGTAACGTCGTGAATGGTGGCATGACTTGCCTTTCCACCATTACTGATGGTGATGTTGACACCTGGAGTGTTCTGGATCTTGAAGTTGCGAAGCAAGAAACGCTTGCCCTGTTCGAAGCGGATCATCGAACCTGGATTGAAGGTTTCCTTATTCTCCTTTGCAAGCCACCAGCGGGCACCCTGTCCGTCGATGATGGAAGTTTCTCCTTCACCCTCTATGACAATATCCGTGATGCCTTTTCCTTTGTCTTTGCAGCCAATGAAAACGGTCTTGGAGTTGGGTGCCTTGCCGTATTCCACTAGTTTCAATGTTGCATCTGCACAAATGTGGATGATGGTTTTCGACTTGATGCTCAGCACTTCTGTCTGGCTTGTCATCTGGTCTTTGCTGCCAAACATCCAGGTACCAGCAGGTATTACGACCATACCGCCTGTAGCAGGAACCGCATCAAGAGCTTTCTGGATAGCCTTTGTGTTGTCTTCAGCAGATGTCGTGGCTCCGTAATCCTTGATGTTGAACGTATTTGCCGATGTGATTTCCGGCAGCTGTGGCAATTCCACGGCAGCCCATCCTTCAGGAGTGTTCTGTGCTTTTTGCTCAGCAGCAATGCCTGTAAATATCTGCGCCTTGCTCAGAGAGGGTGCAAACATGAGTACTATGAGTACGATGTTTCTGATCATTCTTTTATTCATAAATTTTTAGGCTTGTTTCTGTAACGCAAAGTTACAACTTTTTTGCCGATTACTGATGCTATCATCACATAATTAATACGAAAACGATTACGCATTTACTTATAAGATAATTCTTCTTGTCTTTCAAAAAGGTGGTGGATTTGAATGTGTTAACAAAAAAAGTGTAATGCCCAATATTAGAGCATTACACTTTTAATACGGTATGAACTTATTCGGTTCTATTCTACAACAATCCAACGTGGATCTCCGTAGTTCTGATACTGAGAACGGAGAGCGTTCTTGATGGTGAAATCGCCATTGGCAGCATCCTCCCACAATTCTGTAGAAGAAGCGCTCAACTCATCACCTATCTCATAGCCAGAGTTCCACTTCATATCGTTGGTATAGAATGTACTGGTTATATCCTGCTGCCCCTTCATACTTACACCCTTGATGGTTGTATCGTCTGCAGCATAGAATGGACCAATCAAGCAGTTGCTCATGATAACCTTGGTATCTGTGAGCTTGTTGACGTCGAACATTGACTTACCTGTCTGTACGCAGTTGTAGATTGTACAGTGATCCAGAGTAATGTTCAGGTTCGCCTGCTTGGTGTTGATCAAAGCACCAGCCTCTACACCTGTAATAGTAGTGTTGGTGATACTGATGTCTGTAAGCGTCATCTTGGTCTGGTCTTTTGCATTGATCACACCATAGCTGCCGATATTGCTGATCACACAGTTGTTGATGCTTACCTTACCCACCGTGCATTCACTCTTGATGCTCTGGAAGCGGATAACACCACGTGTATTAGAGATGTTACATTTCTCCAATTCAATAGCCTCAATGTTATTTGAACCTGAGATGTTCAAAATATAATTGTCTGTCTTGTTTTTGTTGACAAGATTGAGGTTGTAGAAGCGGATAACGCCACGATCTGTATCACTGTCAAACTTAGCACCTACGACGTTGAAGGTTGGTGTGTTGTCCCCGGCTGCACCCCAGAAGTAAACACTCTTGATATTGGCAGGGATGGTAGGAACCTTGTTCTTTCCGTCTGCGTCAAGCGGTGTCTGATAGTTCAATCCCTGTGGGAATACGATGACGATCTTGTCGTTCTCGGCATTTGCCATGATGTCGTTGATGTCATCATTCTCAGAAAGAGTGATGATCTGATAGCCCTCTGGGAAGGCTTCGTTAGTCTTGAAGCTGTAAGTACCGCGTACTACATCGCCATTCCAGAGCTTCACCGTATATGAAGTGTTAGCCTCCAGATTTTTGAGGGTAATCAAACCTGCTTCTACTTCTGCAGTTGTTACGTCCTGCCTTACTGAATCCTTATCCTTGTAGATATAGGCGGCATCAATCTGCTTGCCAGCCTTGAATGCTACATCTGCAGTATAGGTTCCTGGTGTAACATCAGTAATGATCTGCTCAGACTTGGTCTTGAAGCTATACTTATCCAGATACTTCCAGTTGGATGTCTTGCCCTCATCATTCATACCACGCATACGGATGTAATACTTGGTAGAACCCTGCAGGTCATAGATGGTATCTGGAGTAGAAGTCAATTCCTTGATGATACTCTTGCCATTGGCGTTTTCTGCTACTTCATTATTGAGCGTATCTGTACTGATTTCTACGATGTACTTTGTTGTATTTGGCATCTTCTTGAACTCTATGCCTACTCGGTCGTCCTGAGGAGTTACACTCAGTGAGGTGGTATGGAAGAGTCGGTCGTAAGATGCATCTACATCCCAATCATTCTTGTCTGTACAAGAATTGAAAGAGATGGCAGCCAGGAGCGCTGTGGCTCCTAAGCATACCTTTTTAGTTATATTATTGATTTTCATATAATATTCTGTATTTCTGAATTCTTGTTACGATGATTACCAACCGTATGAGTTCTGAAGTGTACCGTTGGAATCGGCGATGGTTGAGTTACCGATAGGCATTATGTAGCGGTTCTTCACCTTTACGTCGTCACCTACGAGACCATCGCTGATAAGAGGTAATGCAGTATCGACAAACTTGTCTGTGCCAGATGTGAGGCTAGCCTTTCCGAATGAATCCTGGCTACCCTGGTAATCGGCAGCAGTCTTGCCTTCTGGCAGACCATACCATGTTACACTGCTCATATCAATCTGAGTCTTAGCCTCATCCTTGTAGTTGAAGTAGAGCTTTTCCTGATACTTGCCTGCCTCAAGGTCTGCGATGTACTGCTGCTTGAACTCCTTGATCTTCTCAACCAGGAGATTCCAGCGGATCAGGTCGTACTTACGGATTGTTTCACCTGCAAACTCCCATGCATTCTCCTGAACGAGGGCGTCAAAGAAGTTATCTGCAGTCAGAGCATCTACGTATGCAGCAGCCTCTGTCTTGTGGTTTGCATCGAAAGCACGGGTATGTACTTCCTTCAATGCCTCACGGGCTGTAAGACCAGCATCACCGGTATAGTGAGCATCAGGACCACCAGCCAGCTCATTCAGGCACTCTGCGTAGTAGAGCAATACCTGAGAGTAGCGCATCTTGACAGGGTTGATACCTGTGGTGTGCTTAGCAGTAGCCTTCAGGTTGTTTGCAAGCCATGAAGCACCCATCTTGCGGGCATCCCATTTACCGACATAGATTTCGAATGGGTTGTTACCCTTCATATTCTCCTTGGTTACACTGTTGTCGTCATCCTTGATCTCGATATTAGAGCAAGTAATGTCACGACGTGTGTCATTCTTGTCGAATGAATAGAGGAATGGAGCTGTGAGCTTCAGCTTACCTGATGAGTTGCCGTAACCGAACTTGGTTGTAACGCCGCTAAGACGTACGCCGACTGTGTAACCTAACTCGCCACTTACATTCTCACCCAGAGGAATCTCGAAGAGGTTCTCGTGGTAAGACTGGTCGAGCTTCAACTGGTTTACAAGCTCCCACTCATTCTCGAAAGATGGATTCAGAGAGTGAGTACCATCAGTAATGATTGCTGTCCAGTGGCTGAGGGCACGCTCAAAGAGTGCCTTGCGCTCTGCTGCACCTGGGCGCTGGGTAGGGTAGGTAGCATCACTGTAAGATGCAGTCTCATATCCATCCTTTGCCTTTTCGCGGATTACATATCCTGCACGGGTCATTGCTATCTGTGCCAAGAGACCATGTGCATAACCCTTGGTTGTATGCTCTGTTGTATAGCCTGTAACCTTGTCTGCCCATGGCAAGTACTCGATAGCCTCGTCGAGATTGTTCATCAAGGTGTCCAATACTTCATCACGGTCTGTCTTAGCCATATATGCATTAGACAGGTCTGACTTACTTGACTCCAACTTCAAAGGAACATCACCGAATGTACGAACCAGGTCGAAGTAAACCATGGCACGCAAAGTAAGAGCCTCACCCAGATAACGCTTCATGGTGTTTACCTCTGATTTGTTGCCTGAGTTGAGCAATGGGCTCTGGCGGATACCCTCTATGCAGAGGTTAGCGTCCTCGATAACCTTATACATGTTGGTCCACACCTTGTCAAGGTTGGTGAAACCTGGATCTACGTTGTAGTTCATCACACCACGATAGTTACCTGTAGCGTGAACGGTGGTATTGTCAAGAGCATCGATGAGCTCGCAGTCGGTATTCAGACCCATTACGATACTGAAGTCCTGTGCGTATGTACGGTCATCAGACAAGCCACCATATATCTTATTGATTCGCAAACCTGTGTAGTAAGTAGAATTGTACACAGACTCAGTGTTCAGCTCTGATGGTGAAGTCTTATCCAGGAAATCTGAGCAAGACACCATGCTGAGCATACCCATAGTGAGTGCGAATGATGAAATGATCTTCTTCATATCTGTATTTATATTCTGAAAAGATTAATTAAAATGTAACGTTGATGCCACCTACGAATGTGCGGCTCTTTGGATAAGCTGCATAATCGATACCTGGGCACATTGGGTTGTTCTTGCTGCTTGTATCAACCTCTGGGTCGTAGCCCTTGTAGCCGGTGATGCAAAGCAAGTTGTAACCGGTAAAGTAGATTCGTACATTGCTGATGTGCAATGGAGAAATCCATTTCTTAGGGAATGTATAACCTACTGTTACATTCTGCAAGCGAAGGAATGAAGCATCCTCTACAGCATAATCAAGAATGACCATCTGTGATACGGCTGCTGGGTTCCAGATAGACTTGCCCTGGTTGAGCTCGTTCAACTTGTTCATCACGCCTTCTGTACCACCATACTGGGCGATGATAGTAGAACTTACGCTCTTACCGAGGTTCAGACCTGTTGCAGGATCAATCCATGTATAACGGTTCTCAAGACGGAAATCATCTACGAGGTTATATTTCTTGTTTGAACCTGAATAGAATGAGTTAGCCAACTTGGTACCATTCACGATCTTGTTGCCAAGAGAGTAGTTGAAGAAGACATTGAAGTCGAAGTTTCCAACGTGTCCATCGAATCCGAAACCACCTGTAGTAGTAGGAACGGTATTGCCAAGACGCTGCTTCAATGGATTGCCATCCTCATCGCACTCAACCTTTGGGCTACCAGGATAGAGACCACCGAAGAGGGAAGAGCTGTTGTCTTTTACGCCATCTGCCAAAGCCCACTTTCCTGTACCGAGGAGAACGAGATCGCCTGTTCCTGTTGCAGCATCATAAACTGTATAGAATCCATTGGTCTTGTAACCCCAGAGCTCGCCAAGACGGCCGCCCTTCTCAATGCGGAAGTCTTCGTACTTAGAGATGGTTGAACCACTCCAGTTACTGCTCTGCCATGAACCTTCACCAGCCAGGTCCTTGATGCTGTTCTTGTTGTAGGATACATTGAAGTTGAAATTCAAACCGAAGTTCTTCTTGTCAACGATTACTGCATTGAGAGCCAACTCCACACCCTTGTTCTCGGTCTTGCCGAAGTTCTGGAACTGATAGCTATAACCAGTGTTTGAAGGGATGGTTGTACGCATCAGCAGATCCTTGGTTGTATTCCAGTAGAAATCCAAAGTACCATTGATGCGGCCATTGAAGAAACCGTAGTCGATACCGAAGTTACGTGTTACAGTTGTCTCCCACTTCAAGTCTGGGTTGTAGAGATATGAGCCATGCTCGAGCATGTCGGCACGGTTCTCTGCCCAGAATGGTGGCTTTGCTGTGTTGCTAGCCATAGAGTATGTGGTAGAAAGCAGACCTGAGTTGATACGGTTGTTACCCGCAGTACCGAAGCTCAAACGAGCCTTCAAGTTAGAGAGCCAGTTGGAAGCGCTCTTCATGAATGCCTCATCTGAAACACGCCATGCCAAAGCCAGAGATGGGAAGAGACCCCAACGGTGATCCTTACCGAACTTGCTGGAACCATCGGCACGCATGGTGAATGTTGCCAGATACTTGTCTGCAATTGTATAGTTCACACGACCGAAGAAAGAGAGTATGTTCTCTTCAGCCTTGATGTCGCTCTCGTTGTTGAGAGGTGTACCTGCTGCTGTATTTGCCAAAACCTCCTGGATTGTCATAGAGGTTGGATATGCTACAGATGTGCTGGTACGTGAAACATCCTGACTGCTGCTCCATTCCTGACCCAAAAGTACATTGAGGTGGTGGTTATTGAACAACTTGGTGTTGTCGTATGTTACTGTATTTGCATTACGCCAGTTCTTGTTCTGCAAACGGATGAACTGTGACTGTGGCTGACCATTGAAACCATACTTTGAGTTGGTTGTTGCGTTAGAACCCCAAACCTGATCGGTATTGTTGTACTTCCATCCATAACCAAACTCACTGCGGAATGTAAGACCCTTGAAAGGCTTCCAGTTCAAACCTACGTTGTAGTTCTGCTGGAAACGCTCCTGATATTTATAGGTATCAGTGATACGTTCAACAGGGTTGCGCTCAACAGATGTTGAGTTTTCTTCATCCTCATCAGCGTCTGTGAGTGGATAAACTGGCCAGAACTTTACGGTGTTGGCTACTGTAGAGTTGGCTGCATTGCTTTCATTTGTATCGGCACCACCATTCAAACCATCGAGCTTGGTATAAGCCATACGAGCGTTGAAGTCAAGAGTCAACCACTTGTTCAAGTTGGCATTGATCTTGGCATTTACGTTGTTCTTGGCATAGCCAGAACCGAGCATGATGCTCTTCTCATCGTTGTGAGAGAAACCTACATTATACTTAATGTCCTTGGTACCACCGCTTACGCTTACGTTGTACTGTTTCTGGTTTCCTGTACGTCCGAATACCTCATCCTGATAGTCTGTACCCTGTACAGACTTCCAAATGTCGAGATCGTCGTAGTCACCATAGTTTGTTGCTCCGTTCTCAAAGAGAGCGTATGCAAAGTTGTAAGGATCAAGAGTCTTGATCAGTTTAGATACCTTCTTCAATCCGAAAGATGCATTGAAGTTTACCTGGGTCTTGCCTTCAGAACCGCTCTTGGTTGTTACGATGATGACACCGTTGGCACCACGAGCACCATAGATGGCAGTAGAAGAAGCATCCTTCAAGACATCGATGCTCTGAATTTCGCTAGGAGCTATGTCGCTGATAGAGCTTACTGGGAAGCCGTCAACGATGTAGAGAGGTGAGTTGTCCTGTGAAAGGGAACCACCACCGCGCACGCGAATCTTAACGTCAGCATCTGGTGAACCTTCAGATGTGGTGATGTTTACACCTGCCATCTTACCAGTCATCGCCTCACTTACGTTAGATACTGGAATGTTAGCAATCTGCTTGTCGCTGATAGAAGATACAGAACCCGTAAGGTCCTTCTTTCTAACAGTACCATAACCGATTACTACAACATCATTGAGGGTGGTATTGTCATCCTCAAGTTTGATGTCGATTGTTTCTTTACCTGCAACGCTTACTTCCTTCGCTTTCATACCAATGTATGAAACCTTCAGTTTCTTGCTCTTGCCTTTTAAGTTCACTGTGAAATTACCGTCAATATCGGTCACGCCACCATTGCCAGCTACACCTACCTCCATGACAGATGCGCCGATGATTGGCTCGCCCGTATTGTCAGTAACAACACCCTTTACAGTTTGCGCAGAGACGCTTGTTACCATGAACATAAGCGCGCCTGCAAGCGCAATTTTCTTTCTGTTATAATTACCAGACATACACTTATAGGTTAGATTTATACTATGTTTGTTTATTATCTGTTTGTTTATTCTTTGTTTTTGTATTTTTAAGTAGAAAACTATTGGCAATTTGGAGAACAAATAACATTGTAACCTAGTTGCATTGTTAGTTTCTGCGTGCAAATATATTAAAAATAATTGGATTACATTTACTTTTGTTTGGAAAATCGTACGTAAACGTTTTCTTTTTTACGTTTTTTTATTGTGAGACCCTTTAAAGAAATAGGTATGGGCTTAATTAAAGTAATACGTCCTAAAAGAACAAATGTATCGTCTTACTGATTAATTTTGACGATTTCGTTCTTTTAGGACGTGTCACTTTTTTTTTATTTTGCAGTCAATCCCTGCTGTTCCATCTCCAGGCTTGCCCAGATGAATGGACCTACGCCTTTGGCGTCGTTGTCGCGGATAGGCTCGCTGATGTAATACTCAAAACTGCCATCGCGCTTGAAGTTTGGCTTCTTGACGTATGGACCAGGGCCAGGACCCAGACCGCTTACTTCGCAGCAGCGTGTCAGACTGATGGTCTTGTCAGGATTAACCTTGATAAACTCCTTGATGATTCCATTATATGCCTTGACACCGGCATCACGGAACTTCTCGCCGAGATAGCCCTTGCGGTAACCTTTCAGCAAAACGTAGGCAAACATACTGGATGCTGTACTCTCCAGGTAGTTGCGAGGATCCTTCACATCCATCACGTCATACCATACACCAGTCTTCTTATCCTGGTACTTCAATACGCTCTCCATAGCCTTGTTCAAGAGAGCAATTACTTCGCCTCGGCGTGCATAGTCTTCAGGCATAGCCTCCAGACACTCGGTCATAGCCATCACGTACCATCCCAAAGCTCTTGCCCAGGTGTGCTGGCTCTTGCCGTTTTCCTTGTCAGCCCAGAACTGCTGATGAGTCTCGTCCCAGGCGTGCTTCCAGAGTTGGGTCTTCTCATCGTATGTGCGATAATCGGTCTTGATCATCTGATCTACAGCGTCGTCGAGAATCTTCTTCGCCTTCTTTGGCTTGAGGTTCTGTACGGCGTAGTTGCAGTAGAAAGGCAAGCCCATGAAGATGCCATCGAGCCAAACCTGGTTGGCATAGATGGCCTTGTGCCAATATACACCTTCCTTGGTGCGAGGCTGGTTCAGAAGCTGTTTGAAGAGGGTCTTCAGTGCCAGCTCATTGCCCTTGGAAGGGAAGAGGTTCTGCATACGGAGGATAAACTTGGCTGTGCGTACATTGTCGAGATTGAAGTCCTCGTACTTGTAGCCAGTGATATTACCCTTCTCATCAATCATCTTTGCCGGATATTCCTTCAGATATTCGATGATGCGGTCGTGGTTGGCTGCGTCTCTTTTCTCCTTATAATATAAATAGGTGTCGAGCATACCTTCCATCTCGATTCCCATCACATAGCTCCAGCGTGGTTTCTTTGGGCTGAAGTCGAGGTTGTAAGGGTGAGGGGTGCGCTGCATTTCGCTATGGGTAAGCCACTCTGAGTAAGTCTGGTAAGGGCGATCTTCCTTGTTGAGTACGAGCGAACCGTTGATGATGAGGTTGTCGAACTTCACATTCTTGGTCTTGCCGGTAATCTTCACTGGTTCTTTCTGAACACCATTGAAGTTACAGTTCTTCACAGAAATATCGCTTACGTTCTCTAGCTCGTTTCTACCAATGATGAGCACGCCATAGTTACTCTTCTGGCAAGTTACATCTTCTACGCTTACGTTCTTTACGGTAGGTTCGAATCCACGGTAGCAGATTTCCTTTGGCTCATAATCGAGGTTGATTTTTACCACAGCTTCCTTACACTGACCTACTGTAATCTTACGCATGTTGATGTTCTGGATTACACCGCCACGACAGTTGTTAGTCTTGATGCGGAGAATGCGATCCAGATGAGGTGAGTCCATCACACAGTTTTCTGCATACACGTTCTCACATCCGCCTGAAATCTCAGAGCCTATCACTACGCCACCATGACCATCTTCCATCTTGCAGTTGCGGATGATGATGTTTCTGGATGGCTGATTCCAAAGTCTGCCATCGTTGTTACGGCCACTCTTGATGGCGATACAGTCGTCACCGGTATGGAAGAGGCAGTTTTCTATGAGCACATTCTCACAAGCCTCTGGGTCGCAGCCGTCTCCGTTAGGACCTTCATTGTAAATGGTTACGCCGCTTACCGTGATGTTCTTGCAGAGTAATGGGTGGATGACCCAGAATGGTGAGTTGAGCAGCGTTACATCTTTGATAAGGATGCGCTCGCTGCGTACGAAGTTGATGAGCTGTGGGCGGAGACCCTGTCCGAGTCCGAACTTGCGCTGGTCGAACTCTACGCCGTCTTCTGCCTGCTTGAGGAGCTTGGCACGAGAGCCCAGATTCTGAGCCTCCTTGGTGACTCCCTCTTTGTAGCCGAACATAGCCTTGCCAACCATCGGCCACCAAGTTTCGTTGCTTCCGCCGCCATCAATGGTTCCCTTACCGGTAATGGCGATGTTTGTAGCCTTGTATGCGTAGATGCAAGGTGAGTAGTTCCAGCATGCCAGTCCTTCCCATGATGTTCGAACCAATGGGTAGAGCTTGGTGTCGAATACAAAGTGGAGGGTTGCTCCCTCTTCCAGCGAAAGTTCTACATGGCTCTTCAGCTCGATGGCTCCGGTATTCCAGGTTCCTTTAGGGACAATCACCTTTCCGCCGCCTTTCTTGGATACGAGGGCGATGAGGCGGTTGATGGCTTTCTGGTTTTGAGCCGCCGGGTTAGTCACTTTAGCGCCAAACTTCGAAATGTCGTACTTCTTAGCCGTAGCTTCGAGTTTTGGCAACTGAATGCTCTGCTCAATACGCTTGTATTCTTCGTCGTTCCATCCTGATGCATAAGTACATACAGGAATGAGCAAAGCCAATAGTAATGTCTTGAATAATCGGTTCATTGCTTGTTTCAGAGATTAATGAATTAAAATATTGTTTGTTGTATTTGGTTGCAAAGATACATAAAAAAGAACTATTTTCGGTAGTTTTTTAGTTAAAAATTTGGCTGTTCTAACAAAAAAGTGTATCTTTGCGGTGATATTTAACATTATTAATACTTAAAATAAAGATTCGCCTATTGATTTAGACATTTACTTAATGATAAAATAAGGATTAAGAAATGAGAAAACTCAATCAAATGACAGATGAAGAATTGGCCTTGGCTTACGTCGAGGGCGACAATAAGGCTTTTGACCTATTGTTGTCCCGTTGTGAGGTAAAGCTGTTTTCTTACATCCTCTTCGTCGTACATGATGAAGAGTTGGCGAACGATATATTTCAGGAAACTTTCGTGAAGGTGATAGTCAAACTTCAAGATGGGCAATATTCGCCTAATGGTAAGTTTGTCTCATGGCTTATGCGTATAGCTCACAATGTAATTGTAGATGGCTATCGTGATGCAAAAAATATGCTTTTTGCCGACCAGCAGAACAATAATGATCTTTCCCGTCTGAAGGGAGATGCTGTAACAGATAGTTTTGTGGAAAAGGAAATCGTGCGCAACCAGGTGTTGAGCGATGTGAGACGATTGGTGGATTTCCTGCCTCCTAACCAGCGGGAACTCATCTATATGCGATTCTATCAGCAGTTGACTTTCAAGGAGATTGCTGAATTGACAAATGTGAGTATCAATACGAGTCTGGGACGTATGCGTTATGCGCTTCATAACCTACGTCGTATGGCGAAGGAGTATCATATCAGTCTGCAGCTTGACTAAACTTTCCGCCGTTTAATCAGCGGGAAGTTTAATCTGTTTGCTACTTCTATATTATAGGAAATTCTTTAGTCCTCTTCCTTTTTCAACTCTTTCAGGTCGTGAATAGTTGCACAAGGATCAGGACTCTTGAAAACGTAGCTGCCACTCACCAGTACATCGGCTCCAGCCTGTACGAGTCGTGGGGCAGTTTCACCCTGTACACCACCATCTATTTCGATAAGTGCATGGCTCCCGCTCTCCTTGATGAGTTTGCGCAGGCGATGTACCTTCTTGATGGTGTTTTCGATAAACTTCTGTCCGCCGAATCCTGGGTTCACGCTCATCAGCAGCACCATATCTACATCGCAGATAATGTCTTCCAAGACATTTACGGGAGTAGAAGGGTTGAGGGTTACGCCTGCCTTCATGCCTGCTGCATGAATCTGCTGGATAGTACGGTGTAAGTGAGTGCATGCCTCGTAGTGCACGTTCATCATCATGGCACCAATCTTGGCGGTTTGCTCAATATATTGTTCTGGGTGTACAATCATAAAGTGTACGTCAAGTGGTTTGGTGCTCGCCTTCGCCACAGCTTCCAGCACAGGGAAACCGAAGGAGATGTTTGGCACGAATACACCATCCATCATGTCCATGTGGAGCCAGTCTGCTTCACTCTTATTGATCATTTCTACATCGCTCTTCAAGTCAATGAAATTGGCTGAGAGGAGAGAAGGGGAAACCATTGTTTTCATCTCTGTTTTTTTCGTTTTATGATATGGGGTTGTAATCAGTTGATGAAATACGCCTTGCAGGATTCATTCTTCTTGAATGCGCGATAAGTGTAAGCCATCTGTTTGATGAAATAGATGGTCTTGGCAGATGGTCTCATCTCTTCGGAAGTAAATAAATGCTTCATAGGCATATTTTTAATAAATTGATTAATACTAAGCTGTCTCTACTTGCGCACCGATAGTGAGGAAATGCATCCTCATCATGATGCTTATATATTCATAAACGATGAGCTTGTGGTTTTATTATATCTGGTGCTTATATTTTTTTGTGAATAGTACTCTGATTACTTATATATAATAAGGTGTAAGGGAAAAAATGAAGAGAAAAAGAAGAGAAAAAGAACTTTTTTCTGTTAAAATGATTAATTTTTAGATAAAAAGTTTGCTATTTCGTAGAAAAAGTGTAATTTTGCAATCGGTTGGTTGTAGTGACTATGCCAGTAACAAATAAAAATTAAAAGAAACAAAATAAAGAATTATAAATATGATGAACTCGTTTGTATCTACAGCATGGTGGTGGCGTAACTCAAGATCTAGAAAGTCGTGAGTCGAGTACCCGTGTGGATGCAAATCCGAATATACTAAGGGCCTGCCGTAACTTACGACAGGCCCTTTTTACATATCAGGGAGTTTCGGAAAATGATTCTTATTGGAATTTAGAGTATTAACAAAACAACAAAATAAAAATATATAGGAGAACAAGATTATGGAAATGAAGAATATCTTGAACAGAATGTTGAACCACGAGGAGTTGACCCGTGAAGAAACCAAGAATATTATCCTGGGAATTACTCAGAGTGAGTTTCCTGAGGAACAGATTACAGCCCTGCTTACTGGTTTGCAGATGCGCGGTGTCACAGTAGATGAACTTCTCGGTTTCCGTGATGGTATTTTGGAGACTGGTGTTCCTGCCATCCTCAATTGTGACCGATATATCGATGTTGTTGGTACTGGTGGTGATCGCAAGAATACTTTCAATATCTCTACTACTTCTTGTTTCGTCATTGCTGGTGCAGGATATAAGGTGGCTAAGCATGGTAACTTCGCTGCAACTTCGGTGAGTGGTGCTTCCAACGTCATCAAGAATCACGGAGTACAGTTTACTGATGATCTTGATAAGCTCAACCGTTCTCTTGATGAGGCTGGAATCGTTTATCTTCATGCTCAGCTTTTCGCCAAGGCAATGAAGTTTGTGGGTCCTATCCGCAAGGCACTTCAGTTTCCTACAGTATTCAATCTCCTGGGTCCTTTGGTTAATCCTAGTCAGCCAAAGTGCCAGTTGCTCGGTGTTGCCAATCTCGACCAGATGCGTCTCTATAATCAGGTTTACCAGAAAATCGGCATAGATTACGGAATCGTAAACAGCATTGATGGTTATGATGAGATTTCGCTTACAGGTGATTTCAAGGTTACTACCAACAATTACGAGAGAATCTTCAAACCACAGGATCTGGGCTTCGAGATTGCCAAGCCTGAAGAGGTGAGAGGTGGAGCTACCGAACAGGAAGCAAAGGATATTTTTGATGCTGTGCTTGAGAACCGTGCCCTGCCAGCGCAGAAGAATATCGTGCTCGCCAATGCAGCCTTCGGCATCCAGGTGATGGAGAAGGGAAAGAAGAGTATCGAAGAATGCGTGGAGATTGCTCGTGAAAGCATTGATTCTGGAAAGGCTCTTGCTACATTCAAGAAATTCGTGGAACTCAATAGTTAAGGAAGATGGATATTTTAGAAGAAATCATCGCTCACAAGAAAATCGAGATAGAACAGCGTAAGCGCTTTATCCAACCCCGCCAGATGATCACCCTCACCGAGCATCTGTCAGATTTTTTAC
>URYG01000031.1 GCA_900551985.1 uncultured Prevotella sp. | reverse complement strand
TGTATGATTCTTGAAGGCTACCTGTGGCAGAATATGGGTAGCCACCTATGGCGGCGGACTAGCCCTTGCTCTGGAAGGAAAGGCAGGTTTATTCTTCTACAACAGTAATAATGGCATGCCATGGCCTAAGAATAACTTTGAACAAACCCGCCGTATCTTCTGTACCCCTACAGGAGAAATCCTGGTAGGTACCACAGACGGACTCATTACATTCAGCGATAATTTCAAGAATCCACAACAGATTAGATTCTACAAGACTCAGTATATTCTCAATGATACCACTTCATTGGCGGCCAACGATGTCAACTTCATCATGGAGCACAGCAATGGTACGACCTTCATCTCCCAGTTAGGTGGTATTCTGGAAAGCATCGTCAACAAGAAACTGCTGAAAGATAGCTTGAAAACAAGATATGTCAAGAATATCAACAACAATGAGGGTATCGTGCAAAGCATGATAGAGGATAATGCAGGAAACCTGTGGGTAATCCGTGAGTCGAGTATCGACAAATGTAATCTGAAGACAGGAAAGACCGAAGTCTTCGGTCCGAACGACTTCGATTACAACATCTCCTTTACCGAAGCACGCCCTACCCACGATCCAGCCACGAATGACATCTCCGTAGGAACCCCATTCGGATGGCTGACCTTCAATCCTGCTACTCTGAAGAAAAGTCAGTATCAGGCTCACATCATCTTCACGGCGCTGCACTTTACTGGAGAAAAACAATCAATACCAATCCTGCACCGCAAGATGATTGAGATTCCAGCCAACAAGCGAAACCTGACCATCAGCTTCGCTTCGCTCGACTACTCACGTAAGTACCAGATGAAATACCGCTATCGTCTGGAGGGACATACCCCTCCAGGAAAATGGATTGATAATGGTAGCAGCAACGTTATCGGCTTCAACCGAATCTCACAGGGAAACTATATTCTCAAGGTATCAGCCACCAACTCCCACGGAGTATGGAGCAAGTATGTTGCAGAAATACCTATTGAGGTGCGCCCTACCTTCTGGGAGAGCGTATGGGGCAGACTCACCCTGCTGCTGTTGCTTGCTGCTGTAGTGGCAAGTATATTCTATTCCTACAACAGGAAGCAGCGAGAGAAGCTGGAGCACGAAATGAGTCTGATGAAGAACGACTTCTTCAGCGATGCCAGTCATAAGCTGCGCACCCCACTGACTCTAATCGGTGGACCACTACAGCACGTCCTGGAAACAGAGCATGGCATTACCCGAAACGGCAGGGAAATGCTCGTCGTTGCCCTGAAGAATTCAAGAGAGATGCTGAATATGCTCAACAAGGTACTGAGATTCGATGACAATGCCAACTTCCTGGTTAACGGCGGACTCAACGAAAACGTTAATGAGGAAGGCTATGAGATGGAGAAAGTTGAAGGGGAAATAGATGACTCCACCGTAACCAAGTACCTGAAAGAGCTGGAAGAAGAAAAGAAGAAAGAAAAGGCAAAACACGAAGAGGAGGAAAAACAGCAGGGTACCGCCCCTAACAAGCCAAGCAAGGATCTCACCATTCTTGTTGTGGAAGACAACTCCGACCTGCGTCTGTACCTCAGCAGCGTACTCGAAGAAAAGTACAATGTGCTCCTGGCAGAAAACGGCAAGGCGGGTCTCTACAAGGCTCGCACCGAAATGCCAGACTTCATCCTCACCGATGTAACCATGCCGGTGATGGATGGTATCACGATGATACGCGAAATCAAGCAAGACCGTACCATCTCGCATATACCTATCATCATCCTCTCGGCAAAAGCCAGTGTGGAAGACCAGCTGAAGGGATTCGAACAGGGAGTGGATGGCTATCTTACGAAGCCTTTCTCTACCTCCTACCTGATGGGACGTATCGAGGCTGCCATCAACAAGCGCAAGGCTACGCAGACAGACCTTGCCAAGCTGATGAAGCAAAACGGAAATATAGGAAAAGTTGGAAATGCCGGAAACACCGAAGCGACTGAAATCTTCCAACCAGCAACTGAGCCAAGGAAGACACTCAGTGAGCTGAACTTCGATATCCAGGAAAAGGAAAGACTGGCAGAGGAGAAAAAGTCGGAGCTGAAGAGCTATGCATTCATGGAAAGTCAGATCAACGACAAGACCATGGCAAGAATTCTGAAGTACGTAACCGACAATATGGGCAGTCCAGACATGAAGATTGACGACATCGCTGATGCCATCGGTATGAGCCGAAGTGTACTCTACAACAAGATCAAGCAGGCTGTAGGTATGACACCAATCGACTTCGTGCGCCATATCCGAATCATGAGAGCCTGCGAATTGCTGCAGCAGACCAATGATCCGCTTACCAGCATCGCTTTCGAAGTAGGATTCAGCGACCCTAAGTACTTCTCTAAGGTATTCAAGAAAGAACTGGGTATTGTTCCTAGCGAATATCGCGAACGAACCAAGGAATAAAAGCAATTATTCCATCCCAAACACAACCAACACAAGAATAGGCAGGACAGGATTGTTCTGCCTATTTTTGTGTCTAAGCGGTCAAAAATCGCACTTAAACGGCTTGAAAACGCACACAAGATGACAATAAGAGAGCAAAAATAGGGTATTTAATACTTTTTAAGACAAAATACAGAAAAATTAATATTGTTAATGATACAACTTAACGAAAAAATGTGTATCTTTGCACCAAGTTCTTAGAAAAGTTAAATGATAGATTAATCGTAAGGCTTCTCGCCTATTTTATATTTTGAGTTAGGAGAGAAGACGAAAGAGTCCGGAGATTGTGAAATTCCCGGACTCTTTTATTTTTATAGCTTTTATGATCGTATTTTTATAGGATATACCCTCCTTATTTTCCCTATCGTCCTCCTATATCCTCCTATCCACCTTACAAATGATAACTCAGGCTATTTTTTTAGAAAATTTATGCAAACTATTTACTATATCTAAAAGAAAAATAGTACCTTTGCAAAATGATAATGATTCGGCGATAAAGGAACTTCTCCAATGCCGAAGAAAAAAGGATAGAAACAAACATAAAATTTAGATACAAATAAAAAAATGAGAACCGTTTACGAATTCTCCGTTAAGGACAGAAAGGGAAAGGAAGTTTCCCTCAAAGAGTACGCTA
The DNA here is from genome assembly GCA_900551985.1 of uncultured Prevotella sp. Classification (GTDB taxonomy): domain Bacteria; phylum Bacteroidota; class Bacteroidia; order Bacteroidales; family Bacteroidaceae; genus Prevotella. The sequence goes on along the minus strand of URYG01000031.1, from coordinate 17,031 downwards.
ACGAAGTACTGCTCATCGTTAACACAGCTACCAAGTGTGGCTTTACTCCTCAGTATGAGGAACTGGAAAAGCTCTATGAGACATACCACCAGCAAGGCTTCGAGATACTCGACTTCCCATGCAATCAGTTTGGTCAGCAAGCTCCTGGAACTGATGAAAGCATCCATCAGTTCTGCAAACTTACATACGGCACAGAATTTCAGCGCTACAAGAAGATCAAGGTAAATGGCGACGATGCCGCTCCTCTCTTCAAGTTCCTCAAGGAATGCAAAGGCTTCGCAGGCTGGGATGAGACTCATCCGCTCTACCCTGTTCTCGACAAGATGCTCTCTGAGGCTGATCCTAACTACAAGGAAAGCGCAGACATCAAGTGGAACTTCACCAAGTTCCTCGTCAACAAGAAGGGTCAGGTGGTGGCTCGCTTTGAACCTACTACCAGCTTCGATGTTATCTCAAAGACCATCGAAGAGTGGCTTCAGGCATAAAGCTAAGTATCTTCAAAGACAAAGTTAAGTACTTTCAAAGACAAAGTTAAGTACTTTCATTGATAAAAGCATAAAAAAGCCAGCTTACATTCCTGTAGGCTGGCTTTCTTATTTCTATTTAATCTTTAATCTACCTGAGGTACTGTTGCGAGGAACTTGTTGATTTCCTCATCGCTCACCTTGTAATCATGCAAATCTCCATTGAGATAGCTTTCGTATGATGGCATATCAATGAGACCATGACCAGAAAGACAGAAGAGAATCACGGTTTCCTTACCCTCTTCAGTAGCCTTCTTTGCCTCACGGATGGTTGCAGCAATGGCATGGCAACTCTCTGGAGCAGGAATGATACCCTCTGCACGGGCAAAGAGCATACCTGCCTCGAAGGCTTCTGTCTGCGCGATATCTACACCATGCATATAACCATCCTTGATCAACTGTGAGATGATCATGCCGGCACCATGGTAACGCAGACCACCTGCATGGATGTTGGCTGGCTTGAAGTCATGCCCCAAGGTAAACATTGGCAACAGCGGAGTATATCCAGCCTCATCACCAAAGTCATATTCAAACTTTCCACGAGTCAACTTAGGACAGCTCTCTGGTTCTGCAGCGATAAACTCGGTATGCTTCTCGCCCTTCAGGTTATGACGCATGAATGGGAAGGCAAGTCCACCAAAGTTACTACCGCCACCAAAACAAGCAATCACCTTGTCAGGATACTCACCTGTCATCGCCATCTGCTTTTCAGCCTCCAGACCGATGACTGTCTGATGCAAAGCCACATGATTCAAAACAGAACCCAAGGTATATTTACAGCCAGGAGTGGTAGTAGCCAACTCAACAGCCTCAGAAATGGCAGTACCCAAAGAACCAGGATGATGAGGATCGCGGGTAATGATGTTCTTACCGGCACGTGTACTCATACTAGGAGAACCCTCAACGGTAGCACCAAAGGTACGCATGATGCTGGAACGGTATGGCTTCTGCTGCATGGTAATCTTTACCTGATAGACAGCAGCCTCCAGTCCGTAGAGCTTGGCAGCATAGGAAAGGGCACAACCCCACTGACCAGCACCTGTCTCTGTTGTAACATTGGTATCACCCTCCTGCTTGCAGTAATAGCACTGAGGAATGGCAGAGTTGATCTTATGTGATCCCAATGGTGTTACACTTTCATTCTTGAAGTAGATATGTGCTGTAGTACCCAATGCTTCCTCCAATCCATAGGCACGAACCAATGGTGTAGAACGGTAGAACGCATACTTTTCCTGTACATCCTCAGGAATGTCAATCCAAGCGTGCTCGGTATCAAGCTCCTGCTTAGAGCACTCCTTATTAAAGATGTGAGACAAGTCGTCTGCACTGAGCGGCTTGTGAGTCTGTGGGTTCAACGGTGGCAAAGGCTTATTAGGCATATCAGCCTGAATGTTGTACCACTGAGTAGGGATATCCTGCTCCTGGAGAATAAACTTTTTCTGTCTCATGTATATGTTTTTATTAAATTGTTAATTCTAGCTACAAAAGTACAAATAAAAAATGAAATACAGAAATATTCCCTTGTTTTTTAATGGATTTGATGTATTTTGAGTACTAAATGGTAGTAATTATTATTGCGTAAGGATTATTTAATGTTTTATAAGTGCACTTTTACCAGTTTTCACCCCTACTAATAACAATTATTCCCCCTATGTTCTTCATTTTCTTCGTACCTTTGCATCAGTTAAAACAAAGGCGTTGGGAAACGCTATTCATCATCTTTTACTTATACAAAAATATAAAGCATCGGAATATCTGATAAGAGAATCAGAATTCCAATGCTTTTTTTATTGATTTCAGTTTACGCTGAAAAACTTGCAAAAGTTTCACTCCTAATCATTCACCTTGATCTGGGATATGAAACTCAGCAGATTCTTTGCCTGTTCCACACTCTTCATATCACGGATGCGAAGGAATCGCTTGTTGTTCTTTTCCTTCAAGGCACAGTCCTGGATATGGGTAGTAGCATAAGCGAGAACACGGGAGAACATCTCGCTACGATAGAACGGACTGTTCACATTGCTCACAAACTGTAGCTGCATGGTACCCTGCTTGAGCATGATCTTCTCACAACCCAGCGACTTGCCCAGTCGGCGCAGACCTACCACACACATCAACTCATCCGCCTCCTTAGGAACCGGACCGAAACGGTCGATCATCCGCTTGCGGAATTCAGCCACCTCCTCTTCACTCTGCAGATGGTCGAGTTCGCGGTAGAGCAGCATTCGCTCAGAACTACCCGGCACGTAGGTATCCGGGAAATAGGTCTCCAGATCACTCTCCACGGCACAGTCATCCACGAAGTCATCACCCGTGAGCAGCTTTCCTTCATCCATCTCCTGCTGATACAGGTCGTTGAACTCCTCATTCTTCAACTCAGTGACAGCCTGGGAGAGAATCTTCTGATAAGTCTCATAACCCAGGTCTTCCATGAATCCACTCTGTTCGGAACCCAGCAGATTGCCTGCACCACGGATATCCAGGTCCTGCATAGCCAGATTAAAACCGCTACCCAGGTCGCTGAAGGTTTCCAGTGCTTCCAGACGGCGACGGGATTCCGGAGTAAGACATGCCTTAGCCGGAGCTATCAGATAGCAGAAAGCCTTCTTGTTGCTACGTCCTACTCTACCTCTCATCTGATGCAGGTCGCTCAATCCGAAACGGTGGGCATCATTCACGATGATGGTATTGGCATTGGAAATATCGATTCCGTTCTCTACGATGGTAGTAGATAGAAGCAGATCATAGTCGTAATTGATGAATCCCATGATGATCTTCTCCAGTTCCTCCGGCTTCATCTGTCCATGTCCGATGGCTACGCGACAGTCTGGCACCAGTTTCTCGATGAGCAATTTCAGCTCGGTCAGTTTGATGATACGGTCGCAGACGAAGAACACCTGACCGTTACGGCTCATCTCAAAATTGATGGCATCGGCGATCACCGTCTTGTCGAAGGTGATGACCTCGGTCTGGATAGGATAACGGTTTGGCGGCGGTGTACGCATGATACTCATATCGCGGGCTCCCATCAGCGAGAACTGCAGGGTTCTCGGAATCGGGGTAGCACTCATGGTAAGGGTATCCACATTCACCTTCAGCTGGCGAAGCTTTTCCTTGGTAGATACACCAAACTTCTGCTCCTCATCAATGATCAGCAGTCCCAGGTCGTGCCACTGTACTGACTTCGATATCAGCTTGTGGGTACCAATCAGGATATCCACCTTGCCCTCCTTCAGTTCTTCCAGAATGCGTCGGGTATCCTTGGCAGTACGGGCACGGCTCAGATATTCCAGGGAAACAGGGAGTCCCTCCAGTCGATGCTTGAAGGTCTGGTAATGTTGGTAGGCAAGCACCGTGGTAGGCACCAGCACAGCCACCTGCTTTCCGTCGCAAGCCGCCTTGAAGGCAGCACGGATGGCAACTTCCGTCTTACCGAATCCCACATCGCCACACACCAGACGGTCCATCGGCCTACCGCTTTCCATGTCTTTCTTCACGTCAGCCGTAGCCTTGCTCTGGTCGGGCGTATCTTCATAGAGGAACGAAGCCTCCAGCTCATGCTGCAGATAACTGTCGGCACTATAGGCAAATCCCTTTTCACGCCTGCGCTGGGCATAGAGTTTGATCAGGTCGCGGGCGATATCCTTGATTCGCTTCTTAGCCTTCTCCTTCAACCGGTCCCAGGCACCTGTTCCCAGGGTAGAGAGGCGTGGCGGTTCGCCGGTATCGCTCCGTCGGTATTTACTGATCTTATAGAGCGAGTGGATGCTCACATCCACCTTGTCGTTGTTCTTATACACGATGCGTATCATCTCCTGATAGCTGTCGCCGGTAGGCACACGCACCAGTCCGCCGAACTTTCCGATACCATAATCCACATGCACGATGAAGTCGCCATAATCCATCTCCTGCAACTCCTTCATGGTGAGCGCCATCTTTCCGGCTCTTGCCGAGTCTGAACGGAGATTGTATTTATGGAATCGGTCGAAGATCTGATGATCGGTAAAGAAGCAGGCATGCTTCTCATGGTCCACGAATCCCTCATGGATGGTTTTCTCCACAGGGGTAAAACGGATCTGATACCTTTTCAGCTCCTCGCTGTCGAAGATATCCTTCAGTCGCTCCTGCTGCTTCTGGCTATCTGCCAATATATATAAGGTATAGCCCTGAAGCTGATAATCCTCAAGAGTCTGGGCGAGGAGATTGAAATTCTTGTGGAAAAGCGGCTGCGGCGCCATATCAAAAGCGATGAGAGCCTGGTTGTCGCCCTTGGCAGTCAACAGATACTCCTGCTTCCTGGCTGCCTCGCTATCAGTCTGCTTGCCGAATTCGATACGCACGTGATCAACCAGCGCATGCTGAAAATCTGAAGCGGAAACGAGATTCAGTTCTGCCTTCATCTCCCTTCTTATCTTCTCAGCCTCCATCTCGGTGGCACCTTCCAGCTGTTCGGTAAGGCTCTGGGTGGAGAAACCGTCCTTGTAAATCTGCTCTATGCGGTCGTGCAGCAGACTGTAGTCGTTCATCACCACGAGTGCATCCGCATCCAGGAAATGGAGGAAACACTGCTTCACGCTCTGTTCGGCAGCAAGTTCAGGAACGATTTCGATGGCATCACGCTTATCCTTCGAAAGCTGGTCTTCGATGTTGAAGGTGCGGATGGTATCAATCTCATCACCGAAGAAATCGATACGGAACGGATATTCGCAACTGTAGGAATAGACATCGAGGATGCTTCCACGAACGGCAAACTGACCCGGTTCATAGACGTAATCGGTCTCCTGAAGTCCGAAATCACGCAACTGATGCACGATATCCACCTGTGCAATCTGTTGTCCTACGGTAAGTTTGAGGATTCTCTCATCCAGAATCTGCTTGGAAACCACGAGTTCTGCCAGGGCATCCGGATAAGAAACGATATAGATCTGCTTGCCAGCCGACAATCGTGCCAGCACTTCCGTTCTCAGGATTTCGTTTGCCGCATCCCGCTGACCATACTTGATGGCGCGTCGGTAGCTGGAAGGAAAGAAGAAGGCGTTCTCCTGTCCCAGCATCTGCGTAAGATCATGATAGAAATAACCCGCTTCATCTGCATCATTAAGCACGAAAAGCACGGTGCGCTTCATCTTGGCCTGCAGCGAACCGAAGAACACCGAGGCAGAAGAGCACACCAATCCCTGAAGAAAGACAGAATGAACCGACTTCTTCTTCAATAAATCAAAGAGGGCATTCGCCTGTGGCGAACGCCCGTATAGTTTTGCAATTTCCTGTAATGTCACTTTTACTTCAATTTCGGATATTTCTTGAACCATCCATCAAGACGCAGTCTCATCACACCGAAGAAAGCCTCTCCGAAGATACCACCACTCATCTTGCTCACTCCCTCACGGCGATTCACAAAGATAACCGGCACCTCCTTGATCTTGAAACCAATCTTATAGGAAGTGAACTTCATCTCAATCTGGAAACCATAGCCCTTGAAGCGGATGGCATCAAGATTGATGGTCTCCAATACCTTGCGGCGATAGCAGACGAATCCTGCTGTGGTATCATGTACCTGGAAACCGGTAACGAAACGCACGTACTTGGAAGCGAAATAGCTCATCAATACGCGACCGATAGGCCAGTTCACCACGTTGACACCCGAAACATAACGGGAACCGATGGCTACATCGTAGCCCTCATCGTGGGTAGCCGCATAGAGGCGAGGCAGATCATTAGGATCGTGGCTGAAGTCGGCATCCATCTCGAAGATGAAGTCATAACCCTGCTCCAGCGACCATTTGAAGCCCATGATATAGGCGGTGCCCAAGCCCAGCTTACCCGAACGCTCCAGGATATGGAGACGGTCGGTAAACTCATCAGCAATCAGCTTCTTGACGATGGCTGCAGTTCCGTCCGGACTACCGTCATCGATAACAAGGATGTCGTATTTCTTCTCCAGGCCAAATACGGCACGGATGATTTTCTCTATATTTTCCTTCTCGTTGTATGTAGGAATGATTACGATACTGTCACTCATAATGTTCTAATTTAGTATATTTGATTACTGATCAGGATTCTCCACGAATCCCTGATATTTCTCCTCCAGTCCACCCATGATGGCATCATAGCTCTTGGTCATCTGGTTCTTGATATTCTCAGGACCCTTGCCCATCGGCTCAATCGGCTCATGGATGGTGAGCTTCAGCGGATGCCAGAATGCCCAGTAGATATCCTTCATGCGGGGCTTGACATCGAAACTGCCATTGATGGTAAGCGGGCAAACCGGCAACTGCAATTCGTCGGCAAGCATGAAGGCACCACGGCGGAACACGCCCATGTGACCGGTAAAGCTGCGGGCACCCTCCGGGAATACCACCAGCGACATACCCTCCTTCAATACCTCGCGTGCCCTGTCATAGGAAGCACGGATCTTGGAAGGTCCGCTCTTGTCGATAAAGATATGATGTGCATACTCGCAAGCCAAACCTACCAGAGGAATCTTGCGGATGCCCTTCTTCATCATCCACTTGAAGTTACGTCCCAGGAAGCCGTAGATCAGGAAGATGTCGAAAGCACCCTGATGATTGGCTACAAACACATAACTCTGGTTCTTCTTCAGATGTTCCCTACCCTCTACCTTCACCGGCAGGAGAAGGATACGGATCCACAGGATAGACCACCACTTGCCGGGATAATATCCCCAGAAGTGACCATTGCCCAGTCTGCAGCCTATCACAGTAGAAAGACTGGTCAGGATGCTTGCCACAACAAGAATCGGCAAACATATCAAAAGCTGATATAATCGATATAAATACTTCATAATCGCAATTTCATGATTTATTGGAAGATCGTGATTCGATCATCTTATTTTCGTTTCAATGTGATGACTACTATTTCAGGAGTTGCCCCGATGCGGATCGGAATGGTTCCTCCCAATCCGGCTGTGGTATAGAGCTGGCATCCCTCGCGCTCATAGAGTCCGTAATCGAAAGCCGAGAACATAGTCGGGCGCAAGCCGAGAACAGAAACCTGTCCGGCATGGGTATGTCCGCTCAGGGTAAGCTGCGGAGCTACCAGCACGCTGTCCTTCGAACCATATTTCTCGTTGATACGCGAAGGCGTCATGTCTTTCCACATCTCCGGAATATGCTGGAGCATCAGCACAAACTGTCCTTTCTGAATACCATAGAGTGCCTGTGCCACCTCTGCACGCGAAGGCTTCTTGAAGTTTTCGGTACCGGCTACATAGATGGAATCCTTGCCGCGATGCAGCACGAAGTGCTCATTCATCAGCAGATGCCATCCCATCTCCCGTTCCGTCTGCTGCACCTTTTCTTCTATCCTGCGGATTTCAGCCTCGTCATCCACATTCATATAATAGGTGTAATCGTGATTGCCCAATACGCTCACCACGCCATCCTTCGCCTTGAGACCACTCAATGTCTTCTTGAAAGGAATCAGTTCTTCCGGTCTCACATTCTGCAGATCGCCCGTAAAGCAGATCAGGTCGGGATGCTGGGCATTGATGCTATCTACATCCCGCTGGGGCATGTGTCGGCGCCATCCATAATAGGAACCTACATGGATATCGCTGAAGTGCACGATGCGGTAACCCTCAAAAGCCTCTGGCAGATCGGGTACATAGACCGTAAGATGCTTCACCTGGAACTGTCGTACCCCCATCGTAAAGCCATAGATGAAACTGAAGAAAGCCCATACGGCAAGGATGATTCCTACCAGTTTTCCCCAGTTGCGTGCCCGATGCACACTGCCCATGAACCTGCCATCCCCTCTTTTAGCCTTGAACCGGCGGGAGAGCTTCATGCATTCCCATCCCACAAAACTGGTGAAGGCAAAGACAAACTGCGGAACAGCCAACAGTGCCATCATGCCAAACCAGATGTCTATGAACACCGGATTAGCAGGCAGGAAGTCTGGCTCCAGGGTGAGATAGGCAGTGTATCCTATCACGATGGCAGCAGGCAACCAATATAGTATCTTTCGTTTTCCCTTAGGGATATGCAGGTATTTCCGGTCTATCCAGAGATAGGGCAATACCGTGAGCACAATCACGGGAATCAATAATCTAGCTATCATTGTTAAAAACTATCTTTTTTATCTTCTCTAACTTCTGATGACAAACATCATCTCCATCGCATATTCTATTTCAGCAGGCTCGACTGCAGAAACCTTTTCATCAGTTCTACGGGAACACCCCTGCGGCGGGCATAATCCCTCAGCTGGTCATCCCCTATCTTGCCCAGTTCGAAATATCTCGCCATAGGATGGGCGAACATCAGTCCCGACACACTGGCATGGGGTGTCATCATTCCGCTTTCCGTAAGTCGGATGCCCACCTGCTTCATATCGAGGAGCTGGCCGATGAGGAAATTCGCACTCGTATCCGGCAGCGAAGGATAGCCGATGGCTGGTCGGATGCCCTGATATTCCTCCCGATGCTGCTGTTCGATGGTAAGATGTTCTTCCGGTGCATAGCCCCAGTAAGTCTTTCTAACCTCTTCGTGCAGTTTCTCGGCAGTAGCCTCTGCCAGTCGGTCGCTCAGGGTCTGTGCCATCATATTGAGATAATCATCGTGCCGGTAGGCATCCATGATACCTCCATCTACCGTGGAACAGAACACCCCAATCTGGTCTTTCTTGCCCAGAGACAAAGGACGGATGAAATCAGCCAGACAGAGATTCGGTGCGCCCGGAGCAGATGGATGCTGCTGACGGAGCATCGGAAAACGGAGCTGCTGATCCAGAAACAGGATATCATCCCCATCGCTGTTGGCATCGAAGAGCTGGAAGATGGCATGGCTGTGAAACCTGTCCTCCCAGGAGGCAAGCATATCCAGCGCTTCCTGCTGCATCTTCTCCTTGTCGCTGCGTGGCTTTCCGCTCAATCCCCAGGCATGATAGAAATAGAGCCAGTTGATATAGGGCACCAGCTCTGATATTCTGTATTGCCTTACGATTCTATCTTTTGTCATAAGTCATCTCTTCGCCACGGTAGGCTGCATCAAAGGCACCCTTGTTATAGACAAGGTGACCATTGCAGAAGGTCTGCTCCACCTGCCACTGATATTCATGTCCCTCCATCGGACTCCACTTGCACTTGCTCTGGATGATTTCCTTTGTAACGGTCCAAGGAGAATGAGGCTTCACGATGACGATGTCTGCCTGATAACCCTTGCGCAGGAAACCACGCTGTGCTACCCGGAAGAGCTGAGCCGGCTGATGCGCCATCAGCTCAACCATCCGTTCGATGGTAAGCACGCCTTCATCCACGAGTTCCAGCATAGAAACGAGCGAGAACTGCACCATCGGCATACCCGAAGCCGCCTTGGCACATCCCCCCTGCTTGTCCTTCCACTCGTGTGGAGCATGGTCGGTACCGATGGTGGCAATGGTTCCGTCGCTGAGTGCCTTGCGCAAGGCATCACGGTCAGCCAGGGTCTTGATGGCTGGATTGCACTTGATGAGCGCCTTCTTCGTAGCATAGTCGGCATCCGAGAAGATAAGATGGGCTATCACCGCCTCTCCTGTAATCTGAGGAAGAGGAATGCCATCTCCGGAATGATCACTCGCCTTTTCATTCTGATGGGCGAAGAGTTCCAGCTCTCGGGCTGTCGTAACATGGGCGATATGCAGACGGGTACCAAACTCGCGGGCCAATTCCACAGCGAGCTTGCTGCTCTCATAGCATGCCTCTTCGCTGCGTATTTCCGGATGATGCTCCACAAGAAGGCGCTCATCAAGTGCAGCCTTGGCCTCTGCCATGTTGCGGTTGATGATTTCGGTATCCTCGCAGTGCGTCATCACCGGCAGGTTCAGGTCCTTGGCAGTCTTGAAGACGCGCTTTAGCGACTCCATCTTATCCACCAGCATATTACCGGTGCTGGAACCCATGAAGAGTTTGATGCCAGGCACATGGTGCATATCCAGCTGGGCAAAGGAATCCACATTGTCATTGGTGGCGCCATAGAAGAAGCTGTAGTTTACATGACTTTTCTCTGCGCCCAGCTTTCTCTTGTCATTCCACACCTGCAGTTCGGTAGTCTGCGGCACGGTATTCGGCATTTCCATATAGGAAGTCACGCCGCCATAGGCAGCCGCACGGCTTTCACTCTCGATGTCTGCCTTGCGGGTAAGTCCCGGCTCACGGAAATGAACATGGTCATCTATTACACCCGGCAAAACAAAACACCCCGTAGCATCCACTACTTCGTCGTAGATGCCACGGGGAGCCATGCCTTCAAATATATCTGAAATCACTTCACCATCGACTAGAAGATCGCCCTGGAATGAGCGACCTTCATTGACAATAGTTCCGCCTTTTATTAACACTTTAGACATAGTATTTCTTTTTTCTAAACTTTGAATTTACTCTTTTGCTTCAGGAATGCTTGGCTTCGCCAGCTCGTTAGGCGTTGGTGCAGGAGCCGCATTCGGATCGGTCTGCGGAGCCGCCATCTGTCCAGCCTGCATGCTTGGATCCATCTGTGCTTCGTGGGTACCGTTCATGATTGCCTGGTTTTCCTGTGCTTTCTGGTAGTAGTCCTTCACGTATGGATCGCTCTTGAAGTGCTCTGTAGCCTTGCTCATGATATCCTCTATCCATGGCGAAAGCATCGGATACTGGTTGCCCATGGTAACGAGGAAGAAGACGCCCGGTCCCAAGACATTCTCGAAGTTGTCGGTGATGAAGGTAGTCACCAGCTTGTCCTCCTGCTCGGAGAGCTGCATTGCCTCTGCATTCAGCTGGGCAGTCACCGCCTGCATATCGCTGCCGTTCATGATGGCCTGGTCATGCTTATGCACCAGTTCGCGCTGCTGGTTCTGCAGCTGCTGGTATTTCTTGAAGAATCCGAAGAGCTTGTCGTTGAGTGGCGTTCCACTTACTACCTGCTGTACATCGTCGAGTTTCACGGTAATGCTTCCCGCCTCCAGCACCAGCGGCAGTACAGGCTCGTCGTCCATGAAGACATTCGCCATTCTTGCAGAATCTACCGTTCCCTGGAAATGGAACTGTCCATGTACCACATCGCAGGAATCGATTTTGCTGAATTCGTTGTTCTTTAAGATTTGAAGGTAGAGCATACGACCATCCAGGGTACTCACGTTGGAAGTACCCGAAATATCGTAGCTACTGGCGCAGGATGTCAGCGCCACCAAGGTGATAAGTGCGTAAAATATCTTATTCATAAGCTTTATAATTCACATTCAGTGAACAAAAGTACAATCATTTCTTGAAGTACCGAAATAAATTGATGCAATTTAATTGAATATTACAAGTATTTATGTTTTATTTGCATTCTTCCCCCTTCATTTCGTGCGAAATGCGGAAGGTGGTGTAGAGTTCCAGGATAGATGCCACCAGCATCACCACAATCCACTTGCCGTAGAAGATGGAGTAAAAGAGCTGCGGATTGCCCAGCCATTTCTCGGTAAAGGTATAGACCGTATCCACCATCGAGATGCCGGCAAAGACAAAGAGGATATTGGCTACATTCTGGATTCGCTTCAGGCGATGGATGACGGGCGACTTGCCCTCGTAGGTCTGCATCGACTGGATTACGCTGAAGAGCACGGTGCCCAGGAGGAACACCCAGCTCGTGGTTTCCACCAGCGAAGGATAAATCTGTTTCAGCACAAAGCTGCACGCACCGACAACCATCAGCACGCCGCCCAACAAAAACAAAGCACTCTGTATTTTATTCAACTGTTTCATCTTTCTTACTTTTTTTTTAGAAATTCACACCTTATTATATATAGCTTTCATATAGCTGTCGGTATAGAGATACAGCTATCGGATGGAATCCTTGTCCTCCTCGTTTTCATCGATTTCCACCTGACCGGGCAGATCCGTGCTCAGCACGAAGATGTCCTCATCGTCAGCCTTCATGAAGTAGCGTTCGCGCGCTATCTTGCCGAAGACTTCCGATCCCTTGCGCATCTCCTGCAGGATGCGGAGATCCCGGTCATACTCCGCTCTGTACTTTTCTATCTCAGAACGCAGCGTGGCTATCTCAATCTGATACTTGATATGCTGGCGGATGCTATTGTCGTCAATGACACCCACTATCAAAACACCCGCAATTATCACTATAAGATATTTATAGTGAGCGAGATAATTCCATATAATACTTAACTTTTGACTCATTAATTTCCGAATTTGTTTGCAAAGATAATATTTTTTTGTTATCTTTGCATCACAATTAAGAAAAAATAATGTAAGTGAACGTATATTCAAGCAAAAAAGAATGGAAGAATACATAGTTTCGGCTAGAAAATACCGTCCGATGACCTTTGATTCGGTGGTTGGACAGAGTGCGTTGACTACCACATTGAAGAATGCAGTGAAGAGTGGCAAGCTTGCCCACGCGTATCTTTTCTGCGGTCCGAGAGGTGTGGGAAAGACCACCTGTGCCCGCATCTTTGCCAAGGCAATCAACTGCGAGCACCCTCGCGAGGACGGCGAGGCATGCAACACCTGCGAGAGCTGCCAAGCCTTTAATGAGCAGCGCTCCTACAACATCTTCGAGCTGGATGCCGCCAGCAACAATGGTGTCGATCAGATCAAGACCCTGATGGAGCAGACCCGCATCCCGCCTCAGGTAGGAAAATACAAGGTGTTCATCATCGACGAGGTCCACATGCTGAGTGCCGCCGCCTTCAATGCCTTTCTCAAGACCCTGGAGGAGCCGCCATCGCACGTCATCTTCATCCTCGCCACCACCGAGAAGCACAAGATCCTGCCTACCATCCTGAGTAGATGCCAGATCTACGACTTCGAGCGTATGACCGTACCCAACACCATCGCCCACCTCAAGATGGTGGCTGAGAAGGAAGGCATCCAATACGAGGAGCAGGCACTTGCCGTCATCGCCGAGAAGGCTGACGGAGGTATGCGCGATGCCCTCTCCATCTTCGACCAGGCTGCCAGCTTCTGCCAGGGCAACATCACCTACCAGAAGGTGATAGAAGACCTGAACGTGCTCGACAGCGACAACTACTTCAAGCTCGTGGACCTCGCCCTGGAGAACAAGGTGAGCCAGATGATGCTGCTGCTCGACAATATCCTGGGCAAGGGATTCGACGGCGGAAACATGATTCAGGGACTCGCCCAGCACGTACGCAACGTGATGATGGCGAAGGATACCCAGACCCTGCCGCTGCTGGAAACCAGCGAAGAGCAGAAGGCAAAATACGTGGAGCAGGCAAGGAAGGCACCTACACCTTTCTTATATAAGGCACTCCAGCTGATGAACAGCTGCGACGTGCAGTACCGACAGAGTTCCAACAAGCGACTGCTCGTAGAGCTGACCCTGATACAGATCGGTCAGATTACCCAGCCGGAAGACCAGGATGTGCCTAGTGCGGGGCGTACGCCCCACAGACTAAAATCCCTGTTTCAGAAAATCGTTGCCCAGCTTAAGCCTGCCTCTCAGGGTGCAGGTGCCGGGCAAGAGAGCGGCAGCAAGGCTCCTGTACAGGGAGCACAGCCTGTCGCTGCAGCTACTGCTGCGCCTGTATCAACCGGCAATCATGGCTCACAGGAGGCAGCATCTACAGATTCGCCGAAGGCAAAGACCATTCTCAAGTCGCCAAGTCAGGTAAAACTGAAAGGCATCGGCATGAGCTTCGCCAACCTGGAGAAGACGGAGCTGAACAGCCAGCGCATCTACAATCCTATCGACCAGCTCAAGGATGAACCGATGGCGGGAAGCACTGCCAGTCACGACCAGCCTTTCACCCAGGAACAGGTAGAAGGCCAGTGGATCAGCATGTGTCTGAGAATGCAAGGCATCAAGGACTTCATCGGACTTGCCAATCGCATGAAACCGATCGTACCTACCATCACCGACTTTCCGCATATCGAGGTTGTCATCGACAACAAGCTGCTGCTCGACGACGTGGTCAAGATCAAGGGCAGAATCCTGCAGACCTTCAGAATCGGCTTGGGCAACAGCCAGGTAACCCTCGACTACCGTCTGGCAGAATCGGATGAAGTAACCCGCATCCTCTCCAAGCGAGAGATACTTGAGAATATGATAAAGGAAAACCCTGCCATCGGCAAGCTGACCCAGGATCTACGGTTAGTCATGGCATAAATAAATAGAATAGTAAGACAATAATGGCAAGAAGACTTAGAAAGAAGCGTATAGCCGTGATACTGCTCACGTTTACAGCCCTCATCGGATGGGCTACCCACAGCTGCGTATCGCGCTGCACCTCATCCGACAAGGAGAAGTCAGCAGATTCACTGCCTACGGTACATATCAACGATTCCATCACCAATGCCCTCACCGAGGGAAAGGCATACCAGGAGATGGATTCCGTCATCGAGAGATACCTCAAGAGATGGGAAATCAACGGTGCCCAGCTCGTCATCACCCGTAACGACTCCCTGCTCTATGCCCGTGGATTCGGATGGGCAGACAAGGAGAAGGGCATCCGCATGGAACCCAACATGCTGATGCGCTTTGCATCCGTATCCAAGCTCATCACCGCTGCCGGCATCATGAAGCTCGTAGAGATGAAGAAGCTGCGCATGGGCGACAAGGTGTTCGGACAGAAGGGCATCCTCTGCGATACCACCTATAATAACAGCATCAAGGACCAGCGCTACTACAACATCACCGTAGAGCAGCTGCTGCGCCACCAGGCAGGTTTCAACAACTATGCCGGCGACCCGGTATCCTCCACCCGTTACATCATGATGCAGAACCGTCTCACCACCCCTCCCGACCACCCTACCCTGCTCAGGATTCTCCTGAAGCGTCATCTGGGTTATACGCCGGGCGAGGGCAAGTGCTACAGCAATCTGGGATATATGATTCTCTCGATGATCGTGGAGAAGAAGAGCGGAATGAAATACGAGAACTTCATCCAGAAGTATGTGCTCCAGCCAGCCGGTTGTTTCGACATGCATATTGCGGGCACCTATTACAAGGACCGCCGTCCTAACGAGACGAAGTATTATATGCACCAGGGCAGCATTCCGGTATATGAGTACAACAACAGTGGCAGGATGGTAGAGAAGTGCTATGGCGATACCGATCTTCCCCGACTTTCGGGAGCAGGAGCCTGGTGCGGTTCGGCAGCCGAGCTGTCGAGATTCATTGCGAGCATCGACGGCATGCCTCATGTCAAGGATATCCTGAGCAGGAAGAGTGTGCAGTTTATGACGCAGGAGCAGCCTAACCACCAGTACTCCATTGGCTGGAACTATACTCCGAAGAGCAACCGCCCATGGATTCGCACCGGTTCTCTTGCCGGCACCTCTGCGCTGATTCTGAAATATCCCGACGGTCAGTGCTGGATTCTCATCACCAACACCTCCACCTGGAAGGGTCATGGCTTCAGCAACGATACCATGGCATTCTTCGAGAAGCTGCGCAAGAAATATATGCCGCAGATGCCAAAACGTGATCTCTTCCTGTAAAAAGGACAGAGGGATGTAATCTTCAAAGCAAAAAAACAGCTTAAAATTTGGAGGTTACAAATATTCAGCGTATCTTTGCAGAAGAATGTTTAATTAATCATGGAGGATAGAATATGATGATATATGTAGCCAACCCACTTTATGACGCCGTCTTCAAGTACATGATGGAAGACGAGCGAATAGCCAAGACTCTGCTTTCTGCACTCTTGCAGAAAACCGTGATTGCTGTAGAAATGCGTCGTCATGAATATCCCAACATTTCCCGTGATGCCATCTCTATGTTTCGTGTTGACTTTGCTGCAACCGTATTGGAAGATGACGGCAGTAAGAATCTGATTCTGATAGAATTGCAGAAAACATGGCTGGAGACGGAGACTTTGCGTTTCCGCCAATATCTGGCTGTACAGTATAACAACAAGGAGAATATGCGCAAGGAGACCAAGGGCAAGTATGCCCTGCCAACCGTGGCGGTGTATCTACTGGGCCATTGCGTGGGCAAGTTTACGGAACCCGTGATCTATGCCAAGCATAAGATATATGACTATGAGGGAAATGAGGTACACCAAGATGAGCCAGACCCATTTGTAGAGAGTCTGCAGCATGACAGCATCATTGTCCAGATTCCGCTGCTGAGAGGAAGGGTAAACAACAGACTGGAGAAGATACTGAGCGTATTCGACCAGTCGCAGATTTATCCAGACGACCAGCGAATGCTTGAGTTGGATGAAAATAAATATGCGGATGATGCAGAAATGGCGCATATCCTCCATCGCCTCCAGTCGGCAGCCGCTAATCCTGACATCAGAAACAGAATGAATGCAGAGGATGAGTTCTTCCAGGCTCTGGAAGACAGGGATACAGCCATTATGCAAAAGGATGCAGCCATTATGCAAAAGGATGCAGCCATTATGCAAAAGGATGCTACTATTATGACGCAGAAAAAAGAACTCGAAGAGCAGAAAGCGGCGATTGAAGAGAAGGATGCATCCTTGCGTGCTGCAGTCTTGGCATTATCGAAGTCGGGCATGACTGCAGAAATGATAGCAAAGACTTTGAATATCGGAGAGGAGA
>URYG01000030.1 GCA_900551985.1 uncultured Prevotella sp. | reverse complement strand
ACGGTTTTGCAGACCGTTACCTAACCGCTCGGTTAAGACACCTTGTAGAGTTTTCTGATATCATTTCTGATAAGCGAGTGCAAAGGTACTACTTTTTTTTGAATCCACCAAATCTTTCCGCATCTTTTTTCGAAAAATATTCGAATTTTTCAAAAATATTCATTTTCTCTATTCAATTCTAGTGATTCTTTGTAGAATCCAACTTTCTTTTTGTAGAGTCCTGCTTCTTGTTTGTGGAATCCAGCTTTCCTTTCTTCTTGCACTGTTCGTAAAAAGCACAACCGCTGCACCGGTAGTTGCCATCCTTGCATTGGTTTGCCTGTTGCAACGATTTATAAATACGAAAGGCGGCATACAGAATGCATGCCGCCAGTATCGTTGCAATGATGGTGTATTGTATCATCATTTTCTTTTAGAGTTTAAAAGTCCCTCTTTAACCTACGGCATTGTAGCCATTGGTAGAGTTCTTACGCATAATGTCGCGGATGTTCATTTCCTTGAAACCCTCGGCACGCTTCTGCTCCTCCAACTCTTCCTCTTCCTCGATATCCTTCTCAGAACGGGTAAAGGTGAAGGTCTTGTACTTAAATTCTGCGATAGCCCAACCTACGACTGCTACCACGATTAATGCGAATAATCCTACTACTGCGTTCATTTCTTTCTCCTTATTATATAATAATGTATATTTTAATAATCGTCATCAGCTACGTCCTCTGCATCATCGAGTCCCAGGTTCTCTGGATCCTCAAAGGTAGTACGGTAGCTTTCCTCGGTGAGCTTGTCGTCATCGAATGCATCATCGTCTTCATCAGGATCATTATAGTGATCCTCAATCTCTGGTGCATCCTCATCTTCATCGCCATCGTCGTCACGGTCCAGCAAATCCTCATCGCGGTCCATGTCGTCATCCATAAACTTCATGCGGATCTTCTCCTGCTTTGGCTTCTCCTTGGCGAAGATAGCCTCTACCCAGGTGCCCTTAGGCACTACGAGCACCTCGTAGTCATCAGCGAGCTTCTTCTCGTAGAGACCACCTGGTTTCTTGAGGCGATCCTTTGGGAGGGTTGTGGTACTGATGTCGAAACCGCTCTCGATGATATCCTTGATGCTCTGAGACAGACTGTCCCAGCCACCGCCAAAGTTACGCTCCAGCACTTCGATGAGCTTGGTAGCAGTCACATGGCCGATGTTCTCATAGGTGAGGTCAGTCACACGCATGATAGGGCGCTTCTTGATGGCATACTTCTCGTTCTTGTCGTCGATACGGAAGGTACCGATCTTGAAGCCACGGTCCATCAACTTATCGAGCACTTCAGTACGGTCAATCTTGACTGGCTCAATCTCGAAAGCACTACGAATGATGTCGAGGTATCTACGCTGATTGTCCTTCAGGTCGTTGTCTTTCTCGGCAGCTTCCCAGAGACGGAAAACATCATTCTCCTGGAGATCCCAGACACTGCTCTTGGTCAATGTCTTGAGGGTGATATTTTTTTCATTTCTCATTGTTGTACGTATTTTGATTGCAAAAGTAAGTACTTCTTTTTATATATCCAAATTTTCTAGCTTATTTTTTTGCTTTTATGCATTTTTTTTTCTTTTATCCCAAAAACTTGTGCGTGTTTCGTTTTTTTTCATTACCTTTGTGGCGAAAAAATAATTGATATGAGTGAACCGTTAGCTGAAAGAATGAGACCTCGCTCGCTCGCCGATTATGTCGGACAGAAGCATCTGGTGGGTGAGGGTGCCGTGCTGCGCAAGATGATAGACGCAGGGCGCATATCCTCTTTTATCCTCTGGGGACCTCCGGGAGTGGGCAAGACCACCTTGGCTCAGATCGTAGCCCAGACTCTGAAGGTTCCTTTCTACACCCTTTCTGCCGTTACCAGTGGCGTAAAGGATGTGCGCGAGGTAATAGAGAGGGCGAAGAGTGGCAGATTCTTCAATTCTGCTTCTCCTATCTTATTTATTGATGAGATTCACCGTTTCTCCAAGAGTCAGCAGGACTCTCTGCTGGGGGCGGTGGAGAAGGGTATTGTCACCCTGATTGGTGCTACCACGGAAAATCCCTCTTTCGAGGTGATCCGTCCGCTCCTTTCCCGTTGCCAGCTCTATGTGCTCAAATCGTTGGAGAAGGAAGACCTGGAGGGTCTCCTGCAGCGTGCCATCACCGAGGATGTGGAACTCAAGCAGAAGAAGATTGAGTTGAAGGAAACCGCAGCCATGCTCCGCTTCAGTGGCGGTGATGCCCGGAAACTGCTCAATATCCTGGAACTGGTGGTGGAATCTGCAGGCAGCGATGAAGTGGTTATCACCGATAATATGGTAGAGGAACAGTTGCAGCAGAATCCGCTGGCTTATGATAAGCAGGGCGAGATGCATTATGACATCATCTCTGCCTTCATCAAGAGTATTCGAGGCAGTGACCCTGATGCAGCGCTCTATTGGATGGCGCGTATGATAGAGGGCGGCGAAGATCCGCAGTTTATCGCCCGGAGATTGGTAATCAGTGCAAGCGAGGATGTGGGGCTGGCGAATCCGAATGCCCTCCTGCTGGCGAATGCTGCCTTCGATACGGTGATGAAGATAGGCTGGCCTGAGGCAAGGATTGCTCTTGCCGAAGCGGTGGTGTATCTCGCTACCAGTCCGAAGAGCAACAGTGCATATCTGGGCATCAATGATGCCATTGCCACGGTGAAGCAGACCGGTAATCTGCCTGTGCCGCTGCATATCCGCAATGCACCTACCAAACTGATGAAAGACCTGGGCTATCATGATGGCTATAAATATCCTCACGATTATCCGGGACATTTCACCGAACAGCAATATCTACCTGATGAGCTGAAAGAAGCCAGATTCTGGCATCCGCAGCATTCTCCTTCAGAAGAACGCCTCTATAACTGGATGGTTACCTGCTGGGGAGAAAGATTCAAGAACCGCTAGGCGTTCCGACGGATTTGCAATCCGTCGTTAAAAAATGTTCGACCTTTTAAAACCGGGGGATTTGCAATCCCCCATATCAAATAATTTATTACGAGAAAATGACTATTCATCAAGACCCGGAACTGGTGATGACTCTCCAGAGCGTCATCGAGTTCATTGGAACCTTTGCATTTGCCCTTTCGGGCATCAGACTTGCCGCCAGCAAGCATTATGATTGGCTGGGCGGATTTGTATGTGGTGTGGCTGTAGCTATCGGAGGTGGAACCATCCGCGACGTGATGCTGGGCTTGAATCCATTCTGGATGTCGAGTCCTATCTATCTTCTGTTTACGTTCTTGGCCCAACTGGTGGTCATCGTGTGCCATCATTATCTGAAGCGTCTGGACAATACCTGGTTTCTTTTCGATACCCTCGGTTTGGCGCTTTTCAATATCGCCGGAATCCAGAAGACCCTCGATTGTGGCTTCCCATTCTGGGTAGCTATCATCATGGGATGTATCACAGGCTCCTTTGGAGGAGTCATCCGTGATGTGCTTCTCAACGAGGAGCCGGTTATCTTCCGTAAGGAAATCTATGCGATGGCTTGTGTGTTGGGCGGCCTGGTTTACTGGGCATTCAGCTATCTGGGCTTAAGCCTCTATATCACAGTGGTAGCCTCCTTCCTCACTGTCTGCATCATCCGTCTGCTCGCCGTGAAATACCACATCTCGCTGCCTACGCTGCGTGATGAGGAGGATAAAAAATAACATTCAACAATTAACATTTAACATTAAACATTAAAAAGTGAGAAGAGAGAAAATCTTAGGGATGCTGATTTTGGCGATGATGCTGATGTTTCAGACTTCGCTGATGGCACAGAACAAACGTGAATTCCGTGGCGCCTGGATCCAGTGCGTCAACGGACAGTATTTGGGTAAATCAACCCAGCAAATCCAGTCGATGCTCACCCAGCAGCTCGATGAATTGCAGAAGGATGGCGTGAATGCCATCATCTTCCAGGTGCGTGCCGAATGCGATGCCCTTTATCAGAGTGACCTCGAACCTTGGAGTAAGTTCCTCACCGGTGTCCAGGGCAAGGCCCCATCGCCTTATTGGGACCCGCTGGAGTGGATGGTTGAGCAGTGTCATCAGCGTGGAATGGAGATTCATGCATGGATCAATCCTTACCGTGCCAAGCATGGTTCTACCTCGTTCTCCCAGGTGTCATCCCAGAGCGTGGTGAAGAAGCATCCGAACCTCTGTTTCAACTATGATAATCTCGTGCTTCTCAATCCGGCTCTCCAGGAGGCTGCAGATTATACCTGTCAGGTGGCTGCTGATATCGTGAGCCGTTATGATATCGACGGTTTTCATATCGACGACTACTTCTATCCTTATCCGGTAGCTGGCAAGCAGATTCCTGATCAGCAGATGTATGCAGCCAATCCTCGCGGTTTCCGCAACATCGGCGACTGGAGAAGAGACAATGTGAGCCGCTTCGTCAAGCAGTTGGGTGAAACCATCCATCGTGTCAAGCCTTGGGTGAAGTTCGGTGTTTCTCCTTTCGGTATCTATCGCAACAGGAAAAACTCTCCGATAGGATCTCAGACTTTCGGTCTTCAGAACTACGATGATCTCTATGCCGATGTTCTCCTCTGGGTAAACAATGGCTTCATCGATTACTGTGTGCCTCAGATCTATTGGGAGATAGGTAACAAGGCGGCAGATTATAAGACTCTCATCCAGTGGTGGAACAAGTATGCCGGCAACCGTCCTCTTTATATAGGTGAGGATATCGAGCGTACAGCTAAGTTTGCTGATCCAGCGAATCCGAAGAGTCATCAGTTGCCGGCTAAGCATCGCCTTCACCAGCAGATGAATAATGTACAGGGTACCGTGCTCTGGTATGCCAAGACTGCAGCAGATAACGTAGGCAACATCGGACATACCCTGCGCGATTATTACTGGAAATATCCTTCGCTTCCTCCATTGATGCCATTCCTGGATAGTAAGGCACCAAAGGGGGTGAAGAGTCTGAAGATGGAGTGGACAGAGAAGGGACCTCTGCTTACCTGGAAGGCTCCAAAGGCAAAGAAGAAGAAATGGGGCGATGTAGCCAACCGCTTTGCCATCTACCGTTTCGAAAAGGGAGCGCCAGTGAATCTCAATGATGTCACCGCTCTCCAGGCAGTTATTTACGATACCACCTATCCGATACCATACGTAAAGGATCAGAAATATACCTATGTCGTTACTGCGCTCGATCGAGTTGGTAACGAGAGTAAGGGTAAAAAGAAAACCGTTTCGCTTTAGGCGAAGCGGTTTTTTCTTGTTTCTATCATTTAGCGTTTTCTTCTTTCTGTCATTCTGATTCAGAGCGGTTTTTCTTGTTAAAAGCCTGGAATTGTACCTTTAACCATAAAAAAACACTAAAAAGATTCAGTATCTCAAATTTTATTTGTACTTTTGCAGAGTCATTTCAGCGTTCCATTTGTTTTCTAATGCAACACTAAGATGAATGGAGTGCTGATTTGAGAGAATTGCTGAGAAACCTAGATGTTGATCAGAACCTATTAATTAATATTACTAACGTAAGTGTTGCTAACTTTAGGGATGAAAATTAAGAGTTTTTTGATGGCAGCTTTGGCGGCATTTTCTTTGTCGGCTAGCGCTCAGTCTTTGTCTCCTGGCACTAAGTGGCATTGGGACAAGGGTACAATCGTAGTGGAGACACCAGAGCGTCCTGCAGGACAGCAGAATGTTTTGGGATTGACTGCTCCAAAGTTGAAGACAGTACGTGTGGGCTTTGTCGGTCTGGGTATGCGTGGTCCTTGGGCAGTGATGCGTTTCTGCCATATTCCTGGCGTAGAGATCGTTGCCTTGTGTGATTACGAGGAGGCTCGTGCAGAGAAATCACAGGAGTACTTGCGCAAGCAGGGTTTGAAGCCTGCTGATATCTATAGCGGTGAGAAGGGTTATGAGGCTTTGTGCAAGCGTAATGACATCGACCTGGTTTATATCGCTGCCGACTGGAACCACCATTTCCCAGTTGCCAAGTTTGCAATGGAGAATGGTAAACATACTGCTATTGAGGTGCCTAGTGCCATGAACCTGGATCAGTGCTGGAGCCTGATCAACTTGAGCGAACAGACTCGCAAGCATTGCTTCATCTTGGAGAACTGCTGCTACGACTACTATGAGATGAATGCGCTGGCGATGGCTCAGGATGGCGTCTTCGGTGATATCATCCGTGCTGAGGGTGCTTATATCCACTGTCTCGAGGACTTCTGGGATGCTTACTGGAAGGATCCTGCTGACAATGACAAGGACAACCTCCACTGGCGTATGAAGTATAATATGGAGAACCGTGGTGATGTTTATCCTACTCACGGCTTGGGTCCTGTTGCTCAGTGTCTGAACATTCACCGTGGCGACCGCTTCACTACGCTCGTTGCTATGGATACAGAGTCTTTCGTAGGTAAGGACTGGGTGAAGAACAAGAGCGGCAAGGAGTGCAAGGAGTTCCGCAATGGTGACCATACTACTACCTTGATGCGTACAGCTAAGGGTAAGGTGGTGGAGATTCAGCACAACGTGATGACTCCTCAGCCATACAACCGCCTGTTCAAGCTCACAGGTACCAAGGGTTACGCTACCAAGTATCCTACAGAGGAGTTTGCTCTTTCTGGCGAGGCACTCAAGGGTACAGGTGCTCCTCAGATGGATAACCTCAATGCTCATGGTTTCATGAACAAGGAGCAGAAGGAAGCTTTGACCAAGAAGTATTATCACCCAATCTTGAAGAAGTATGGTGAGCTGGGTCGTCAGATGGGTCACGGTGGTATGGACTTCATCATGGACTCTCGTCTGGTTTACTGCTTGCAGAATGGTTTGCCATTGGATATGGACGTTTACGATTTGGCTGAGTGGTGCTCTTTGGCTGAGTTGGGCGCGCTCTCTATGGACAACAACTGTGCTGCTGTTACCTTCCCAGACTTCACCCGTGGTTTCTGGAACAAGCAGGATGGTTACAAGCATCAGTATGCTTCTCCTGAGGCTGAGGCTGCTACAGAGGCTGCCGCTGCTGCTTATACCAAGTCGCAGAAGGAGGCTACCGCTAAATTCAAGTTGTGGAACCTTTATGATGCTGTAGCTGCTGCCAAGAAGGCTAACAATGCCAAGGCTTTGAAGTCGGCTACTGCTAAGTACAACAAGGCTGTAGCTGCTGCCAAGAAGGCTATGAATGCTAAGAAGTAATATCAACTCCCCATAAAAAAACAATCCCGGCTCTGAGATTCTAACGATGAATCTCGTAGCCGGGATTAATTTTTTGTTAAATTCTCGGAAAAACTTGGTTGTTTCGTGTATTTGATGTATATTTGCAAATCATAAGATAGCTATTTCTTGTAAATAGAATATATAACTTAAGAGAAGATAGAAAATGAAACGGATTAAGGTTTTAGTTTTTAGCATGTTGGCTGCCATGATGCTTGCATCTTGCGGTACAACGCAGAAGGTGCCTCTTACGGGTCGCACCCATCGCATCTCTGTTTCTGATGCACAGGTTTTGAGTTTGTCTAATCAGGAATATACCAAGTACATGGCTTCGGCGAAGAAATCTACCAATGCAGTGAAGACTGCGCAGGTAGTAAGAGTCGGAAAGCGATTGGCTGCTGCCGTAGAGACCTATCTCAAGGAGAACGGATACGCCAATGATCTTCAGAACTATTCCTGGGAGTTCAACCTCGTTCAGGACAACAGTGTGAATGCCTTCTGTATGCCTGGCGGAAAGATTGTGGTATATGAGGGCTTGCTCCCAGTAGCTTCCAGCGATAATTCGCTCGCCATCGTACTGGGACATGAGATTGCACACGCTGTGGCTAAGCATAGTGCCGAACAGCTTTCCAAGGCTCAGAACCAGCAGGTAGGTACCAGCATTCTGAGCGGTGTGCTGAATCAGGCTGTAGGTAATGGAGTGGGAGATCTGGCGGGTGCCGTAGCCGGACAGTATTTCTCCTTCCGTAATCTGAAGTATTCGCGTGAAAACGAAACAGAAGCCGACTATATGGGTTTGATCTTTGCTGCGATGGCAGGCTACGATCCTCAGCAGGCGATACCTTTCTGGGAACGTATGGCTGAGGCTTCGGGCAATCAGGGCAAGAGTGATATCTTCAGCGATCACCCTTCCGATGCCAAGCGTATTGCTGCCTTGAAGGCGGCGATGCCTACAGCGCTGAAGTACTACAAGCCTCAGGGACAGACTTCCGTATCTACTACTAAGAAAACGGGCGTCAAGACCATTAAGGCTAGCTCGCTGATGAAGAAATCAACTAAAAAATAACGATATGATGGAATATATCTCTCAAAACCTCTGGCTATTTTGGACTGTCATCATGTTCATCTGCCTCATCCTGGAGTTGTCTTCGGGCGACTTCTACGTGACTTGTTTTGCCATCGGTGCGCTCATCAGCATACCTGTGGCTGTGATGGATGCTCCGTTCTGGGTTCAGGTAGTGGTCTGGGCGGTATGTTCCGTACTCAGTATCCTGCTGATCCGTCCGCATCTGGTAAAGGCCATCCATAAGGGAGCCGATCATCGGAAGAGTAACTCCGATGCCCTTGCCGGACAGATAGGCGAGGTGAGTGAAACCATCGTTGCCGGCGGGTATGGAAGAGTGAAGCTCGACGGTGATGACTGGAAGGCAGAAGCTCCAGGCGCTGTAGGTGATATCGCCAAGGGCACCCGTGTAAGAGTGATGGGACACCAGTCTATCATTCTCCAGGTAGAGAAGTACTAACTTTTAATTATAAACATCATGGAAATAGGACTTTATGTATTGATCGCTCTAGTGCTGCTTGCACTGGTAGTGGTAAAGAAAACCATCGTGATCATTCCTCAGAGTGAGACTAGAATCATCGAGCGATTGGGTCGCTATTATGCTACCCTGAAGCCAGGTATCAACATTATCATTCCTTTCATCGACCAGGCAAAGACCATCGTGGCGATGCGTAGAGGAAGCTATACCTATACCAGCAGCATCGACCTTCGTGAACAGGTTTATGACTTCGACCGCCAGAATGTGATTACCAAGGATAATATCCAGATGCAGATCAATGCTCTGCTTTATTTCCAGATTGTAGATCCTTTCAAGAGTGTGTATGAAATCAACAACCTGCCTAACGCGATCGAGAAGTTGACTCAGACTACCCTTCGTAACATCATCGGTGAGATGGAGCTCGACCAGACGCTTACCTCCCGTGATACCATCAACACCAAGCTCCGTGCGGTGCTCGATGATGCCACCAACAAGTGGGGAATCAAGGTAAACCGCGTAGAGTTGCAGGATATCACTCCTCCTGAGAGTGTGCTCCAGGCGATGGAGAAGCAGATGCAGGCTGAGCGTAACAAGCGAGCTACCATCTTGACTTCAGAAGGTGAGAAGGAGAAGCAGCGTCTGCTCTCCGAAGGTGAAAAGGCGGCGATTGTCAACAAGGCTGAGGCTGCCAAGCAGCAGGCCATCCTGAGAGCCGAAGGTGAGGCTACTGCCCGCATCCGCAAGGCTGAGGCTGAGGCCATCGCTATCCAGAAGATTACCGAAGCCGTAGGTCAGAGTACCAATCCTGCCAACTATCTGCTGGCGCAGAAATACATCACCATGATGCAGGAAGTGGCTCAGGGTAAGGATAATAAGGTGGTTTATCTGCCTTACGAGGCTACCAACCTCCTGGGGTCTATTGGTGGTATCAAGGATTTGTTTAAACAGTAAGCAAGTATTCAGTAATCAAGCAAGTGTTCAGTAATCAAGCAAGTATTCAGTAGTAAAGATATATGGCAAAGAAAATTTGTATTGTAGCAGGTGCCCGACCAAACTTCATCAAGGTGGCTCCTGTGATGAGAGCGATAGAGAATGCCCAGAAAGCGGGCGAGGAGATGGAGTGCAAGCTGGTCTATACCGGTCGTGAAGACGATGAGACCCTCGAAGACTCCCTTTTCTCTGATTTGGGTATCCGCAAGCCGGATATTTATCTGGGCGTGGAATGTGAGAATATGAATGAGCTGACCGGTATGGTGATGGCACAGTTTGAGCGCTATCTCCAGCAGAATCCTACGGATGTGGTGATTGTGGTGGATGATCTGGCTTCTACCATGGCTGTGGCTATCGTCACCAAGAAGCAGGGTGTTCAGTTGGCTCACATCGCCGCAGGTACCCGTAGCTTCGATATCACGATGCCGAAGGAAATCAACCGTCTGGTGATCGATGGTCTCTCTGATATCCTCTTCACCGCAGGTATCTCCAACAACAGTATCGCCAACAAGGAGGGTGCCGAACTCTCTAAGGTTTATATGGTGGGTAATGTACTCATTGATAACATCCGATTCCTGCAGCAGCGTATGAAGCGTCCTCAGGTGATGGATGAACAGCATCTGGAAGATGGCAAGTATATGGTGCTTACCTTGAACCGCAAGGCTATTGTCAACAATATCGATGAGATGAAGACCTTGATCTCAACAATCGACCGTGTGGCTCGCCAGGCTGGCATCAAGGTTCTGGCTCCTTTGCGTGGCAAGGCATTGGGATTCGTGCTTGCCTTCAAGGCTTACCAGGATGTGGCTGACCATCAGTCGGGTATCATGGTTGTACAGCCTCAGGGTTATCTCGATTTCTCTTATCTCTCAGCCCACGCCATGGGTGTGATCACCGATTCGGGTAATGTGGCAGAAGAGGCTACCTTCAATGGTGTGCCTTGCATCACCCTGAATAGCTATACCGAGCATCAGGAAACCGTAACCGTAGGAACCAACGAACTCGTTGCTGAAGATCCGGAGAAGCTTCAGCAGGCGATGGAGAAGATTGTGAAGGGTGAATGGAAGAAGGGTGGTATTCCTGATAGATGGGATGGACGATCGGCAGAACGCATCGTTCAGATTATCAATGGATAATCACTAATCTCTACTCAATACAATAAATAATAAAGCCAGCGACCGAAAAATCGCTGGCTTAATTGTTTATCATTTAATCGGTTCCGATACCGGATAATCATACTGTTTGTAATAGGAAGGAGTCTTAGGGTTATTATACCAGTTTCCTTCTACGCTTACTCCAATGGAGAAATTCTTGTTGGTGTATCTGACTCCGGCACCTAATACATTGGCACCGGCAGCTCCCATACCATATCCTCCAGGCATTACGCCCATTCCCCAGGCGCCGGGATACATGCCATATCTGCCATATCCGTAAGGACCATATCCGGCATAACGGCTGTAGATGGAATTGTAGTTGTTGGCTACACTTACCTGTCCATATACGTATGCCTCCCAATGCTCATTAAACTGATAGCCCAGAATGCCATACACACCACCATCCCGGAAATTGTCGCCTCCGTAATTGATGTTGTTGAGATAGGTACCCAAAGCCATCCACAGCTTGTTGTCCTTGGTAAGTGGCGTGAGATACGTGGCATTGATGGTCTGGGTAAAACCGCCCCAGTGTGGCGCATGCTTGCCGAAAGTGGCGAAGACCGAAAGATCTACCGAGAGGTTCAGTCCCTTATGGAGTCCCCAGCCATATCGGTTCCAGCCATATTTGCCCCAGTCATTTCCCCAATAGTCATAGCTGTTTCCCAATCCTCCCGAATTGACCAGATTCGAAATAGGATTGTTGTAATAATCACTATCCTGCGGATTCTTCAGATAACTGCCCGTCTTGTAGAGTTCGTCATTGTTGGAATCTATATTCCGGATAGGGGTATAGGGATTCTTCATCGGTTTTCCGCCATATACCACAGTCTTCCCGTCCTGATATACCGTATCGCCTGGCAACAGCCAGTCTTCCCTCGGACTGTCCTGACTGTGCAGAGGTCCGAAGCTCACGTGCTGTGCCTGGGCTTTCATTCCTATCAGAGCGAAGCCCAGGAGAAGGAGATATAATCTTTTTGTTGTCATCATATCAAATCTTTTATGTAGCCTCGTTTTCGAAGCTTTTTATGTTATTCACCAATTTTCGAGCATCATTTTGCCCGTTTCTGTCATTTTGCACGCAAAGATATAAAGAAAGTTTGAGAAAAGCATAATTTTTTAGAATAAAATCATTATCTTTGCAATCAATAACATAAAAAACAGATTTAAGTATTAAGAAAATGAAAAAGATAATAACGATATCTGCCCTCTTGCTGGCTGCTTTTGCTCCTCAGGCAATGGCGCAGGAACAGACTCAGCCAACTCTGCAGACTGCCCGTCCGGCATTCGATAACGAGCTGCTCCCTTGGGAGACACCTCGTGATACCACCTGCCACGAGGTACTGCTGGAAACCACGATGGGCAATATCCGTGTGGCTCTTTATAACGATACTCCGCATCACCGCGACAACTTCCTCAAGCTCGTGAACAGCGGATATTACAACGGCTGTATCTTTCAGCGTGTCATCAAGAACTTTATGATCCAGGGCGGTGATTATTCCTGTCGCAAGGTGACTCCTGGAAAGGTGGAGAAGTTTGATGTCAACTATACGGTACCAGCCGAAATCATCTATCCTAAATATTACCACAAGCGCGGTCAGCTCTGTGCAGCCCGTGAGGGAGATGATGAAAATCCAACCAAGGCATCTGCTTCCACCGATTTCTATATCACCTGGGGCAGAAACTTCTCTCCCCGACAGATGGAATATTATGTAGAGAAGGAGAAGAGAGAGGGCGCAAAGTCTTATGCTCTGCCTTCCGATCAGTTGCAGCAGGGCTACATCAAGCATGGTGGCGTGCCTCATCTTGACAATGGCTATACCGTGTTCGGCGAAGTGCTGGAAGGTATGGATGTGGTAGATAAGATCCAGAATGTGGCTACCAACAAGGACAACAATGACCGCCCGCTGGAAGACATCGTCATCACCAGAGCCACCCAGGTGAAATAGACCTGCTACGGGGAAATACCTAATTTGAATACAATAACATGATAATACGGGAAAAATGAAATCTTTAAAGGAATTATACCGAATTGGCAAGGGACCATCGAGCAGTCATACGATGGGACCTCAGCGTGCAGCTAAGCTCTTCCTGGAGCGTTGTGCTAATGCTTCGTCCTACGAAGTTACATTGTATGGTGCCCTGGCAGCTACCGGCAAGGGTCACATGACCGATGTGGCTATCGAGGAAGTGCTCAAGAAGCATATCGTTCATATCATCTGGAAGCCTCAGGTCTTCCTGCCTTTCCATCCTAACGGAATGAAGTTTGTGGGCAAGGACCTGAATGGCGACGTGATTGATGAGTGGACTGTATATAGCATCGGTGGCGGTGCCATCTCCGATGGTACTGAAGGACAGTCGGAGTTGGGCGCTGAAGATGTCTATGACTTGAAGACGATGGCAGAGATCCAGAAATGGTGCTACGACAACGGCCGCTCTTTCTGGGAATACGTGGAGAAATGTGAGGATAAGGATATCTGGGATTACCTCCGTAAGGTATGGGATACCATGAAGCAGTCTATCCGCAATGGTCTCAGTCATGAGGGAGTCTTGCCTGGACCGCTGAAGCTCCAGCGCAAGGCGGCTATCTATCATATCAAGGCGAAGGGCTATCGTGCTTCCTTGCAGAGCCGCGGACTGGTTTATTCCTATGCGCTGGCGGTAAGCGAGGAGAATGCTTCGGGCGGTACCATCGTTACGGCGCCTACCTGTGGTGCCTGCGGTGTACTTCCTGCCGTACTCTATCACATGCATACCGCTCATGATATGAGTGAGGAACGCATCCTCCGTGCTTTGGCTACTGCCGGACTGGTGGGTAACATCGTGAAGCACAATGCTTCTATCAGTGGTGCTGATGTGGGTTGCCAGGGTGAGGTAGGTGTAGCCTGTGCGATGGCTTCAGCTGCGGCATGCCAGCTCTTTGGCGGTAGTCCTGCCCAGGTAGAGTATGCTGCCGAAATGGGATTGGAGCATCACCTGGGTATGACCTGCGACCCGGTTTGCGGATTGGTACAGATTCCTTGCATCGAGCGCAATGCCTTTGCGGCTGCCCGTGCCCTGGATGCTGATCTCTACGCTTCCTTCTCGGATGGTCATCACAGCGTATCATTCGATAGAGTGGTAGAAGTAATGCGACAGACTGGTCACGATCTCCCTTCGCTCTATAAGGAAACCAGCGAGGGCGGTTTGGCAAAAGGCTTTAAAGGAGAATAATGATTAATTAGATGATTTATAACAGATTAAAACGATTTAGTTTAAGTACTTTAGTAATAGCAGCCTGTCTTCTCCTGTCTTCCTGTGGCTCGGATTCTTCCGATGCGAAGAAGCAGTTGAAGACGAAGGCTGATTTGCAGGGCGCCGTTATCGGTGTACAGTTAGGTACCACCAGCGACGGCCTTGCCACAGAGTTGGAAAAGAAAGGAGATGGCACCAAGGTAGAACGATACAACAAGGGAGCCGATGCCATTCAGGCGCTCCTCCAGGGTAAGATCGACTGTATGGTGACCGATGAGGCGCCAGCCAAGGCATTCCAGCGGGTGAATCCCTCTCTCCGCATTCTGCCGGAAACCTTCGATGCCTCCTCTTTCGCCATCTGTGTGGCAAAGGATCATGCCGAGTTGCAGCAGTCCATCAACCATGCCATCCGTATCCTGAAGGCGAATGGTGTCATCGATTCCATCGTCAACCGTCATCTGGAACGGGGTATTGCCGTGGCTTATACGCCAAAAACTTCGGATGTGAAGAAGGTAGGACCGGAAGCACTGCAGAAGCTCGGACTGAAGAAGAGCCTCCGCTTTGCCACCAATGCCACCTTCGAACCTTTCGAGTACTACCAGGATGGTAAGATTGTGGGTATCGATGTAGATGTGGCGAATGCCATTGGCGATGTGCTGGGTGTGGATGTCGAGATTCTTGATATGGAGTTTGATGCCATCATCACCTCCGTACAGGCTGGTAAGGCTGATGCCGGTATCGCCGGTATTACCGTCACCCCGGAGCGCGAGAAGAACATCGGATTCACCGATTCCTACGCCGATGTGCGACAGGTGATTATGGTGAATTCAGAAAATGCCGAAGTAGCTGGTGCACAGCATGGATTTCTGGATAAGTTCAAGTCTTGCTTCATCGATGACAACCGCTATCAGTATCTCCTGCAGGGATTGGGCAATACGCTCATCATCACCTTCTTCGCCATCATCCTTTCCGTGATTCTCGGTACGCTGATAGCCATCATACGTGCCCGTCACGAACGTCGAGGCGGTTGGCGCATTCCGAATCTGCTCTGCCAGTTGTATCTCACCATCATGCGTGGTACGCCTACCATGGTGCAGTTGCTCATCATCTATTATGTGGTCTTCGCCTCTGCCGATGTCAACAAGATATTCGTTGCCGTCATTGCCTTCGGTTTGAACTCAGCGGCATATATTGCCGAGGTCATCCGTTCGGGTATCATGTCGGTAGATGAGGGACAGATGGAAGCGGGTAGAAGTCTCGGTCTTTCTTATGGCAAGACCATGCGACTCATCATCCTGCCACAAGCCTTCAAGAATGTGCTGCCGGCGATGGGTAATGAGCTTATCACCCTGCTCAAGGAAACCTCCATCAGCGGTTACATCGGTCTCGTGGATCTTACCAAGGGTTCCGATATCATCCGAAGCATCACCTACGAGGCAATGCTGCCATTGGGTGTAGTAGCCTGTCTGTATCTCATCATCGTCCTCGGACTGAATGCCGGAGTGAGAAAGTTGGAAAAGCGTTTGAGAAAGAGCGAAAGATAATAGAATGGATAAAATGAACGAGATAATCAAGATAGAAGGACTTCGCAAGCGCTTCGGCGACAACGAAGTCCTGAAAGGCATTACCACTTCCATCAAGCAGGGCGAAGTGGTTGCCATTATTGGCCCGTCGGGCTGTGGCAAGAGTACCTTCCTGCGTTCCATCAATCTCTTGGAGGAACCTACGGAGGGAAAGATTCTGATCGATGGTATTGACCTTACCTCCTGGGATGTAGATATCAACAAGATGCGCCAGCGGGTGGGTATGGTGTTCCAGCAGTTTAATCTCTTCCCGAACATGACCATCCGCCGCAATATCATGCTGGCACCGGTAGAGTTGGGAAAGATGACCCGTGAAGAGGCGGATGAGAAGGCTACAGAGCTTCTCTCCCGCATCGGATTGCTCGACAAGGCAGACAGTTACCCGGATAGTCTTTCGGGCGGACAGAAGCAGCGTGTTGCCATCGTCCGTGCCCTGGCAATGAATCCGGAGGTTCTTCTTTTCGATGAACCTACTTCTGCACTCGACCCGGAGATGGTAGGAGAAGTATTGCAGTTGATGAAGGATGTGGCAGCTGAAGGCATGACGATGGTGGTAGTAACCCACGAAATGGGATTTGCCCGCGAAGTTGCCAATCGTGTGCTCTTCTTCAGTAATGGCTATATCACGGAGGATGGCACCCCTGAAGAAGTCTTCAATCATCCGAAGTCTCCAAGACTCCAGGAGTTCCTGGGAAAAGTCCTGTAAAGTGATGAATGATTATCATATAAAAAAAAGATGCATTGCTGAATGTTCAGCAATGCATCTTTTTTTTATATGATGTCTATCATCTCTATTTCTTATTCTCAATGATTTCTTCAGCACGCTTCAGCGCCTTGCTGATATGATCAGTGATGTTCTCTTTACCGAGCATGTTGTAGAAGCCAGCCTTCTCCAACTGGGAGTTCACCTTTTCGCAGACACCGGAGAGAACAACCTGGATATCCTCCTTCTGACTCATCTCGCAGAGGTTGGTGAGGTTGTGGATACCTGTAGAATCCACGAATGGAACCTTACGCATACGGATGACGCGAACCAATGGACGGTCGCCGAAGGCTGCCATCACTTCCTCAAACTTATTACCCGCTCCGAAAAAGAAAGGACCGTTGATCTCATATACCTCTACACCCTTAGGAATCGTATAGTGTTCCAGGTTGGTAGAGAGGAAATCGTACTCCTTGTTCAGGTCAATCTCGTCCTCAGTGATAGCAGTTACGTCGGTAGTCTCACTCATTCGCTTCATGAAGAGCAGGCAGGCGATGATCAGACCCACCTCGATAGCAACGGTCAGGTCGAAGATGATGGTGAGGAAGAAGGTGATCAGGAGCACGGTAACGTCGCTCTTAGGATTCTTCATCAATGCCAGGAAACTTCTCCAACCACTCATACCATAGGAAACCACAACCAGTACACCAGCCAGACAAGCCATAGGGATATACTTGGCGAGCGGCATCAGGAAGAGGAAGATGAGCAGCAGTACCACTGCGTGGATGATACCTGCGATAGGAGTCTTACCGCCGTTGTTGATATTGGTCATGGTGCGGGCGATGGCACCTGTAGCAGGAATACCGCCGAAGAGTGGGGAAGCGATGTTCGCCAAACCCTGGGCAATCAACTCTGTATTGGAGTCGTGGTGGTCGCTGATCACACCATCGGCAACGGTAGCAGAGAGCAGACTCTCGATGGCGCCGAGGATGGCGATGGTGATGGCAGGAGATACCAGACTCTTGATGGTCTCCCAGTTCATCTCAGGAACCTGGGCAGCAGGCAACTCGTTGCTGATAGAGAAACGGTCGCCGATGGTCTCGATGCTCTCTACACCGGCAAACTGCTTGAGCAGCAGTGCCACAACGGTCATCAGGATGATGGCGATGAGCGATCCCGGAATCTTCTTGCTGAATCTTGGAGTGATGGCGATGACCACCACGCTTACCACACCGATGAGGGCACACCAAGGGTCGATGGTGTCGAAACTCTGGAAATAAACACCCCATTTCTCCAGGAAGTCTGAAGGATTAGAAGCCAATGTCAAACCGAAGAGATCCTTGATCTGGGTGGTGAAGATGGTTACGGCGATACCGCTGGTGAAACCTACCACGATAGGATAAGGGATGTACTTGATGATGGTACCGAGTCGGAGCAGTCCGAAGAGCACCAGGAAGAGACCTGCCATCAGCGTTGCGATGGTCAATCCCTCGAATCCATACTTCTGGATGATGCCGTAGATGATGACGATGAATGCTCCTGTAGGTCCGCCGATCTGCACTTTGCTTCCGCCGAAGATGGAGATGATGAGACCCGCTACGATGGCTGTGATGATACCCTTTTCGGGTGTCACACCAGAAGCGATACCGAATGCGATGGCCAGAGGCAGGGCTACGATACCAACGATGATACCTGCCATGAGGTCAGACATGAATGTTTTCTTGTTGTAACTCTTCAAGCAAGAAAACAAACTCGACTTAATTGCTATTGCCTTCATTTAAAAAGTTTTGTTATATGAATTAATGTGATTTTGCTTCGTTATCCGAAAATCGAGTGCAAAGGTACAACTATTATTTCATATAACAAAATCTTTTTTAAACTTTTTTAATTACTGCAGCTGTGTCATGTGATAACCCAGTCTCTTCAGCTCCATGGCTGCACCCATCAGATACATTTGATGTAAAGCTGCAATGAAACCACGGAAAGCTGCTTCTGTACCAGGCTCATATCCCTGGTGGATGAGCAGGGTATAGGTGCGTGCGGCACACTCTGCTACGATGGTAGAAGTAGCCTTGTGCTCGTTCTCGTCGAGCAGCAGAACCTGGTCGAGAATATAGTCATCCATGTGGTCGAAATCAATGCGGTCTCTGAGGTATTCATAAAGATTATCTACCTTGCCATACAGCTCCCAGTCCTCGTCCCAGTATTTGGCGATGGCCATGCCTACGAACATAATCCATCCCAGAGCCACGGTAGGGTATTTGCTGAACTCGCGCATGGCATCAGGCAGATAGCTTTCGCCAATCTTCGCCCACTGTTCCTCGATGTCCGGAGCATCCGGAAGCTGCTCGTCAACACGCTGTCTGCCAGTAAGGTACATACTTAGATCCTGCTTGAAGATCTCTTCTATTCTTTTGCTTTTATTTTCCATATTATTTAATATATTTTCTCTCTAACTGTCATTGATGGTACAAAGGTAAAACAAAAAACTCAGATAATCCCCGTTTTTTACAAGTTTTAATGCTTTCCCCCTCTGCTTTCAAAAGTAACTAGAAAAATTTTTATTGAAAGAAGTGTAGGAAAAAATCAAAAGGTCGGACTATAAATTTATAGTCCGACCTTTTGATTATTATTCCATTACTTCCAGCAATTCTGTTGCTTCTCCCCATCCACTGATGAATACCATCTGTCTAGCACGGGTGATGGCTACATAGAGAAGGGAGCGGATGCCCATCAGATACTCTTTGCGTTCCGGAACATCCATCATAGAGAATGGTTTACCGGAAGTCTCTTTTGATGGCATACTCCGTTCTGTTACACCAACCAGGATGACGATGCGGAATTCCAAACCTTTCAACGAGTGGAATGTACAGAGTGAGATTCCTTCTTTATTACCCGTAGCGTTTCCACCTTTCAACTCCTGATAAGGAATATCATTGTGATGTAATCCGTCAACAACATCTTTGTATAATGCCCGGGTTCTAGCAGCTATGCAGATATGGTTGAGACTGATGCCATTATTTTCACATTCAGCCACTACCTTCATTACATATTCTACCTCTTCATTACTTGATGCAAATATCCTGTAGCAAGGCT
This sequence comes from uncultured Prevotella sp., assembly GCA_900551985.1. GTDB lineage: Bacteria > Bacteroidota > Bacteroidia > Bacteroidales > Bacteroidaceae > Prevotella. Next base: position 907 of record URYG01000030.1, on the reverse strand, counting down.
TTTCGCCATGAACCAAGGAGATATATCCCTTGTTGTTCTCTTCGCCGCCATCCATGTCGTCGTATTTCTCACCTTTCACAACGGCAACGGCCATGCGCTTGATTTCTTCTGTGGTGCGGTAGTTTACCTTCAGTTTCTTGCTCTTCTTGCCACGGATATTGATTCCGGCAGCAGTAAAGTTAATCTTTCTTCCACTATAGATGCGCTGGTATGGATCACCCGTCAGGAACAGGTCGTTTCTTCCTTCTGCTACAAGCTGGCGCAGGAAACGGAGTTCCGGGTTCGAAAAATCCTGAAACTCATCGGCTATCACATGACTGTATGGATGAATCTGATGCTCCTTCATATAGTTAGCTGCCATATTGAACAACTCGAGGCGATCTACTTTCTTGCGTTCCTGCTTCAGGGCTTCATAATGCTCTTTCAGTTTCCATATCTCCACACGCTGTTTGCGGGTGATAGGTTTCGTTCTGCCTGTTCTAGCCTGCAGCAAGTAAGATTTCAAATCCTTGTTGTTGTTATAGATGATTACATCTATATATTCCGAATACAGGAACTGCTCGTCAAACTCAGAGATATTTTGGTCAAGTACCTCACTCCAGAGAGCCAGGGATTCCTTGTCGCCGGAGTAATCCAATACATGGAAATCTGTCGGAAGAATCTTATACTCCTTAGCTACTTCCAAAAGCACCTTATCAATGTTGTTGAGGGCATACTTCTGCTTGTCAATGCCCATTTTCTCTACAAGTACTCTCAGGTTTTCTACCAGTGCCGTGGTATAGGTTGTGAAGAGAACCTTCCCGAACATATTGCTCTGGCAGAGATATTTCAGACGGTGAATGGCTGCGATGGTCTTTCCGGTGCCAGCCGAACCACTCACTTTGGTTGAGCCATTGTAATCGCTATC
>URYG01000029.1 GCA_900551985.1 uncultured Prevotella sp. | reverse complement strand
AAATTCTCAATCTCTTCTTTCCCCATTTTTCAGGTGTTTTTGCCTGATTTACTTTCTTAGGAATATTGTTTACATAGGAGGTGGGGAAGATTCTTATTAAGAATACTAAAGAAAGCTTTCTTTCATCAAAATGATAAAGGAATACGATATTGAGGTTTTGTATTAAAAAGAAAACCATCTGATAGAACTAATGCTATCGGATGGTTTTCTTTTTTATTATTGTTTAAACAAGTGTGCTATCGGGTGATGGCTTGTCTATAGGGTATTGATTTCCCATTCGTCTATTGTCCTGTTGTCTTCCGAGAAGTTGATGCCGACCAACACTTTCTTGCGCTTGTCATCAGCAAAGGCCGAGGCATACTTTTTGTCCTTGATTTGAGCCAATGCCGTAGCGGCATCCTTTTTATATTTCAGTTCAAAGACATAGATACTGTCGGTGGTTTTCAGTACCATATCGATTCTGCCGTCAGAAGTAGGCTGTTCTGGGGTAACATCCACTCCTAGCATGGCAAATATGGTGTACAGCACCGCTTGGTAATGGCGCTCATTGTTGTTGATCAATGTATAAGGGAACTTATCGTAGAAAGTCTTTAGATGAGGCAGGAATGTCGACATGTCTCCATCACGAACCAAGCAGTCGTAGTAGGCTCTACACAAGGCATCGTAGTTGCCCATGCCATCTGGTGAGTAATAACGGAAAAGACTTGTGGAGAATCCTTGTCGAACCTCTTCGTTAGGAAATCCAAGACGGTATTGCTTGCTTCTCTTGTCGTACTCCTTGATAGTAAGATAGCCACTTTGGTACAAGACTGGCACTGGGTCTGAAATCTTTTCTGTAGGAGCGTCAAAGCGTTTGTCGGATGTCCAAATATCATCTAGCTGAAGCATATCGTATCCCTTATTTTGCAAAAGCTCAACCAGAAATGTTGGGGTACCCGATGTAAACCAATAGCTGTTAAATTCTTTGTCATCCAATGCATTGATGATGCTGAATGGGTTGTAGATTCCAGGTGACTTCGCAGAAAAATGATAACCGTCGTAATGATAGCGCAACTCTGCCAGTGCTTCATCGTAAGTTAATTCGTTCTCGTCTGCCAATTCTTGGATGTCTTCCTGATAGTTGGCCAAGAGTTCTTCTTCAGTGAAACCGCAAACGGAGGCATACTCATTCTTCATCGTGATAATCTTGAGGTTGTTCAGCTCGCTGAAAATGCTCAACTGGCTGAACTTCGAAATACCCGTGATGAAGACAAAACGCAAGTTGGCGTCTTGTTGTTTGAGAGGGCTGAAAAAATCTCGCATGATGTCGCGTATCTGATTCTGCAAGTTTTCATCTTTCACGGAGTCGTGCATCGGGCAGTCGTATTCATCAATGAGCACCACCACCTTCTTACCAGTCTGTTGACGGGCAGCCGATATGATGTTGGTCAATCGAGAACTGTAAACATCTGGATTGACAGTAGGGGTAGCGATGTGGTACAAACGCTCATATTCAGACAATATGCGATGAAGTGTTGTATGTAGGTTCTGTAGCTGATAATACTTGCCACAGCTCATGTCGATATGGATGACAGGATAAGTTTCCCATTCGTTTTCCAGTTTCTCGATGGCAAGTCCTTCGAATAGTTCCTTTTTTCCCTCAAAATATGCCTGAAGGGTAGATACAAGGAGAGACTTTCCAAATCGTCGAGGACGACTCAGAAACAGATTTTGTGCATAATGCACCAATTGATATACAAGGCCTGTCTTGTCAACATAAGAGAAACCATCCTCAATTACTTTTTCAAATGTCTGTATTCCTATAGGATATTTCATAATTGTCATCATTTCTTTTTATAGAATTCTTTTGGCAAAGATACGACTTTTTATAATATCTCCCAAGTTTTTGGGCATAAATCTATTATTCTGATGTAGTTTTTGACAAATCTCTAAGATGTTCTTTGGGAAAATACGATATTTATATCATTTTAGACGATATTGCGAGTGTTTTTGCTAGATTATCAGTACTTTTGTGCCGAAATATAAATAACGCAAAAAAAATAAATATCGCAAAAATCATAACCGAAATGAAACGAATCTTCTTATCGCTGATATTCACAGCGGCAACCTTGCCTTGGGCTACTGCAGCCCTGGCACAGCAGGATCCATCCGAGGCTCCTGCCACCAGACCCGTAAATCCTGTTTCTGCACCACAGAAACTCATCTTCGTACCGGACTCTCTGAAACCCTATGATTTCAACAAGGATGAGGAGAGATGGTGCTGGCGACATAGTGCACAGACACAGAATATCGTGTATTTTTGGGAAAAGCCATTCGGAGACAATCCGCAGAATCCTCCTTCGCTCGAAGGTAAGCCGATGAAATTCGACTTGGGTAATCTGCAGACTCAGGTAGAACGGTTCTACCGTTTCTTCCGTGACACCCTGAAATTCTCTCTGCCGGGCAGCATCTGCGATAAGTATAAGATGATGGTGATGGTGAACTATTCGCTGGAAGGAACCGCTTACGGCGGAACTTACGATGACTTTATCGGAGCGCTCTGGGTAACACCTAACCGTATTCAGGATAAAAAACTCAACTGTCTGGCTCACGAACTGGGACACAGTTTCCAGCTTCAGATCATGGCAGACAAAACGGGCGAAGCCTGGGGAGGTAGCGGTTTCTTCGAGATGACATCCCAATGGATGCTCTGGAGAGTGAATCCCGACTGGCTGACGGACGAGAAGTTTCATTTTGATGCCTTCAGACAGCTTACCCATAAGGGCTATCTGCATCTTGACAACATCTATCATTCGCCATACGTGATAGAGTGGTGGGCTGAGAAGCATGGATTGGAAAGCATCGCACAGCTCTATCGTGAGGGAAAGGTAGGAGAGGACCCGGTTGTTACCTACAAGCGGAAGTATAAGATGAGTCAGAAGCAGTTTAATGATGAGATGTTCGACTGCTACCGCCATCTTGTGAACTTCGATTTCGATTATGCCCGCAAGGAGACTCGTCCTTATGCCTGCACCTTCGATACCAGGATGCTGAAGCAGAAGAATGGGTATCTCCGTCCGGATACAGCTTCGGTTCCAGAGAACTATGGTTTTAATGCCATCAAGTTGGAAATTCCGAAGGCAGGCAAGAAGGTTACTGTAGATTTCAGAGCCCTCGTTGCCGAGGGCAAGGCGTTCAAGGCATCCAAGGACAAGATGGCACGAACCATCGGTTACCGTTATGGTTTGGTGGGAATAACTGCCGATACCGATGAATGCATCTACAGTCCGATGGGCGAAGCGATGAACGGAAAGGTTTCGCTTGTGGCTCCAAAGTCCCAGCCTCTCAAGGCACTCTATCTGGTAGTGATGGGAGCTCCTTCGAATCATTCGCTCGATCCATCTTCCCGCCGTTTCCCTTATGAGGTAAGAGTGAAGTAGATATCATTATTATTAATATAGGTGTAGTTTTCATAGATATAGCGAATTTGATGGTGAGACTTTCGAAGAAAGCTAAATAACAAGAAAACCATCCGATATAACTAATGCTATCGGATGGTTTTCTGTATTATTATTGTTTAAACAAGTCTCTCTATATCTTCTATTGAAAGGCCTGTACCTTTGGCAACTTGCTCTTGTGTGAGCCCCATGCCGAGAAGACGCTTTGCGGTGGCCAACTTTTCTTTGGCAATACCTTCTTCTCTGCCTTCTTCCTTCGCTGTATCGATCGAATTTTTAATATCTCGGTAAGCCTTGAGGCTGTCTTCATATTCTCGTAGCTCTTGTTGACTGAATTTTGCGATTTCTGCTTCTTCAAACAACTTCGTGAAAATTCTTTCTTTTAAAGCTTTCGGTCGTTTGTCAAGCTTGGGTAAATTCTTGAGTACATAGAGCCATTTGTCATACAGCGTTTCTAGCTCTGTCTCGCTTTTGTTGAATTTTGCAATCTCAATATACTTGAAAGAAAGCTTGTCGTTAAAGACCTTGAATGTCTTTTTGTCTAGCAGGCCAACATCGTGGTTGATTTCTTTTTGGTCGAAAGCTTCTTCCTTAAAATCAAAATTGAGCAATGCTACCGTGTAAACATGGGCTAGCTTGAAATTCCAATCCTGTCCTTTTGGAGCTTGTTCTCTGATAGGAAATGTAGAGTAGAAGAGAGAACGGTCTTTGAAATATTTCTGAAAAGCGTTCTGCATCTCAACAATGAACTTTTCTCCTTTCTCATTTTCACAATACACATCAAAGATAGCTTTGCGCTCAGCGAAAACATCACCAACGTGCTCGCTATTAAGGTAGCGAACATCCTTAATGACTTGCTCTCCATCGAAAAGTGAATTCAGAAAGTTGATGAGCAAGTCTTTATTTGGCTTTGTTCCAAAGATACGTTTGAAACCAAAGTCGGTAAGTAAGCTGATATATCGTTCTTCTGATAATCTCATAATCTGTTCTTTTTATAGATTCTTTTGGCAAAGATACGACTTTTTATAATATCTCCCAAGTTTTTTTGCACAAATCTATCATTCTGATGTGATTTTTGACGAATCTTTAAGATGTTCTTTGGGAAAATACGATATTTGTATCATTTTAGACGATATTGCGACCGCTTTTGCAAGATTATCTGTACTTTTGTGGCGAAATATAAATAACATAAAAATGACAACCGAAATGAAGAATAAGACTTTATTATCGGCATCCCTCGCCCTGATGATGGCGTTGCCGATGCAAGCGCAACAACTCAAAGAGTATGGGATGCAGAGCTACGCATCCCGGAATGCAAGATAACGGCACCACCCAAATCTATGCATTTAGATAAATTTTATAAGAAATACGTGGATGTGAATGGCATTCCAATCGTAACGTCATGGCGAGTGCCAGACTCATGTATAGTGGCTGCGCATCATACACTCTATGCTATGACGAGTATGTTAAAACCAGAGGTGTTGGAAGCGATGAAAAAGCATGGAACTCGTGTGGCTATTATGGCTAGATATGAGGGCGAGACCGACATCCCAGAACATCATTACATGATCAATGACACTACGGTGAATATGGATGTGCGGGCTCGAGGAATGGAAGGAACGATGGAAGTACCTGTCACAACCTGTGCGGAAGAGAACATCCTTGCTTACCAGATAGATAAGTATCATGCCGAGGATATCCTCATCCATGAGTTTGCGCATTCCATTCATCTGATAGGTATCTATCAGGTGGATCCTACCATCAATGAAAAGCTAGACTCGCTTCTTGCCAAGGCGAAAGCTCGTGGCATTTATGCCAATACTTATCGATTGGACAATGGGATGGAATATTTTGCCGAGGCTGTACAAGACTGGTTTAATGTAAATGCTGAGGTACAACGTGCTGACGGCAAGCATAACTGGATTAACACCCGTGAGGAATTGCTGGCGATGGATCCTGATATGTATCATCTGTTGGCACAGTATTTCCCTGCTACTCAATTACAGATAAGCAAGCACAAGAAGCAAAACATTTATACTTGCGATTATACAGACTTGTTGCGTGCCAAGAACTTTGCCTTCACTGGGCAAAAGCAGAAAGTAGAGGAGGGATATATGCCTTTCCGAGGACATCAGGTTTATTATCGAATTGTGGGCGAACGCCAGGAAGGCAAGGCACCTGTCATCTTGCTGCATGGTGGACCAGGCAGTACCCACAACTATTTCGAGGTGCTGGATCAAATTGCCGAGACTGGTCATCAGGTCATTATGTACGACCAGTTGGGCTGTGGAAAATCGTATGTAGAAGGTCATCCGGAACTTTGGAAGACCGAGACGTGGGTGGATGAGCTAGATGCGCTCCGTAAATACTTACATCTTGACCAAGTGCATCTCTTGGGACAGTCGTGGGGAGGTATGCTGGCTTTGGCGTACGTCTATGAACGTCATCCCGATGGGATTCGCTCACTCATACTCTCCAGTACCAATCCATCGGCTTCGATGTGGGTAAAGGAGCAACATCGCTTGGTAAAATACTTACCGGAAAAAGAGCAAAAAGCCATAGCCAAGGCTGAGGCTACAGGGGATTTTGACAGTAAGGCATACAAAAGTGCAATTGCTCACTATATGGAGCAACATTGTGCTGCACCTGTTACTGCCGACTCGCCTGAATGCCTGAGAAGAGAGAAAAAGGCTGGTACCTTGTCGTATGTTTATGGATGGGGACCTAATGAGCTAAATGCTACTGGCGACTTGAAGGATTTTGAGTATTTGGAGAAGATGAAGAGCATCGACATCCCTACCTTGGTAATTAGTGGTAGTGATGATCTTTGTACTCCTGCCATCGCCAAGGCCATGCATGATGCTTTGCCTAACAGCAAATGGGAACTCTTTGTGGGAAGCCGCCACATGCCTTTCGTAGAAGACCATGATCATTACTGCAAGGTTTTGGCAGAATGGTTGATGACACATTTGTAAAGGCTTACGTAATGGCGTATCTCTTTTTGTAATGGATTTTGTAAAAATATGATATGAAGAATAAAGGAATATTGACTGCATCGCTCGCCCTGATGATGGCGATGCCGATGCAGGCACAGAAGTTTGAAGACAACTTCGAAGACAAGACGCTGCGACTGGATTACATCGTGGCGGGCGATAGCGTGAACCAGGCTATCTATTTTGAACAGGCTTACAGCAACCCTACATGGGCGGGAAGAAAGACAAGACTGGATGAGAAATTCCTGAACGGAAACGGACAGGTGACCGTGTATGAGCATGGCACCAACAAGGTGCTCTATGTAAACACTTTCTCTACACTCTTCCAGGAGTGGCAGCTTACTCAGGAGGCTAAGCATCTGCAGAAATCATTCGAGAGCAGTTTCCTCGTGCCGTTCCCAAAGAAGCCGGTGGATGTCAGCATCACCCTGAGCGATACGCATCAGAAGGTGACTGCAGAACTGCGCCATACCATCAATCCACAGGATATCCTCATCCGACCATTGGGTGAGAATGGCATCCCTTACCGCTACATCGTGAAGAGCGGAGAGGCAGCCGACTGTGTTGACCTCGCCATCATCGCCGAGGGATATCGCCAGGACCAGATGGATAAGTTCTATCAGGATGCGCAAAGGGCAGCTGATGCCATCTTCGAGCGCGAACCTTTCGCTTCGCTCAAGTCGAGATTCAACGTGGTGGCTGTTGCGGCTCCATCGCTCGATGAGGGACCAAGTATTCCGCACGACGGGAAATGGAAGAACACGATGGCTTGCTCTCATTACGATACTTTCTATTCGAACCGTTATCTCACCACGAGCAAGATTCATCGCATCTATGATGCCTTGAGCAATGTGCCTTTCGAGCAGATTATCGTATTGGTGAATTCTCCTACGTATGGTGGCGGCGGCATCTACAACCAGGTTACGCTTTCTACCTCTGATCATCCTACGTTCAAGAAGGTGCTGGTGCATGAGTTCGGTCATGGCTATGCGGGCTTGGGTGATGAGTACAGTACCGATGAGTACGACCCGATGTATCCTGGCGATACCGAGCCTTGGGAGCCGAACCTCACCACGCTGAAGGATTTCCAGAGCAAGTGGGCGGATATGATGCCGAAGGGCGTGAAGATTCCTACGCCGCTTGCCAAACTTCCGGATCATAAGAATATCAAGAACGCGAAGGAGCAGAAGAAACTCAACGAAGCTGTATTCAAGATTGGTGTGTTCGAGGGGGCGGGAAACCAGAGCAAGGGATGTTATCGTCCGGCACAGGTTTGCCGTATGCGAATCAACGAAGTGGATGATTTCTGTCCGGTTTGCCAGCGTGCCATCCGTCGCATCACAGATTTCTATACTGGGAAATAATATTTTCCTGACTGAAGAATACTAAAGTAGTCAACAAGTAAAATATCAAGCATAATGAAGAATCAGATTTTAGGCCTTTCGCTGTTGAGCGCAGTTCTGGCGATGCCGGCAGCTACCGCTTCAGCACAGGGCACATTAGAAGATTACAACAGAGCTTATGCGCTGCGTCATCAGTTTTCTGCCGATTCCGTGTTCCATTGGGCACGCTCATCGGCTTGGTGCGATTCCACCCACGTACTGCATTATCAGATTTCTACTCCTCAGGGCAGGAAGTTCGTTTCCTATGATGCCGACAAGGATGAGATGAAGACTTATGATTCGCAGGAAGCGATGGAGAAGGCGCTGGGCATCAAGCCTCGTCCTGCCTATAAACCACAGTTTGGCAGACGCCACGAGCGCCACTGGATGGAGGTGGATGAGGAGAAGGAGGCTTATCCGGTACTTTCGCCAGACGGCAAGATGGAAGCCTACATCGAAGGTTACAACGTGGTGGTCCATGAGGCAGGAAAACCTTATACCGAAGCCAAGCGAATCCTCACGCAGGATGGTACCATCGGCTGCTATTACAGCAACCGCATCCAATGGAGTCCAGACGGCAAGCGCATCTTCGTATGCAAGCGAGTGCCGGTAGAGAAGCGCTATGCCTACTATGTAGAATCTTCGCCTGCTGACCAGCTGCAGCCTATCCTCCACAAGCAGGAGTATGCCAAGCCGGGCGATGCCCTGCCACAGCACTATCCGGTCATCATCGATGTGGCTACCGGAAAGAAGGTGGAGGCTGACAAGCATCAGATAGAAAACCAGTATGAACTGGAATGGATGCAATGGACCCCAGACAGCAAAGAGGTGACGATGGAGTACAACCAGCGTGGTCATCATCTCTATCAGATGCTGGCGATGAATGCCGAAACCGGCAAGCTGCGTACCGTGGTAGAGGAGCGTGCCAATACCTTCGTGAACTACAGTCGTCTGTGGCGCCAGTTTGTCAAGGACGGCAAGCAGCTGCTCTGGATGAGCGAGCGTGACAACTGGAACCATCTCTATCTCTACGATGTGCAGAAGTCGAAGGTAATCCGCCAGATTACCAAGGGCGAATGGTTTGTTCGCGGCATCCAGCGTGTGGATGAGGAGAAGGGAGAAATCTATTTCTCGGCTAGTGGCGTGAACAAGAATGAAGACCCATATCTGGTACATTATTATAAAATAGGTATGGATGGCAAGAATATGGTGGCACTCACTCCTGAAGAGGGCAATCATAGTGCCCAGTATACCTACGATTACCGTTATCTCCTGGATACCTATTCCAAGGTAGATGCCGCTCCTGTTACCGTACTCCGAGATGCGCAGACCGGCAAGCTCGTCAAAACCCTGGAGACGGCTGATATCGCAACGCTGAAGAAGCACGGATGGGTGGCTCCGGAGGTGTTTGTGGCTAAGGGCCGTGATGGCAAGACCGATATGTGGGGCATCATCCAGCGCCCTACCAATTTCGATCCGAACAAGAAATATCCGGTTATCGAATACATCTATGCGGGTCCGGGCGATGCCTATACTCCGAAGAGTTTCATGCCATACAACTGGTACACCACTTCGCTTGCCGAACTCGGTTTCATCGTAGTCCAGCTCGATGCGATGGGAACTTCCTATCGTGGCAAGAAGTTTGAGGAGGTTTGCTACAAGAACCTGAAGGATGCCGGATTCCCAGACCGTGAACTCTGGATCAAGGCTGCCGCCCAGAAGTATCCTTATATGGATGCCGATAATGTGGCTATCTATGGCTGTTCGGCAGGCGGACAGGAGAGTACCACCGCCGTATTGCTGCATGGTGATTTCTACAAGGCTGCCTATAGCGCCTGCGGCTGTCACGACAACCGGATGGATAAAATCTGGTGGAACGAGCAATGGATGAGTTGGCCTGTGGATTCCAGCTACGTAGAGTGCAGCAACGTGGAGAATGCCCACAAGCTGGAGCGCCCGCTGATGCTGGTGGTAGGCGAGATAGATGACAACGTAGATCCATCGAGCACCTATCAGGTAGTGAATGCCCTGCAGAAAGCCAACAAGGATTTCGAACTCGTGGTGATTCCGGGAGCTCATCATACCATGGGCGAACTCTATGGCGAGCACAAGCGCTACGACTTCTTCGTGAAGAATCTGCTGGGTGTGAATCCGCCGAAATGGAATCTGGTAAACAGTAAATAGTCCAGATAGGTTAATCTCTTGTCATTTTCTTTTCTAAGAACTCTTTCTTTTGAATATAATTTTGTAAATTTGCACCATCAATCGAAAAGACAAGAACAATGAAAAAGATCATAACAATCTTAGCTGCCGTCTTCCTGATGGCGATGGCACCTGCTTCTTCCTGGAGCAGGAACATAGTGAGGGAGCCTCTGGTGCGTACCATCACGATGAACACGGGATTGCCGAGCAATGCCGTGAGAAGCATCGTGCAGGATAAGAATGGATTCATCTGGTTTGGTACCGATAATGGTCTCTGCCGGTATGATGGGTATCAGGTGCAGAATTTCTATAATCCGCAGATGAAGTTCGACCAGTATGTAAGTGCGCTGGAAGCCTGCGACGAGGGACTGCTGGTGGGTACTCCCAAGGGCGCCTTCCTCTTCAGTTTTGATACGGAGCAGTTTCAGAGGCTGAGCGATCAGATTACTTCCATCATCTCTTATTTCTCTGTTGATGACAGCCACAATGTGTGGGTTTCTACCCTGGGGCAGGGACTCTTCAGATACAACCTCACTACCCACGAATGCCGTAATTATCAGATCAAGGGATGCAAGGGAGAAGTGGTGGCTACCCTGGTGGATGTCAACAATCAGGTGTGGGCACTTGGCAATCATCTTCCTTCTACGCTCGTCCGTCTCAATAAGGCGAATGATACCTTTGAGGTGTTTCCTTTAAAGGGAGATGCTACCCGTCTTTATGGAATGTCGCTGCTTGCCAATTCTGATGGAAGCATTCTGGTGGGAACCTGGAACGATGGATTGTTCCAGGTGGATACCGATGGTACTACTACCCAGCTGATCAATGCTTCGGTAAGCAATTCCGTGCACCACATCCACAAACTCTATAATGACCGGAATATCAACGTGCTCATCGGTAGCGATGATGGAATGGTGGAGTACGATATCCAGAAACGCAGCTGGCGAATGGTTTCGGAAGTGGAAAATCCGAGCCGCAGTTCTGCTGAGCGATTTGTGTACAGCATCACTTCGGATAAGGAGGGCGGACTGTGGATAGGAACCTTCTATGGCGGAGTAAGTTACATTCCTTCTCCTGCCATGAGAAACCGATTCGAGATGCATTCTGCCGGTACCGGCGGACAGAAAGGCAACGTGGTAGGAAGATTTGCCGAGGATGCCAGACATCGTATCTGGGTAGCTACCGATGATGCGGGAGTGGATTGCTTTGATCCGGCAACGGATAGCTTTGTTGATTTCCCTGGCAAGCAGGCGATAGCACGGTATAATGTGCACGGATTGCTGGCTGAAGGGGATGATCTCTGGATAGGAACCTACAGTAACGGAGTCTTCAGGATGAGTCTGTCTTCCGGGGCGCTGAAAGCATTTCCTGCTTTGGATGATGCCTTGAGCAGCAGCTGTTATTGCCTGTTCAGAGACAGCAGGCGCCAGCTCTGGGCTACTTCTATGGCTGGTGCTTGCCTGCTGGATGAGCAGGAGCAGATTTTCAAGACGATGAAATCATTCAATAGTCTTACCATCGACATCAAGGAAGATAAGAAGGGCAACATCTGGTTTGCTACCCAGGGAAAGGGACTCTGGTGCTACCGACGCAACAAGACCTGGAAGCAGTATCTGAATGATGCGAAGGATACCACCTCTATCTCTAGTAATCAGATAAACTGCGTGCAGGAGGATGCCAAGGGCAGACTTTTCGTGGCTACGAATATGGGATTGTGTGAGTATCAGCCATCCTCTGATTCCTTCCGCCGTATCGCCATCGATGCACCTAGTCAGGATTTTGCATCCATCATCATCAATCAGGATGAGATGTGGATCTCTTCTGACAAGGGACTCATCAAGTATGTGCCGGGTGAGCCTACGCTGCTGTTCAACCGTTATGACGGACTCACCTGCGACCAGTTCCTGCCGAATGCCCGCCTTCAGGCATCTGACGGCAAGGTGTATCTGGGCACTACGCAGGGATTCAATACCTTCTATCCTTATCAGGTAAAGATCAATCACGTGGTGCCTCCGGTGGCAATCACCTCTCTCGAGCTTTTCAACAAGCACGTGGAAGTGGGTTCCGAGAAATTGCCGGAGTCGCTGAACCACATCGAGCAGCTCGACCTCTCGTATGATGAGAATATGATCAATCTCTCGTTTGCGGCTTTGAGTTATGTTTCTCCGGAGAAGAATCTCTATTCCTACATGCTCGAGGGATTCGACAAGGACTGGGTAACCACGAGCGAGCATCGTGCCACCTACACCAATCTTCCTGCCGGAACCTATACGTTCCGAGTGAAGGCTGCCAATAACGACGGCGTATGGTCGCAGAATGAAGCCAAGCTCAAGATTGTGGTGCATCCGCCTTTCTGGTGGTCGTTGCCTGCCAAGATTCTGTATCTGCTGGTTATGGGCTGGCTCATCTGGTTCTACACCCAGTCGAGGGTGAAGAGAGAGAAGCGCCGCCATCAGGAGGAACTCGACCGTCTGGAGGAGAAGCAGGAGCAGGAGATGCGTGATGCCAGACTGCAGTTCTTCACCATGATTGCCCACGAAATCCGTACTCCGGTTACGCTGATCATCGGACCGCTGGAGAATCTGAAGGAGCAATGGCAGAAGATCAGCGAGAGTGTGAAGGATGGTGAGGCGATGAACCAGACCCTGAACGTGATAGACAGAAACGCCCAGCGACTCCTGACGCTTGTCAACCAGTTGCTCGATTTCAACAAGGTGCAGCAGAAGGGCTTGCAGGTTCATTTCCGATTGCAGAATATCTCCAAGCTGATGCATGCGGTGGCAGAACGGTTCGAGCCAACCCTGCAGCAGAAGGGAGCTCGACTGGAGGTGGATTATCCTGCTGATGATTTTTCGGCAATCATCGACAGCGAGGCGATAACCAAGGTAATCAGCAATCTGATGACCAACGCCACCAAGTACACCCGCGATTACGTGCATCTCTCGTGCCGACTTGCCGGAGACGGCGAGCATTTCATCATCTCGGTAGAGGATAATGGTATGGGAATCAGTCCTGATGAGCAGGAGAAGATCTTCGCCGCCTTCTATCAGGCTCACGACAACAAACCGGGAACCGGTATCGGACTCAACATCGTGAAGAATCTGGTGGAGGCTCATCACGGAATGGTTGAGGTGAAATCGGAAGAAGGAAAGGGTGCCACCTTTATCGTCACCCTGCCTGTCAACCAGGAAGATGCCGTGGTTGAGAAGGAAGAGGGTGCCTTGAAGAATCCTATCTCTGAGGAGGATGAAACGATGATGGAGGCTGACGGAAATCCTGATGATGCATCAGCCGCTGAGAATGCGGAAGAAGCCCAGAAGGGTTATCGCCCTACGATGCTCATTGTGGATGATGACGAGGATATGAGAAACTTCGTGCAGGCGCATTTCGCCAAGACGTATCGGGTGCTGACGGCAGAAGACGGCAAGCAGGCGCTGCGCATTCTGAACAGGAGTGATGTAACGCTGATAGTGAGCGACTGGATGATGCCGGAAATGGATGGTCCGGAGTTCTGCCGTAGTGTAAGAACGAATCCGAAGACCAGTCATCTGCCATTCATCATGCTCACGGCAAAGACCGATGATGCCAGCAAGGCAGAAGGTATGAACTGCGGAGCCGACATCTTTATCGAAAAGCCATTCTCGATGAAGTATCTGGAGGCGAGCGTGAACCATCTGATAGAGATGCGCAGGCTGCTGAAGAGCAAGTTCTCGCATACGCCGCTGGAACCTATCCAGGAGATTGCACCAACCAAGATTGATAATGATTTCCTGGTGCAGATGGAGAAGGTGATAGAGGAGAATCTCTCGAATCCGGAGATGAACGTGGCGTTCCTGGCTGCCCGGTTGGGTATGAGCCGAAGCTCGCTGTTTAACAAGATTCGTGGTTTGGCTGATGTTACGCCTAACGAGATGATTCAGGTAATCAGGCTCAAGAAGGCGGCTCGCCTGCTGCGTGAGAAGCACTATCGCATCAGCGAGGTGAGCTACATGGTGGGCTTCAGCAGTCCTAGCTATTTCACGAAATGTTTCCAAAAGCAGTTTGGCATGAAACCTGCCGAATTTGCTGAAATGGGATAAAAAGAAATGGGATAAAAAAGAAAAAGAGAACATCGCGTTTGGCAATGTTCTCTTTTTTGTTTTTATCCTTTTAGAATCTGATTATTTCTTGGTGGCTCTGATGAAGAAGCCGATGAGGCAGATGTAGGCGATGAGCGAGCAAACCTCAGACATTGGGTTCACCCACCAGCTTTCTGCGATGCTGGCCTCTACGCCGCCAAACTTCAGCAGGGCGCTAACCACACCCATCAAGGCTCCACCGGCTATGAAACCGCTGGCGATGAGCGTACCCTTCTCGCCACGTTCGGCATTCACCTTGGCATCCTTGCTGCGGGAAGTAACATACCAGTTGATGGCACCACCTACCAGCAGCGGAACGTTCAGCTCCAATGGAATAAACATTCCCAGGGCAAAGGCCAGAGCAGGAATCTTGAAGTAAGTAAGCACGATGGCAATCACGGCTCCGATGCCGTAGAGCACCCAAGGTGCACCCACACCATTCATCAGCGGGTCGATGACCGCAGCCATCGCATTCGCCTGAGGAGCAGCCAGAGATCCGGAAGCAAATCCGTAGGTCTCGTTGAGCAGCATCATCACGCCGCCCACGGTAGCCGCACTCACCAGGGTGCCGAGGAATTTCCATCCCTCCTGCTTCTTTGGCGTTGTACCCAGCCAGTAACCAATCTTCAGGTCGGTAATGAACGAACCTGCCACAGAGAGCGCTGTACAAACCACACCACCCATAATCAGGGCGGCAAGCATTCCGCCAGGACCTTTCAGTCCTACAGCCACCATCACCACAGAGGCGAAGATGAGCGTCATCAGGGTCATTCCCGAAACTGGGTTGGAACCCACGATGGCGATGGCATTGGCTGCCACGGTAGTAAAGAGGAAGGCGATGACAGCC
The DNA here is from genome assembly GCA_900551985.1 of uncultured Prevotella sp. Taxonomy (GTDB): domain Bacteria; phylum Bacteroidota; class Bacteroidia; order Bacteroidales; family Bacteroidaceae; genus Prevotella. The sequence continues at coordinate 5,949 of URYG01000029.1, read as the reverse complement.
ACGAGCAGGATGGCGATAACGGCGAAGAGCAGGTTGCCCTCCATCACACCAAACCAGAAGAAGAGGAAAGTGACGAGGATGGTAACGAGCGAACCGATGGCGATGATCTTGAAAGAGATGTCGCGCTGGGTGCGCTTCACGTTTTCATCCACATCGCTCTTGCCTTTCAGTTCCTTGGCAGCCAGACCTACGGCGCTCTTGATGATGCCCCAGCTCTTGATGATGCCGATGATACCTGCCATGGCGATACCGCCGATACCGATGCTGCGGGCGTAGGCACGGAAGATTTCCTCCGGACTCATCTCACCCACGGTCTTCACGATGCTAGGATCCCAGGCACTCAGCACGCTGTCGTGGAAGATGACGCTCATGCCTGGCACAATCAGCCACCATACCACGAGTGAACCCAGACAGGTGTAGAAGGCGTATTTCAATCCGATGATGTAACCCAATCCCAATACGGCTGCACCTGTGTTCACCTTGAACACGAGCTTCGCCTTGTCGGCAAGGTCGCATCCCAGACTTACTACACGGGAAGTGAAGTTCTCGTTCCACCATCCCAGGCTGGCTACGATGAAGTCGTAAAGACCACCCACCAGTCCGGCTATGAGCAGCGGTTTAGCCTGGTCGCCTCCCTTGGCTCCGCTTACCAGCACCTGCGTGGTGGCAGTAGCCTCAGGGAACGGATATTTTCCGTGCATGTCGCTTACGAAGTACTTACGGAAAGGAATCAGGAAAAGGATTCCCAAGACTCCTCCCAGGGCTGAAGCCATGAAGATCTTCATAAACGAAGTAGTCATCTCCGGGTACTTGGCCTGCAGGATGTAGATGGCTGGCAGGGTGAAGATGGCTCCTGCCACTACGGCACCCGAGCAGGCTCCGATGCTCTGGATGATGACATTCTCGCCGAGTGCCTTGCTTCGCTTGGTGGCGGTGCTTACGCCCACGGCGATGATGGCGATAGGGATGGCTGCCTCGAACACCTGACCCACCTTCAAGCCCAGATAGGCTGCGGCGGCAGAGAAAATGACCGCCATCACGATCCCCCATGTTACCGACCAGCCGTTTACCTCAGGATAAACCTTGTCGGGCGACATCAGCGGCTTGTATTCCTCCCCGTCTTCACCCTGCCAGCCATCTACGCGACATCAGCGGCTTGTATTCCTCCCCGTCCTTGAGTTCGCGGAATGCGTTCTCGGGGAGCTGCAAATTTTCTTTTTCTTCCATTATTTTTCGATTCTGATGATGTATTCACTCATGAAGCTGGCACCTGGCTGCAGGCTGTTCATCATGTACTTATCCTTGAACTCGCCGGTGTATTCAGCCCAGTCGCATGTGCCGAACCAAGGCTCGATGCAGACGAATGGAGCGTGGTTGCCCGGATTCCAGACACCTACGGCAGGAGTCTTGAACTCTACGGTTACGTGTGGCTCGCCCTTCTCGTTGAGCAGGGAAATCTGCTTCACCTGGCTCTTGTCGAAGATGTAGGCATCGTCAGCAAATGACTCGTCTGTTACCTCCAGGATACCGTTGTCGGTCTGTACAGTCTCACGGGCGTTAGGGTCAACGCATCCTCCGATGGTAGCGAAGAGACGGGTAGGGACCTCGTTGTCGAGCTTGAGGAAAGCCTTCAGCTTCTCTCCCTTCTTGCAGCCTGGTACCTTGAATGCAGGGTGACCGCCAATCTGGAAGTAGATTACCTTGTCGTCGGTATTCTCAACGTGCCAGATAACGTGGAGTTCGTTGCCGGCAAGGCGATAGGAAACGGCGAGGTTGAAGTGGTAAGGATAGTTCTCGAAGGTCTCCTCGTTGTCGATGAGGGCGAAGGTAAGACGGTCGCCGGTCTTGCCGACGAGCTTGAAATCTACGAGCTTGCCGAAGCCGTGGCGAGACAGGGTGTACTCCTTGTCGCCGATGCGGTAGGTGTTCTTCCAGAGTCCGCCTACGATAGGGAAGAGGAGAGGAGACTGTCCGCCCCAGAATTCCTTGTCGCCATCCCAGAGATATTCATTACCATTAGCATCCTTGATGCTCTTGAGTTCTGCTCCGTGCGCTGAAATTTCAACGGTGAGCTGATCGTTTTTAATTTGTTCCATAGTTACAAATGTTTATTGTTTAGTATAATATTGATTTCTGCTTTGCTACATAATCTTTGCAAAGATACGATTTATTTTGATAAAGAGCAAGAATCGGGCTGATTTTCTCAAAGATGACAAGAGATTTATACGATTTTGTTAGTTTATCTCGAAAAAATGCAGTACTTTTGCAGCTCGAAATAAATTCTCTGAAGAAATTCTCGAAAGAAATAGATATTATATAATAAGGTATAAGAAAAAAACTTAGTAAAAAAAAAAAAGCATTTTAATTCAATGACAAGCAGTAATAAAGTTAAGGGCTTTGCGGCGGGTGTTGTAGCCGCCGTGTGTTATGGTACCAATCCTTTGGGTACGTTGGAACTTTATGGGGATGGATTCAATTCCAGTTCGGTACTCATCTACCGCTATCTTCTGGCGGTGGCGATGTTTGCCGTGGTGATGCTGTTCCGCAAGGAGAGTTTCAAGGTAAAGTGGGGGCACCTGATCCGACTCGCTACGCTGGGTTGCATGTTCTCTCTTTCTTCCGCCACACTCTATGTGAGTTTCCACTACATGGCGGCAGGTATTGCCAGCACCATCCTCTTTGTCTATCCAATCATGACGGCGATTCTGATGACGGTATTCTTCCATGAGAAGGTAACGTGGTCAACTACCCTGGCTATCCTCCTGGCAGTATCGGGTGTGGGATTGCTTTATCAGGGCGATGGAAACGATAAGCTGAGCACGGCTGGTTTTGCGCTGGTGATGTGTTCTTCGCTGCTCTATGCGCTCTACATCATCTCCGTGAACCAATGGAAGAATCCGGGAATGTCGAACATCAAGTTCACCTTCTACATTCTGTTGTTCGGACTCATCACGATGTTCATCTATTCGTTTATCGCATGCGAGAAGATTCAGATGCTGCAGACTCCTATGCATTGGCTCTGTGCAGCCCAGCTGGCGTTGCTGCCAACGGTACTGTCGCTCTTCTTCATGACGATTTCCATCAATCTCATCGGCAGTACTCCTGCTGCCATTATGGGAGCCTTGGAGCCTGTAACGGCAGTTATTATCGGCGTCTGCATCTTCGGCGAGAGTTTCTCCTTCCAGCTTGCCATCGGCATCCTTGCCATCCTGGCTGGTGTAACCATCATTATCGCCCGAAAGAAATAATGCATTCTCAGTTTTAAAGAGCAAGAACTTTTATTAGAATAAAAAAATGAAGGCTGCCTCCGCAATCAAGTCGGAGACAGCCTTTTTAGATTGAATTACAATCTTCCCTTTATTTCATTTTATTCTTGTGCTCAGCATGCCTTTGTTTTTTTGCTCAGTACGCCTATATCGCCACCCTTATCTCTTTCATCACGCTCAGCATACCTTTGTTTGTTTTTGCTCGGTACGCCCTGAAAGGGCAGAAGCTCTTAGCCCAGGGCACCGCCCTGGGTAGTTATGGACGCAAGCCTGTCGCCCTGTAAGGTAGGGTGTTCAAAATCCGTTTAAAATATGGCACGTTTTTAGTCGAATAATCGGTTCAACTAACTGATATTCAATAATTATTCTACACGAATATTGCGCAGAACTATAAAACGTCACATTTTTAAATTTATAACACGTTGATTTCGTGTGACTTGACTTGTATTTTAACACAAAAAACGTGTCGAAAAATTATATAGATTTTGAACACCCTACCTGTAAGGGCAAAAGCTTTCTATCCTTTCCCGATTCTATCTCAGAATATCCTTCAGCGCAAAATTGGCGAGGATGCTGGTGCTCTGGCTCAGCATGCGGATGAACTCCTGCGCCGAGTTCTTCATGTAGGCATCTTTCAGAATGTGGATGCAGCCATCCATCTCGTTGTCGGCAGCATCTATCGGAATCGCTCTCATGCCACTCTCCAGGATGGTGGTGGATTCTGAAAGTACGCTTACCAGATTGCTGCGATGCAGAAGGTCGAAGATGATGTTCACATTATTCACCTCTACCATGATCTTGAAGTCGAGATCCTTGCCCTCTATCAGATAATCGAAGGCGTTGCGTGCCTGCAGACCCTTGCATGGAAGGATGAGGTCGTAGCGCTCCAGCTCTGAGAGCTTGATGGATGAGAGACGCGCCAGGGGATGATTCTCGTTCACGATCGCCGCCAGACGGTTGCTGAAGATGGCACGGCTGTCTATCGCCTTGTCTGTCTTGATTGGCTTGAAGGCAAGCACAAGGTCGAGTTCACGCTTCTTCAGTCCATCCATCAGCTCCTGCATCGAACGGTACTGGATGTTCAGCTTTACGTGAGGATAAGCGTGAAGGAAGGCGATGAGCGTTTCTGCCATGATGTTGCTGAAGGAGTAGGTGACGCCGATGTTCAGTTCGCCGGTGAGCATCTCCTTCAGGTCGTTCATGTGGTCAACGCACGCCATGGTGCAGTTTACCGCATTCTGTGCATAAGGCTGGAGTTCCTTTCCCGCCTCTGTGAGATAAACCTCGTGCGAGTTTCGCTCGAAGAGAGGCAATCCTATTTCCTGCTCCAGATGCGAAATCTGCTGTGAGAGGGTGCTCTGCGTGATGTAGAGCTTGCGCGATGCCTCCGAGAAATTGAGCGTCTCGGCTACCTTCAAGAAGTATTTCAGTTGTCGTATTTCCATTTTGTTCCTTTTTTATGGCTATCGGTTTCAGAGATTGCCGATAGCTTGTTCTCGCTGCAAAGATAATGCATTTATTTGGAAAAATAAGAATCTGGGATGAAAAAATATCCCAAATCCTTAAATTCTTTATCACGAATAATCCTGCATTATCTGATTATCATCTTGTGGATGATTCTCATCTCACGCCGTGATTACTTGATTTCCACTTCGTGCAGATCCACGAATTCGCCATTCTTCTTCTTTCGCTCCACCAGCATGTTGAGGAGCTTGCGCTTGCGGTTGTCGGCGATGAAGCGACGGAAGAATACGTTAGGAATGGCTACACCCAGGGCGATGCAGATGATGGCGAGCGACGCCTTGATCAGGTTGTTCATTCCCACGGTTACCTCGCCTACCACGCCGTGCATGTCGATGAAGGCAAACAGGGCGCGATACATCAATACTCCAGGTACCATTGGGATGACGCTAGGGATGGTGATGCACTGGTGAGGGGTGTGGAACCAGTGGCGTGCCTTGATCACGATGATGCTGATGAGCGCAGAACCGGCAAGCGAACCGATGCTCAAGCCCATGTCGAGACCGATGTTGCCATTGGATGGACCCAGGTTGACGAAGTTGCGGAAGCAAACGGCGATGATACCGCCCACAGCCACAGCTGGCAACAGTCTTCTAGGAATACTGAAGATGGTAGAGAAGCCCATGGCTGATACGGCTGCCGCGATGGCAAACTCCCAGTATTCGTGGTGAGGAGTCATCGTAAGATCCGTCACGAAGTTGTCGATGTGGCAAACCTGGATGGCGAAGGCAATACCGAACGCCATGGCAAAGAGCATGAGCAGGGTGTTCAGCGCGCGTACCATTCCCACCTCGATGTAGCCGTCGAGCATGTCGCTCACGAAGTTGATCAATGGAACTCCCGGCACGATGAAGAGGGCGCACGCCATCAATGGATGCCAAGGGGTAGCCGAATGCATGAAGCCCGGAAGGGCGGCTGCGATGGCTGGGTTGAGTGAAAGGAAGGAGGTGAGCCACGCAATCAGCGTTGCCACGAATGCCGAAATACCGATGGCTACATAGTTGTTGCAGCCCTTGGTAGGCAGGAACATTCTCAGGCGGAAGCCCAGGATGGCTGCCAGGGAACAGAAGAAGAATGCTGGCCAGTCGCAACCGAACTGGATGCAGAATCCGCCGCAGGCAAACTTTCCTCGGTCTCGACGAGCGATACATGCACCTTTACA
>URYG01000028.1 GCA_900551985.1 uncultured Prevotella sp. | reverse complement strand
AGAGGTTCATGTTGATATTCAGTTCCATCTCCTTCTTCTGGACAGGAGTGATGGAGAAGCCGATTTCCAGACCGCGGTTGCTCATGGAGCCCAGGTTAGCCAACAGCTTGTCGTAGGCAAACGGCGGCACGGGCACATCGTAGGCATAGAGCATATCGGTGGTCTTGGAAGCGTAATATTCCGCCGTGAGAATCAGGCGGTTGTTCCACAGTCCCAGGTCGGCACCGATGTTCCAGGTGGCACGCGTTTCCCACTTCAGATCGGGATTGTTGTTGCTGATCATTCCCATGGTCACCGTAGGCGAACTATTGACGGAGACGATACCATTCTGCCGCACCGTATTCATGGTGGTATAGGCAGATATTCCTCCGAGATTACCGGAGCGGCCATAGCCCGTACGGAGTTTCAGCATCGTGATTTCACGGCTGGAACGGAGCCATTTCTCCTGCTTCAGATCCCAGGCGAGAGAGACGGATGGGAAGAATCCCCAGGTATGGTCATCGCCCACCATGGAGGATCCATCGCCACGCATGGAAACGGAAAGGCTATACTTGCCGAGGAGGGTATAGTCGATATTGCCCATCACGGAAGCCAGCACCTGGTCTTCGTAGTTACTATCCGTACCTCCGAAAGGTCGGGAAGCAGCAGCACCGATATTGTGATAATACATATCATTGTTGGAGAATCCCTTAGCCGAAGTCCAGAATCCCGTGCGGATATCCTTCTGATATTCAGCACCAACCATCGCCTTGAGGCTATGAACACCCCACGATTGCTGGTAATTGAGGGAGACATTGCCCAGCCATTCCTCATTCTTGAATTCTCCCCGATAGAGATTGCCCTGCGCCCACACCCAGGTAGGACAGAACTGGTTGTTCTCGTTGGAGGTATAGGTATAAGCACCGAAAGCGGAAATGCTGAGATGGCTGGTAAGATCATACTTCAGCTTGAGATGGGCATTGAAGTTCAGATTCTTCGTGTCGTTGCGCTCCTTGAGCAAGGCTCCGGGAGGATTGACCTGAGATGCCGCCCCATTCTTCACCCAACTGCCATTGAGCTTTTCGTAAGGATAGGTAGGATTCATGGCATCGGCAGAATAGAAAAGCATCTGACTGTCGAAGATATCATTGTTCTTGTAAGATGAGCCGAAGACACCGAAATCGCCCGTCAGTCTGTCGCCGAATGCCTTCTGGGTGACATCAATCTTAGCCACGAGATTGCGATAGCCCTTGCTTCGGATGATGGTGTTATGATCGATATAGCCGAAGGAAGCGCGATAGTTGCTCTGCGGAGTACCGCCACTGAAAGCCAGGTAATGGTTCTGGATGGTTCCGGTACGGGTAATCGCCTTGCGGAAGTTGGTATCAAATCCCTTGTTGTTATACTCCAACCCATACTTCTGGGCAGCAGCTATGTATTCGGCAGCATTGAGCATTTCCATACTCTTGTACATCGCCTCGATGCCATAGTTGCCCTCGTAGGAAATCTGGAATCCCCTACCCGTTCCCTTCTTGGTCTTCACCTGGATGACACCCGAAGCACCACGGGAACCGTAGAGGGCGGTTTCGCTGGCATTCTTCAATACGGTGAAGCTCTCGATATCAGCGGGATAGATGGTGGCAAGCGTAGCCACATCGGAAGTTACGCCATCGATGATGACGAGCGGATCGTTGCCGCCCATGATGGAAGTGGTACCACGGACACGCACGGAATTGAGCATGGCGATGCGGTCGAGGCCATTGGTCGTGACGTTGACACCGGCGGTCTGTCCGCTCAAGGCATCGAGCGCATTATGCAGCACACCTTTCTTGAGGAGTTCAGGCTCCACCACGCTTATCGAACCGGATAGGCGCAAAGAGTCTAAGCCTTCGATATTGACCGACTGAGCATAGAGGGTATGGGGTGCAAACATCATCGCACCCAGCGCATATACTATGAGTTTTAAGTTCTGTTCCATAAACATATCACCGTTTAGTTCAGGTTCTAATCTATTTCGACTGCAAATATAAGAAAAAAGAATGATACGAGGAACTATTTTCCGAAAAATCTTTCGAAAAAAGAATCAGGAATCTCAAAGTTCATAGTAAATAGTAATCATAAAGTTCAAAGCTCAAAGTTCAAAGTTCAAAGTACCCAAACGGAAAAAGGAAGCCAAGACAAATACAAACTTGTCCGACTTCCTTTTATTTCATTTATATAAACGAGAACCACTATACCAAGGTTCCGTGCTTATCTGATTCAAATCAGGCTCTTCCTAAAGGAAAAACCTTTCATAACGTGGTTATTTCTTCACTCTCAATCCATTCTCGATACTAGAGAGTTCATCGAAGAACTCGGCATCAATCTTCAGGCGCTCCTCTACCTTGGAGCAACTGTGGATAACCGTGCTATGATCACGATTACCAATGAGTTTGCCCACTCTGGAAGCAGGCATCTTGATGAGTTTCTGAGCCATGAACATCGCCACCTGACGAGCCTCCACGTACTCACGCTTGCGGCTCTTGCTGTTGACTGCAGCCACCGTTACCTTATAATGATTGCATACCGCCTCCACGATTTCATCGAGGGTGAGCACCTTGTTGCTCTCCTCAACCTTGACGGCACGTTTGATGACACGCTCCGCCAGTCGGATATCGATGCTGCTGTTATATACGATACTGTAAGCCAGCAAACCATTGATGGCACCCTGGAGATCACGCACACTTCCGTTGCAGGTCTGTGCGATGAAGGAAACCACATCCTTCGGAATCTTCAGTCCATCCTTGCGCACCTTGTTGCTCACGATATCCACGCAGAGTTCCACATTCGGCTTCTCCAACTCAGCCACGAGTCCACAAGAGAAACGGGTGATGAGTCGGTCTGGCATATCCTTGAGTTCTACCGGAGGTCGATCGCTTGCCAGAATGATACGCTTTCCATTGCGGAAGAGGTGATTGAAGATGTGGAAGAAGGTATTCAAGGTCTTCGCCTTGCCTGCCCAATCCTGCACGTCATCCACGATGAGCACATCAATAGACTGGTAGAAATTGATGAAATCATTGCTCGCATTATGCAGCACCGCATCGGTATATTGTGTCTGGAAGAGGCGGGCACTGACATAGAGCACACGCTTCTGAGGATACATCTGCTTGGTTTTCAGACCGATGGCATTCACCAGGTGAGTCTTTCCGCTACCAGAAGGACCATAGATGAACATCGGGTTGAACTGCGTGGTATTCGGATGCTCAGCGATAGACAATCCCACCGAACGTGGCAGCTTATTGCTGTCACCCTCCATATAATTATTGAAGGTGAGTTTCGGATCAAGTTGGGTGTCAATGTCTTCAGGCTGCTGTGGTTCTGCCGGGTTAGCTTGTGTCTGTGGCTGCTGTGCCAATCTCTTGCGCTCAGCCTCATCAATATCAGCCGGATCAGCTTCCACATCCTGGGTCAACCTGTGCTCCTTGTCCGTTACCACCCGATAAGTGAGGCGGATGCCATCGCCGAAATTGCGATGAAGGACCTTGCTCAACAAGCCAACATAATTCTGTTCCAAGTACTCATATACGAATGGACTTGGAACTTGAACCAACAAAGTCTTGGTCGAAGGCTTGTACGACTCAAAGACTATTGGTCGAAACCATGTATTATATTGCTGCTCTGACACATTATCTTTTATAAGCAAAAGACTATTGTCCCAAAGCGCTTTTGGACTTGCTAACATTGACACTATTTACTACTTATTTAATTGATTTTTTACCTTAACACTACATCAGATTGCACCATTTGATGCAAATCGACTGCAAAATTACAAAAAAAAGCCCAAAGTAGCAAATCGGGCTATTTATAATATTTTAAGACTACACGGATAACTCCCTCATAATCAAACAACTAAGAAAGTTATCCACAATTGCATTTTAGGGGCGGTGAAACAATTTTGAAACACCCCGAAATAGCTAAAAAACAACAAGTTCTGCAGCTATTCCGGGGCGTGAAACATTGCCTTTGTTATTTAGACAAAATTTATTTTGGCTTTTTCTCTATTTATGCGATGAAAACGGCATTTTCGAGGCTTTACTTGTCTTTCTTGCCAAAAATTGAGAAGTGAACATAGCGCTTTGGATGTGCCTTGAGATCGATGACGAGAGAATCGGCATGCGACATGGTAGAGTTCAGATTCTCATAGAGACGGGTATCGTTCATGAGGAGCCCCAGACTACCCTTTCCGCTGTTCAACTGCTCGGTAAACTTCTGTGCACCATCGAGGGTGGCATTCACACGGTCGAGTGTACCCTGCACATCGAGGCTCGCCAGATTAGAGGTGAGCCGGTTGGTATTGTCGAGAACGCCATTCGCCTTCTTCATCATACCCGGAACCTGCTTGTTCAATCCAGCCATCAGGGTATTCAGCTCACGGGTGGAAACGGTGAGGTTGCTGGTGATGGTCTCCACATTGTGGAGGGAAGCAGCCAGGGCAGGATCAGCCAGGAGTGCATTCACACTGGTGAGGATGGAATCCAGCTTAGGCAGCATCTTCTCAACCACCGGAATCATTTCGGCAGCCTTGCCCATCATACCGGAATTCACCGAACCAGGGATGATGCCGCCCGGTTCGATACGCTCACGGGGATTGTTGGCAAGCAGGAGACTTACCTGGAGATTGCCCATGATATCCTTAGCAATCTCTGCGGTACTACCTGCAGGGATTCTCAGATCCTTGTTGATATCCACCTTGACCTTGATGGGACCCTTTCCGGAATAGTCGAAATCCAGCTGATCCACGGTACCCACCTTGTAGCCATCGGCATAGATAGGAGTAGAAGCACCCATACCCTGGATGTCATCAAACGTCATATAGTAGGTGTTATTGGTAGAGAACAAGTTGATGCCTTTCAGAAAGTTGATTCCGAAATACATCACCAAGATACCTACAATAGCGACCAACGCTATCCTAATTTCCTTTGTCAGTTTCATATTGTTTCAAATTTTATTCTTTTTATTATACCTATTTATATAGAACGAATCACAAGCTGACCGAAAAGAGCACGACCGAGAGCTCGATACGTACAGGAACTAGCGGTTGCGGTTCTGCTTGAACTCCCGGATAGCCTGGTTCACGTCATATTTCTGTCCGTTCTTGAAGGCGATGATGAAAGCCTCCGGGAACTTCTCCAGCTTTTCCTTGCGCAGGCGATAGATCTCGTTGTAATTGGTGGAAGCACCCAGGGTGTATTTCACCAGATTACCTTCCTGGAAACTATCGTAATCGGTTTCGCCCTTGAAATGAGCATCGCCCTTGCGAAGAGTTCTGCTACCTACGAAAATCTGAAGCTTGAAGACCGGTGCATCGGCTACCTCAGCCTTCTTCACCTCCTTCTTCGGTTCCGGCTTCTTCACTTCCCGCTTTGGCTGATCAGGCTTTGCCTCTTCACGTTCCGGCTGTTCAGGCTTTGCCTCTTCACGCTTCGGCTGCTCTACTCTCGTTACGACACGAGTCTTGGTCGCAGGTTCCTGATCGGGAACAATCTTCGGGATATTCACTTCCTCGGAATCCTTGGCACGATAAGGAACGGAAACCGATTTATCGTACTTATTCTTGTATTTTGCGAAAGCCTCGTAGATGCCACGGGCGATATCATCCACGCGGCTGTCGTTGTTGAGCAGGCGCTCTTCATCAGGAGTGGTGATGAAACCCAGTTCTATGAGGCATCCCGGCATGGAAGTCTCTCTCAAGACCAGGAATCCCGCCTGATGCACGCCCTTATCGGGACGATTGGCACTATCGCAGACACCTCGCTGAATCATTCGAGCCAGTTCTACGCTGCGCTCCATGTTCTTGCCCTGGATGAACTCGAAGATGATATAGCTCTCAGAAGAACGGGGATCGAATCCCTGATACCTCTGCTGATAGTCCTTCTCCATCGAGATGACAGAGTTCTCTCGCATCGCCACATCGAGATTATCCTTGGCACGGTGCATACCGAGGGTATAGGTCTCGAAGCCACGAGCTATCTTTCCTGCCGGCAAGGCATTGGTATGCACGGAGATAAAGAGATCGGCGTTGGCACGGTTGGCGATATTCGCACGCTCATTGAGCGGGATGAAGACATCCGTCTTGCGGGTATAGATGACTCTTACCTCCGGGAGATTCTGCTCCACATACTTACCGAAGCGCAAGGCAACGGCAAGATTGATATTCTTTTCCTTGGATATGGCTCCGAGTGCTCCGGCATCATGACCGCCATGACCGGGGTCGATGACCAACGTGAATCGCTTATTGGCAGCGAACGCCGTCATTGCCAACATACACATCAAAGCCCATATCAGTGTTACTTTCTTACACATACTTTCTGATGATTTTGCAAAATTACTACTTTATTATCAGAAAACCTAATTCTAACTATAAGTTTTATCATTTGTTAATACAACCTCTACCCCAGCGCCGTCGCTATCGGCACCCATCGGTGGATTTACCTTGGTGATAGAGAGTTGAAGTTTCTGGATTTCCGGGAAATCGGAAAAGAGTCTATGGGCGATTCTGCCTGCCACATGCTCCAGGAGCTTGCTTGGCACAGCCATTTCTTCTCTTACCTTCTGATAGACCTCGGCATAATTGAGGGTTCCCTGAAGATCATCGGTCTTCATGGCAGAAGAGAAGTCATAATCCAGCTCCAGGTTGACGAGGTAATCGTTGCCTACGATTCCCTCCTGCGGCAATACGCCATGAAAAGCGTGGAAACGCACATTCCTGAGGTATATTTTACTGCTCATCAATTTCATCTTCTGTCTCCTTATGATCTATTCCGTTTTCCTTGTTTTCTATTCCGTTTTCTTCGGAGAGATACTTTTTCAAGGCTCTTTCCACGCCTACCCGCCAGGTGTTGAGGGTTTCAGAGGTGAGCTGCAGCTGATTGACCAGCTTGATGACGTGAGCAACCGGCATGCGATAGCGCAGGACTCCGGAGATGAGCTTGGCGTAGTTCCAATATTCGGGATTGAACTTCTCGCTCAATCCTTCGACGGTAATCTTGTAGCCGCGCTTGTTGACAAACTGGAAATCGTATCTTTTCTGGCCCTCCGGGAGAACCGTCTTGATGATCTTGCCCTTGGTGACAGACTTGGGGAGCATAATGCCTTCATCCTCATCCTGCAAGCCGGTGAATATCTCATAGGGATGACCATTGAGTAATCCGACCAAAGCCACCCATTTCTCCTTATTGTTCTGGTATCTTACCACATCGCACTCCAATTCCTTAGGTCGAACCTCTACCACTTCTGGGCTGCCGATTGATTTCTGTGTTTCTTCGGAAACGAGTTTCGCCAATGGCAGATGGAGCTTATCCCAATCAACATTCTGAGCATCAAAATGCTCGTGTAGGGCATCCAATCGGGTCTTCAAATCTTTCATCAAGGCGTGGCTCGCCTCTTCGAAAGTCATATTTTCAGTATATTCCATATCAAACGTTTAATAATTAGCTGCAAAATTAAAACAATATTTCTAAAATATGAAACGTTTGAGCAGATATTTCATCAAAAAACGCACGAAAAGCTCATTATGAAGCAAAAAATGTAAAAGAACCGTGTTCTTTTTGGGAAACTTTCATTATCTTTGCATAAGATTAGCTGCACTCGGCAATTTGAAAGCAAGCTTTCATTGCGCTCACTTGCATTATCTTTGCAAAAGAGAAATATAAAAAAGAAACAAGATATGGAATCAATCAAGAAAAGAACCTCCATCCGCAAATATGCAGACAGAGAGGTAACAGATGAACTTTTAAACCAGTTGCTGGAAGAGGCGATGCGAACTCCTACCATGGGAAATCTGCAGCTCTACAGCGTAGTGGTAACGCGCAGTGAAGAGGGAAAGAAGGCTTTGGCCCCTGCCCACTTCAACCAGCCGATGGTAACAGGCGCTCCTGTGGTACTCACCATCTGCGCCGACTACCGCCGCACCACCCTCTGGGCAGAAAACCGCAAGGGAACCCCGGGATACGACAATATCCTCTCGTTTATGAATGCGGCTACCGATGCCCTGCTCTTTACCCAGACATTCACCAATCTGGCAGAAGAGGCGGGTCTGGGCACCTGTTTCCTGGGCACCACGGTGTATATGCCGAAGATGATCATCGACACCCTGAAGTTGCCGAAACTCGTGATGCCGGTGGCTACCCTTACCATCGGATGGCCGGATGAACAGCCAGCCCAGAGCGACCGCCTGCCATTGAGAAGCATCATCCACAATGAGCATTTCGAGGATTATACCCCTGAAAAGATTGATGACTTCTATGCCGAGAAGGAAGCATTGGAAGAGAATCAGGAGTTTGTACGCATCAACAACGTAGAAACATTAGCCCAGGTTTTCACCGATATCCGATATACCAAGAAGGATTGCGAGGCTATGAGCATCGGATTCCTCGATGCCCTCAAGCAGCAGGGATTTCTTTAGTTCGGAAGTTAAAGAAGTTAAAGGAGTTAAGACAAATGTCTTACTGCAAAAAAAGCGCATCAGCAAGTTAATCTCGCTGATGCGCTTTTTATTTTACTTTTAATTTTACTTATTGAAACCGGTAATCTCTACGTAAGGAGCCTGACCTCTGCCATCCTCATCACGATAAGATACCTTGATAGTCTTGCACTCGTTCGGCATCAGACTGAAGTAGTTATCGCTATAGATAACAGGGAGGATCTGCTCCCCATCACCACCCTTCAGGTTCAGGCGAACCAAGAGGGCAGGTACATTGCCGGTATTGCGGATTTCTACCTCGCCAACCCACTCTTCGCCCTGCTGAACGAAACGCTTGCCGCTGACAGCAACATCTGCCTTTGGTAACTTAGAGAGTGCCTGGAGGTTATCCTCCTCCTTACCCATCACATAGAAGTTGTCAGAAACCACCTGGTTGTTCTGCTCAAGGGTCAACTTGATGTAGTAAACCTCCTCATCCGGTTCGCTTACGCTAACGGCATCAAGGGTCTGGTCTTCTGCCACATTCACTTCCTTGCTCTCCTCCTTGATCAACTTTCCGTACATATCAAAGACCTGAGCCTTGGCAACCAAGCCATTCTTGGCACCACCTGCGAAGTTGACCACCTCAGCAACCTTCTTCACAGGGTTGTACTGGATATGCAATGGTTCGCAAGCCTTCTTCACACCAAAGTATGCCGCAGTTGGCTCGAAGTAATAATCGTAGGTACACCATACCATGCTTGGCCAGCAGGCATGACTCATCCAGATGAGCAAACCAAGACGGTCCTGCTGAGAAGACTCGTACATCGCACGGTAGCCATCATAGTTGAGCCACTGTGCCCACTCGGTAAACTGCTCAGCACTCTGAGGCTTGCCATAACGTTTTTCCATGATGTTGTTGAAAGACTCACCACCCTGGGCGCCCTTCAATGTATAATCATGCTGTCCCCATGCATCGCTCTGTGGCCACAGATGCTCCGATTCCATCATTCTGCTCAGAGACTCGAAGGTAGGCACATTCGGCATACCACGCTCTGAATGCAGCTTATGACTCTGGTTAGCGAAGTAGAAAGACGGCGACTTCATCTGGTAAGGACCATGACCGCTGACACCAAGGTCGGCAGAGCTAGGAATATAACCCAACTGTGGATGGATATCCTTAACCTGCTCTCTCAGCACCTTGTCGATGGATGCAGGAGGGAAGCCCTCATTTCTACCGCAATAGATACCGATACAAGCATGGCTGCGGATGCGAGAGATGTAATCGGCAGAGTTCTCGAGGAACATCTTGTCGTCATCAGGATCCGGTCCGTCCCATGGATTAGCCAACCAGAAGTCCTGCCAGATCATGATACCATACTTATCGCATGCCTCATACAGTTCCTCATCACCAATCTGACCTACCCAGTCGCGAATCATATTGTAGTTCATCTCCTTATGGTAGCGAACGGCAGCATCATATTCACGTCCACGGTAGTTGAGGTTGGTCTCAGAGAATCCCCAGTTACCACCCAGTGGGTTCAATCTCTTGCCATTGATGTAGATCTTGGTCTGGGTATCCAGGTCGGCATAGCTCATCTGGCGGATACCCGCTTTATAGTTGACCTCAGAGATTACCTCTCCTGAAGCCTTGTCTGATACCTTGAAACCGGCATCATATAAATAAGGTGAACCATAGCCGTTAGGCCACCAGAGATTCATGCGCTGGTTCTTAAGCTGCGGATAATCAGCTGGAGCAAAAGCCACCTCACGCTTCTCGTTTGGCTGCAGACTAACTTCCTGCTCGAACTGGATCTTACCGATGAAACCGGAAAGCTTCACGGTCTTAGCCACGGCATCTGCATTTTTCAGGAAGACAGATGGAGTCATGGTTGCCAATGTATCCGGCAGATTCAATGTAGAAGTTACCAGCGGATCGGAAACACTCACTCCGTTATCGTGGGTGAGATAGACATCATTCCAGATACCGATTTCACGACCTGGGGTATTGGTAATCCAGTCCCAGCCGATAGATGCGTGGAAGGTAGGGTTATCAGCACCCAACTCACCACCGTTGAGGTCGGTATTCTGGAGATTCTTCTGCTTTACAACACCGAAGTGAGCATTCTTGATGACATGCACCTCGAGCTTGTTGGCACCTGGCTTCAACTTCTTGGTCACGTCGATACGGGAGCGGATAAAGGCACCGTCGATTCTGCCAATCTTCTCACCATTGAGGAGGATATCTGCCTTCCAGTTGATACCATCGAAGTTGAGATAGGTATGCAGGTTCTTATTGGCAGATGGCTGATGGTTGATGGTGGTACGATACCAGAAATCAGAGTTGAAGAACGACTCGGAAATCTGTCGCATATTGTCATCATAGCGGTTATCAGGCACCGCACCGATATTCATATAGCTGGTGAGCACAGTTCCCGGAACAGTAGCCTGAATCCAGGCATCACTTCCCTCACGGCGCAGCTGCCACTGGTTGAGCATCTGCTTGCCATTCTTGGAAGCCAATGTGTTGGCTGGCTCTGCACGCAAGCCACCCTTACCCATCACCTGCATTTCTGACAAGGCATAGCGACCGGAAGCATCCGGCTGGGTAAGCAGCAATCTTACATATCTGCCATGCCCCTTGCAAGCCACCTTCTCTACCAGTCCCTTCTGTTTCTGCTGTCCCAGGGTAGCAATATCACTCCAATTTTTAGCATCATTAGAAACCTGAATCTTTCCATGGCGAGCCTTGTTGACCCAGAAGAGATTCACCTGATCGAAATCAGCCACAGTACCCAGATCTACATAGAGCCACTGGGCATTCTTTGCCAATTCAGACTTCCATACACTGGAGAAGTGCATGGATGGACGCCATAAAGTAGTATTATCGATGAGTTTGACGCGCCACCACGCAGCACCCGGCATGGTAAATTCGATGCGGACGTGCTCGTAGTTGCCCGGTTTCTTCAAAGGAATGGAAACATTCAGCTTGCGGAGCGGCAGGCGCACCACATCCTGGAACTTGTTAGGGTCGGAACTTACCTGCTGCTTGGTAGCTTCGCCAGGAAGTCCGGTGCCTTTCTCTTCTCCCAGCACTTCCCATTTCTGGCCATTGTGTGAACCCATCACACGAATCACATAACCCTGAGTAGCCTTGTCCTGATAGTAAGCCAATTCACCTGTAAACTTCAGGTTTCTGAGGTTTACCTTCATGGCTTCCCAATTGAACTCGGCAAAAGCCTTCTCGCCCTTGATATACTGGCTGGTGACCGTGTTGCCATCGATCATCTTCTCCTTGTCACGGTTGGACAACTCGCCTTCATTCGTTCTTACCCTCAGGAAGGAAGGAGCCTTGCTAGTGATGATACCATCTGTTACCAGATGACCCGTAAGATTGAAATCGGCATTCGAGGAAGTATATACCATACGGTTCAAGGCGATGTTCCTATAGGCATCATCCTTCACCATTTGAGGAGCCGTAAACTGAGATGGGCATCCCGGATACTGTCCGATACCCCTTGTCCCGGTCTGATCGTCGGCATAAGTCAAGCCCAGAGCCTGACTGAGTAAAGCTATAACCACAACTGCTTTCTTCATTATTTTTTAAGTTTAAGTAATATACTAAGTTTTGTGCAAAGTTACAAAAAAAAATTATACGCACAAATATTTTAAACCATTTTATTTATTCTTGCGTAATTTAGGGGCAAAAAAATACCCTCTGCACAATAAAATAAAGAAAAAGCGCAACGGGCAAATTGTCCGCTGCGCTTCTATCATTGAATTTCAATTTAACTAGTACTCATTTCATCTTAACGGTTTACGTTATCTTGATGTTTCACGATCAACCGTCAACCATCAATTACTCTACGACAATAGGCTTGTACTTAGGTACCAATGCCTTCATGATACACCAGCCTACGAGGTAAGCCACACTACAGATGCAGAATACAATCATGTAAGCACCTGGCTTGCCATCGAAGCCCATGAAGGTGAATGCCGAACCCTGACCTTCTGCGTAGGTGAAGAGCATACCGGAACCCTTGTTGATGAGGAAAGAACCGATACCACCCGCCATGGCACCAATACCCGTGATGGTAGCCACAGTTGACTTAGGGAACATATCACCGATGGTAGAATAGAGGTTGGCAGACCAAGCCTGATGACCTGCACCGAGCAAACCGATGATGACAGCTGGCCACCATGCACTGTACTCACCCATAGGCTGGGCAATCAGACCGAGCAATGGGAAGCAAGCGAAGATCAACATCGCACGCATTCTACCTATATATGGATTCATACCCTTCTTATCTACAAAGTAGGTTGGCAAGTAACCGCCACCGATACTCAATACTGTCACGATGGCATAAAGAGTGAAGATGAGGGCGATACCCATACCAGAGTCTGAAGAGTAACCATACTGATCAGAGAAGTAGGCAGGTGCCCAGAAGAGGAAGAACCACCATACACCATCGGTCATCAACTTACCCACGATGAACGACCAGGTCTGGCGATAGCTGAAGCACTTGAGGAAGCCGATTGTCTTCTCCTCTTCAGCAGCCTCTGTAGTCTCTGCTTTCTCAGCCTCAACCTTCTCCATGTCTTCATCCTGCTCAATGTAAGTAAGCTCAGCCTTGTTTACATGCTTGCTCTTGGATGGCTTCTCATAAAGCCACATCCAGAGGCCCATCCATACATAACCGAGCACACCGATGATGATGAAAGCCCACTCCCAGCCCATGCTGCGAGCCAGCAAAGGAATGGTAGCTGGAGCTGCCAAGGCACCTACAGAAGCACCACTGTTGAAAATGGCTGTAGAGAACGCACGGTCTTTCTTTGGGAAATACTCAGCGGTTACCTTGATGGCTGCAGGGAAGTTACCAGCCTCACCCACTGCAAGAATCAGGCGGCAAGAGAGGAACAACCATACACTGATGGTGGCAATGGCTACGGCAGCATCGCTACCAGCCTGTACCATGCGGAGTGCCTCGATAGAATCGTAACCCTCAATCTGCATAGCGACCCAACCGCAACCAGCGTGCATCACAGCACCGGTTGACCATACGAAGATGGCGATGAGATAACCCTTCTTGGTACCCATCCAATCCACGAACTTACCTGCGAAGAGGTTAGCGATGGCATAGAAGATAGAGAAAAGACCGGTAATCGTACCGTAATGGTCATCAGTCCAGTGGAATTCTGGAGCGATGAAGTCTTTCCATGTTAATGACAGAACCTGGCGGTCCATGTAATTGACTGTGGTGGCAATGAAAAGCAACGCACAGATCACCCAACGGAAGTTGGACATTTTACTTGTTGAAATAGGACTCATTTGTCTCAGTTTTTAAGCGTTATATTTTTATTTTGTTATTAATTCGGTTTTTAGACGGCAAAGCCTGACTTGTGTTACCAAGCCAGGTTTGCCTATATTTAAACAAAGGGGTTATTCCAATGTAGGAATCTTCACCACCTGCATATCATTGTAGATGAGGTTCTCACCAGCCATACCCCAGATAAAGGTATAGTTGCTGGTACCTGCAGCGCAGTGGATAGACCACTCCGGAGCAATGACAGCCTGCTCATTGTTCAACCAGATAGGACGTGTCTCCTGTGGTTCACCCATAACATGGAGAATCTTCTGACCCTCTGGTACATTATAATAGAGGTAAGTCTCCATACGGCGGAGATGAGTATGAGCTGGCATGGTGTTCCATACAGAACCCTCCTTCAACTCGGTAACACCCATCTGCAACTGGCAGGTACGGACACCAGCCACGCCATCGATGATCAACTGATGAATCACACGGTCGTTGCTCTCCTTCAGGCTACCAGCCTTGATGTTGTTGGCATCCTTCAGAGTCACCTTCTTGGTAGGATAAGCCTGATGTGCGCAAGCACTGTTCATATAGAACTTAGCTGGCTTGGCAGCATCCTTGCTGCTTACCTCTATGTTCTTGGCGCCACGACCTACATAGAGAGCCTCCTGGAAACCAAGGGTATATTTCTTGCCATCTACGGTAACTATTCCCTCTCCACCGATATTGATGATACCCAACTCACGGTTGTCGAGCAGATTCTTCTGATCGTTTGGCTTATCTGTATAAAGCGGAGCGATAGAAGTGAGCTTCAAAGGAGCGGTTGTTGGCTCTGCACCACCGATGAGGAAACGGTCGAACATGGTGTAGGTCCAGTTTACCTCGCCTGGAGCGAACACCTTCTCGATAGCGAACTCGCCGCGGAGACGGTCGGTTGTATAATGCTTGGCATCCATCGGATTGCTCGCATAACGAACGTTATAGTTAGTGTAGGCATTTTCTGCCTTCACTTCGTATCCACACTTACCACACTGGCCAAAAGCCTGACTTGCTGTTAATACCATTGCTGCTAATATTAATGTTAATTTCTTCATAATTATCTTGTTTATTATTGATATTTTATCTTTAGGGGACCAGCGATGGAATCGCTGGGAACGGGGGCGGAAAGAGGGAGGAAGGGGTTAAGGTTCTTTATACCTTTTTACCTTTTTACCCTTTTACCTTTCCCTCTTCCTTTACGATGCGCTGGCGGTTGAGAGCCAGCAAGGCGATGGTGATGATGGTGAGCACACCCATACCAACGTATGAAAGCTTGACACCACGATAGATAACCCATCCGAAGAGAGAAGAGGCAAAATCGAGCGCTCCTCCTGAGAATCCGTCAGGGATATGAGCGGCGTTATCGCCTGTGGCTGCATACACATGGTTGGCTGCCATAGTAAAGTCGGGAGCCATATCGGTTACGAAATAGAGACCGATAATCAGGGCAATCAGACCGATGATAAGGGTCTTCACTACATTACCCTTGGTAAATGGCAGAATCATTGGGAAGAGGTAGAACATACCAGCCAATGAAGCCAATGGCAAGAACTGGTTGCCAGGCAGGAAGACTGCGATAGCCAGGATGACCGGAATCAGAATGACTGATACCACCAAGGTAGTAGGATGACCGATGACCAATGCAGGACTCATACCGATGTGTACCTTCTTGCCGTTGAACTTGGTCTTGACCAACTCCTGTGTCTTCTCTGAGATTGGCTTCAAACCATCGATAAAGAGAGAGGTGATACGAGGAATCAGCTCCATCACCGCTCCCATAGTTACACCGAGGAAGAGAATCTTCTTGATATCCAACTGAGCTGCCCAACCAATCAGGGCACCTACGATGACACCGAGAACCAATGGTTCGCCGAGCACGCCAAACTTCTTCTTCAATCCCTCTGCATCAACATCGAGCTTAGAGAAACCAGGAATCATATCCAGGAGTTTGTTGAAGACGATGGCGAATGGCATGAAACTCTGGCAGAATGGCTGCGGAATAGAGATTCCATCCAAATCATAGTACTTCTGGAACTTATCGGCGGTCAGGTCTGCACAGACCAATGTAATCATATAGCAGACGATGGCAGCGAAGTATCCCCAAAGCAAGCTCTCGCCCATCACAAAGTAAGCTACGGCACCGATAAATGCGAAATGCCAGTAGTTCCAGAGGTCGATGTTTACCGTACGGGTGGTCTTGGTAATCAACATCAGGAAGTTGACACCCAAGCAGATTGGGATAATCAACGCACCCACTGCAGTATTATAAGCTACGGCAGCAGCTGCAGGCCATCCCATATCAAATACATTCAACTGCAGGTGATAGATGTCAGAAATAGCCTTCAAAGGGTCATTGAAGTTGGTAGTCAGCAAAGCAGTAACCACACCCAAGCCCACGAAACCCACACCTACGAAGAGTCCCGACTTCAAAGCCTTTCCGAATTTCATGCCAATACACAGTCCGATGACCGTGAAGATGATAGGCATCATCACGCTCGCACCCAGACTAATGATATAGCTAAATACTTGTTCCATTATTACTTTTGAATTGTTAAATAGTTAAAGAAATACACATAAAAGTGCACCCTTGTTTGTTTTTAGACGATTTGTTGGTTGCAAAGATACACTTTTTTATTCATATTCAATACGTTTTAATGGAAAAATTTACGTAAAAAAGAATCCCATCCGAGCTTTTCGGATGGGATTTATCGTTTTTTATACGTTTTTGCACGAATTATTGTCGCCTGCAACGCTTCTTCTTACGCTTAATCCTGGTAATAAACCCTCTTCACTCGGTTGCTGATGGTGGTCAGCACTTCGTAAGGAATTGTCTCCAGAATATCACTCAATACCTGAACAGGAAGATGCTCGCCGAAGATTTCCACGCTATCACCTTCCTTGCAGTTGATGCCGGTGACATCGATCATCGCCACATCCATACAGATGTTGCCTACATAATCAGCCTTCTGACCATTGACCAGACAGTAGGCATGGCGATTGCCGAGACGGCGGTTCAAGCCATCAGCATATCCGATAGGAATGGCTGCGATGACACTGTCCTTATCGAGGATGGTCTTGCGACTGTAGCCCACACTATCGCCTGCCTTCACGTTGTGCATCTGGAGAATGGTAGTCTTCAGGGTGCTCACGCAGTTGATGGTCTTATTGTTGCGGGAGTTGATGCCGTAGAGTCCGAGACCCAGGCGGCACATATCCAACTGGCGCTCCGGGAAGTGCTCGATACCTGCCGAATTGCAGATATGGCGCAGGATCTTATGGTCGAAGGCAGCCTGCAACTGTCGGCTTCCCTTATCGAAGAGTTCAAACTGATAGGCAGAGAAATCATCGAAACTATCGTCATCGCTTCCCACGAAGTGAGAGAAGACAGAACGAGGGATGATGGCATTCTGATGCTTCAGCTTACCGATAAGCTCCTCCATATCGTTTTCAGGATCGAAACCCATGCGATGCATACCCGTATCGAGCTTGATGTGAACAGGGAATCCGGTGACACCCTCCTTCTCAGCAGCCTTGATAAGCGCATCGAGTAATCGGAAAGAATACACTTCAGGCTCCAGGTCATAATCGAACATAGTCTTGAAGGCTGTCATCTCCGGGTTCATGATCATGATGTTGCTGGTAATGCCGTTCTTGCGAAGGGTGACACCCTCATCGGCAACAGCCACAGCCAGATAATCTACACGATGATCCTGCAGGGTCTTGGCAATCTCTACCGCTCCGGCACCATAGCCATCTGCCTTGATCATGCAGACCAGTTTGGTTTCCGGCTTCATGAAGGAACGGTAGTAGTTGAGGTTGGCAACCACCGCATTCAGGTTGACCTCGAGGGTGGTTTCATGCACCTTCTGCACCAGCAGTTCGGTAAGCTGATCGAAACCAAACTGGCGGGCACCCTTCAGGAGGATGACCTCATCACGGAGGGAGGCAAAGACCTCACTATTGATAAACTCCTCCACATTCGGGAAGAAGAACTTTTCTGAAATCTGAATCGTATCATGCTGCTTGCAGAGTTCCGGACCGATACCGATGAATTTCACAACGCCACGCTTGCGGACGAGATCGCTCACCTCTTTATATAGGGCCTCAGGAGTCTGGCCGCTCTGATAGATATCGCTCAAGATCAAAGTATGGCGACGACCACGATGATCAGGACGGCGGTTCATGAAGTCGAGGGCGATGTCGAGTGAGTTGATATCGCTGTTGTAACTGTCGTTGATGAGTGTACAGCCATGCTGACCCACCTTTACCTCCAGTCGCATCGCAACCGGTTCGAGCTGTGCCATACGCTTGTCGATATCCTCGGCAGAGAGTCCGAGCTTGGAAGCGACAACAGCACAGATGATGGAGTTCTGGATGGAAGCATCATCGATGAAAGGAATGGAGAAGCTATCCTCTACACCTTTATATATATAGGTGATGACACTCACGCTCTGCTGCTTCTCAATCTTCCTGACATAGAAAGGAGCCTCAGGGTTCTTGAGCGACCAGAAGAGTTTTTCGCCTTTATAATCAGGATATTCAGCCACCACCTTGGTAATCACCTCATCATCGCCATCATAAACCACGGTTTCAGCATCATGGAAGAGGATGAGCTTCTCACGGCACTTCTCCTCCAGGGAAGAAAAGTTCTCCTGATGGGCAGAACCCAGATTGGTTAATACGGCGATGGTAGGCTGGATGATGTCGCGGAGGGCAAGCATCTCACCAGGCTGACTGATACCCGCCTCGAAGACACCTACCTGAGTCTGCTCGTTCATCAGCCAGACAGACAATGGCACACCTATCTGAGAATTGTAACTACGAGGGCTGCGGGTAACGAACATACTTGGCGAGAGCAGCTGATAGAGCCACTCCTTGACCATCGTCTTGCCGTTGGAACCCGTAATACCCACGATAGGGATATTGAATTCATCACGATGGCGCTCAGCCAGACGCTGAAGAGCCTCCAGCGTATTGACCACCTTGAGGAAGTTAGCCTCCGGATAATCAGAAGCATAACCCTTAGGGACATCAGTTACCACAAAGTTTTTCACACCTCTGCGATACAGTTCAGGGATGTAGTTATGACCATCATTGCGCTCAGACTTGAGTGCAAAAAACAGAGTTTCCTCTGGGAAACAAAGTGAACGACTATCGGTCAGGATAAAACCGATGTTGGTATCATTGTCTCCATAGCGACGCGCACCTATCAGTGTGGTTACCTTTTCAATAGTATATGTCATTGTCTTAATACTTTAAATGTTCTATATTATGCTTTTGGGCTTTCAGCCCGCCACTAACCCATACTTTTTCTCGAACAATTTTTTCCTTTCTTCCGTTTTGGCGATGAACTTCTGATGTTCCTCGCTATCGGGGTTGAAGGGCTTGTGTCCGAGGGCTTCCCGGATGGGACGCCAGTCTTCCAGGAACTGCTCGGCAGCCTTGCCGAAATAGGTTTCCCGGAATTTCTCCCAGATATATTCTACTGCCTGATCACTCGGGTGGAGCATATCTTCCTTGTAGAAACGGTAATCACGAAGTTCATCGTTCATGATTTCGTAAGCAGGGAAATAGCTCACCACACCAGGGTTCGCCTTCACCAGTTTATCTGCAGCCAACTGAAGCGTAGCCTTCGAAAGCTGGCTTCCATGATAGCCGTATTTGGCATAACGGATGGGGCTTACGGTTATGATTACTTTCAAGCCGGTATCGAAAGCTTCATTTTTCGATGTTTCATCTTTCGAACCTCGTTGCTTCAGCAAATCAATCGCCTTTTGCAGATACGCAGCACATTCCTCTACACTCAGTTCCCTTTCCTCGAAAAGGCGCTGGGGGCGCTTGTGGCAGTTATCCACAATCTCGCCCGTTTCCTTCAGAATATACACGTGGTTCGTACCCAGCGTAAAGACTGCCACACGAGGATGCACCCCGGTACATTTCTCTACCGTATGGAGAATGCTTGCCGGATTATACATCACACCGAAGGGATTCACCGTGGCACGGAAGCGATTCTCCACGAATCGGCGACCCAGATTGTCGGCAAAGCAACTGCCCACGAAGAGCATCTGCTCTGCCGGCCGTATCTCGAAGTCGGCCTTCGGAATATCAATTTCTGTTCGAAACTGCATCTGTCTTCTTGCGCTTTCTGATTTCCACTCCTATACCTATTATAATAAGGAGTACCAGAACACCATAGCCGATATAAGCTACCATCTCTGTATTCTTGAGCGACTGAGGATGGAAATCGAGTACCACCTTATGGTTGCCCGGCTTCACGTTGATGGCACGGAGGATATAATCCACACGTCCCAGTTCTACAGGCTGACCATCTACGGTAGCGGTCCAACCAGGATAGTAAATCTCAGAGAAGACGATGACGCCACCCTTGCTCGACTTCACCTCGTAGGTGAGGTTGTTTGGCTTATACTGGATCATCTTCACCACCGAAGTATCATCCTGCTTCACACTCTGAGCCAACTGCTCCTTGAACTTGGCATCAGCCACCGCCACATGACGGAGGTTGACCTTGCCCACGCCATCGATTTCCTCGTTGGCATTGTTGACATACTGCACCTCATCCACGAACCAGGCATTGCCATAGGCGTATGGGTTCTGTACAGGAACCGTCTGACCGCCCTGCAAAGGCAGGATGAAGTATTTGGTATTGAGCATGTTCAAGACAGGGAAGATGCTGTCGCCATTCACCTTGGTCATATCACCACCAGCCTCAGCCACAGCCTTCATCGTCTTCTGCATCTCAGGAGCGATATGCGCATCGATCATCTCCTGATAGCGACGGAGCTTGGCAGGATGATAACCGCCGATACTCTTGTGGTAATAAGAGGTCTCGTTCTCATTGAAGGTGTTCGATGCCAGATTGAGCACACGGTAATCGAGCGCCTTGTCGCGGCAGATAATCTTGTCGGTCTCCGTCATCTGCTGAGGAGTATCGCGCACGTTCTTATCTACGAACATATCATCGTAGAGATAACGCTTGTTCACCATCCACATATCTACCAGACAGAGCACAGCGATGCCGGCAATCATATACTCAGCACCCAACTTCTTCATCTTGTAAAGCAGCAGGAAGGCTGAGCCGATGACGATGATCCAGAACGAGCGCCAGCAATCGGAAGTAAAGATGCTCTTGCGAATCTCGATGAGATTACTCATGAGCGGACCCTGGTATTCTGCCGGCAACTGCTGCAACGCCTGAGTTTCCTGAACGGAAATGAAATCAGGGAAGAAGACACCCGGCATCAGGGCAAAGAGTAGACAGAACCCTGCCGTCAGACCAAAGCTGGCATATACATATTTAATCTTAGATGTCAGCACCTCCGGCTCATCGATGATTTTCTTCAAAGCCATCATGGCAAGCAACGGAATGGTAAACGATGGAGAAGGCGGA
>URYG01000027.1 GCA_900551985.1 uncultured Prevotella sp. | reverse complement strand
CTTCTTATAAGGTTCATATCTGCCCGGATTGTGCGTGCTGCGACAGTCGAAGACTCGGCATGGACATCCGCATCAGCGATGAAACGGATAAGTTGCTCGAAACGGGTGGAGGTATCCGGAAAGCCTGGCCTCTCTTTGATTCTCATGAGCCTGTTCTGATACATAATGTGGACATTCTCAGTAATGTGGATCTGAAGAAGTTCTATCAGATGGAGACTCAGGATTTATTGGAAACTTCGGTTTCTGATGCTGAGGAACCTCCATTGGCAGCCCGACTCTTGGTAAGTGAACGCAAGACCAAGCGCTATCTTCTCTTTGATGATACGATGAGACTGGTGGGTTGGACGAATATTGAAACGGGTGAGGTGAAGAGTCCTTATCAGCATCTTGACCCTAAAAAATATAAGAAGTATGCTTTCTCCGGTATTCACATGGTGGCTCCAACTATCTTCCCGCTGATGGAAGAAGAACCAGATAAGTTCCCTATCATGGACTTCTATCTCAGAAACTGTGACAAGGTGCGCATTGAGGGGTACGTGAAAAACGACCTCAAGTTGATGGATGTGGGAAAGCAGGAAACGCTGAAAGAGGCGGAGGAGTTCCTGAAGGAATTATAAATTGTAAATTATAAATTATAAATTAGACAATATGCAACAGAAGATTATTATTTTGGATTTCGGTTCACAGACCACGCAGCTGATTGGTCGTCGTGTTCGTGAACTTGATACCTTCTGCGAGATTATGCCTTACAACAAGTTTCCAAAGGATGACCCATCTGTCATTGGTGTCATTTTGAGCGGTAGCCCTTATTCCGTTCATGATCCGGAAGCTTTCAAGGTAGATCTGAGCCAGTTTATCGGTCGCATCCCAGTGCTCGGTATCTGCTATGGTGCTCAGTTCCTCTCTTACGCTCAGGGCGGTAAGGTAGAGGCTGCTGACAGCCGTGAGTATGGTCGTGCTAACTTGGAGCAGTTCGACAAGGAGAATCCTTTGTTCAAGGGATTCATTGAGAACTCTCAGGTTTGGATGAGTCATGGTGATACCATTACTGCGATTCCAGAGGACTATAAGTGCATCGCTTCTACAGCCAATGTGAAGTATGCTGCTTATGCTTCTACCAAGCAGCCTGTATGGGCAGTACAGTTCCACCCAGAGGTGTTCCACTCTTTGCAGGGTACACAGCTTCTGAAGAACTTCGTTGTAGATATCTGCGGTAGCAAGCAGGATTGGAGTGCAGACTCTTTCGTTGAGACTACGGTAGCAGAGTTGAAGGAACAGTTGGGCGACGACAAGGTTATCTTGGGTCTTTCTGGTGGTGTTGATTCCAGCGTAGCTGCTGTTCTCTTGAACAAGGCTATCGGCAAGAACCTCACCTGTATCTTCGTAGATCATGGTATGCTCAGAAAGAATGAGTTCCGTGATGTAATGGAGGATTACAAGTGCTTGGGCTTGAACGTGATTGGTGTTGATGCTTCTGAAAAGTTCTTCGCTGATTTGGCTGGTGTTACTGACCCTGAGGAGAAGCGTAAGATTATCGGCCGCGACTTCGTAGAGGTTTTCAATGCTGAGGCTAAGAAGCAGACTGGTGCCAAGTGGTTGGCTCAGGGTACTATCTATCCAGACCGTATCGAGAGTTTGAACATCACCGGTAAGGTGATCAAGAGCCATCACAACGTAGGTGGTCTTCCTAAGGAGATGAACCTTCAGTTGTGCGAGCCTCTGAAGTGGTTGTTCAAGGACGAGGTTCGTCGAGTAGGTCGCTCTATGGGTATGCCTGAGCACCTGATTACCCGTCATCCATTCCCTGGTCCTGGTTTGGCTGTTCGTATCTTGGGTGATATCACTCCAGAGAAGGTACGCATTCTCCAGGATGCTGATGATATCTATATCCGTGGCTTGCGTGAGTATAAGGTGAAGTTGAGTGGTGAGGAAGCTCGCCGCGTCCTGGCTGCCGGTGTTCCTGCTGATATGCAGAATGGCGAGATCGAGGTTTCTCTCTACGATCAGATCTGGCAGGCTGGTACCGTATTGCTTTCTACTGTTCGTTCAGTAGGTGTGATGGGTGATGAGCGTACTTACGAGCATCCAGTTGCATTGCGTGCCGTAACAAGTACTGATGCGATGACTGCCGACTGGGCTCATCTTCCATACGACTTCATGGCTAAGGTAAGTAATGAGATCATCAACAAGGTTAAGGGCGTTAACCGCGTTTGCTATGATATCTCTTCAAAACCACCTTCGACAATTGAGTGGGAATAGTCGGAATGCCGATAAACCCACACTCAAATAAAGATGAATTAATTTAAACTCAATAAGTTAGGGGATTCGTTGACATAAATTGCTGATTGTCAACAAATCCCCTTTCTTGTATAAAATCCTCAAAATCATCATCAACTTTGGGGTTTATAGCAAACACTCTATATGCCTTTTATTGCCACAGTGGTTCGTTTTCCCAACCAGAAGGAAAACCAAGGGCAGCCTTATCTATTTCTGGAAACGTAGCAAAAAGTTTGTTCATCTTATCAAGCATATCATTGTTTGGAGATATAATGTCAAGGAAGTACTTGATGATGCACATGTCAAAGTACACTTTCAAAGGATCCGTTGGCAAGGTAATCCAAGGACGTGACATTCTGATTGGCATGGTAGCACGGATGGAGAATACCCTATTCCATACACGTGCATGATGACAACATGAGTTTCTTGTTACTGTGATAACGGTAAGCCAAGATTCAAAAGGTGCAACTTGCAAGCCAAATGACTGTGCGATACGCTTCTTTATCTTCTTATTCTTGATGTTAGAATAAATATTGGTGATTACACCAAATGGCAATATTTCTGTCAGCATCCATGAAGGTGGGTACTGATTGGTATATGTCTCTTTAAAATGGTTGATGAAATCCTCTTTTGTATGGTTCAGTTCATCTTCTACAAGGCGTATAGAGCGATTGAACTTGGACGGATTTGAGAAATTGTTGCCATCAGTCATCCAAAAAGGGTTGCCTGTCATTTCCGTTCCAAAGTTCACGATGGCGCAACGTACTGCAACTTCTATCTTTTCAATTTCATTGAATAATAGTAGGCGTAGCTTCTTGTCAAAGCGATACAACATCATTACCTTACCGAAAGTTACTCCTTGTTTGAATAGATGTTGCTCCTTGGGAATAGAAAGTAGAGGGTACATATAGGCAGACAAACGATAGTAACCGATGTGTGAAAGATAATGCTGAGCCTTTTCCTCATCGGTAATCTCCATACCTCTTGTTTTGAGTAGCTGTACTAACTCTTTGGTTGTGGAATATGTTTTTATAAACGGAATTTTTGTTGCCATATATCTATAAAACAAAAACGACCCGCACATTTGAGCATCGTTGAGAGGCTTGGCGGGTTCTCGTGCTGCAAAGATACGAATAATCATTGATAAAACAAACTTTTTAGCAAGAAAAATCACGCAAAAGTGGATTTCTTTGATATATTTATATTTAATAATGTTAAATAGGACCTTAAAATCTTACTTTGTCAACCAAACAAAGTGGTTTTCAATGCTGAGGCTAAGACGCAGACTGGTGCAGTATTGCTTTCTATCGTCCTGTTCAGTAGGTGTGATGGGTGATGAATAGCCACTTAAATAAAGATGAATTAATTTAAACTCAATAAGTTAGGGGCTTTGCTGACTAGGCTCAGCAGAGATGCTGAGCCTAGAGGAAACCTTGTAGGAATGGTCTCCGATAACTATCCTAGATAATAGCTAACCTCTAAATATCAGCTATAGAGTATAATTGAGTGGGAATAAAGATATCAATATAAAAAAAGACCACCATTTGAGTTTGATATTCAACTCAGATGGTGGTCTTTTTTTATTGATGAGTACTGAGTACTTTTTGGAATGATGCACTCAGTACTTTTTGTTTTTAATAACCGTCGTTCTGCTTCAACTGCAAGTTAGCATCACGTGCACCCTGTGGGATAGGGAGATAACGGTTGGTAGTCTTGAATACGCGATCCTCAATCTTCTTGTCTGCTGCAGAAGCATTTACATCGATAGTGGCACGCATACCAGGAGCCACAGACTTGTCCATGCTCACGGTACCAACCTGACGCTCCAATGTGCAGTTCAGCAAGGTCTCTGCCAACATCTTGCCACTGGCATCCTTCCAGCGTAGAATATCTGCACGGCGGATACCTTCACCTGCGAACTCAACACCACGCTCGCGACGAATCAACTCGCGGAGCTTCTCCTTGGTATTGTACTTAGCTTCATCCACATTAGGCATTCCTACACGGTTACGAACCATATTCAGGTAAGTGTAAACCTGAGCAGAAGGACCATTCAATTCATTCTCTGCCTCACAGTAAGTAAGCAATACTTCTGCATAGCGGAAGACGATAGGCTGACAGGTGGTGTTCCAGATGTCAGGATACTGGTTCATAGGCGCCAGGTACTTAGCCCATGTCAAACCAGTCTTTGAACTGTTGTTGGCAGCGAGATAATAGTTGGCATTGGCAGCTCCATCAATCGTCTTGTCGAGCGTGTTGAAGATGGCTTCCTTACCATTACCGTTGATGTAGTCACAACCCGGATAGATGACAGTCATAGCCATACGTGGGTCGCGGTTGTTGAATGGATGGGTAGGATCATAGCCGGAACCCGGCTCGTCCTTGGTCAAACCGTTTGCCATCTCGTAGGTATCGATCAAACCGTAGCTAGGAACGATAGAAGACCAACCACCATCGGCGTTGTTGTACATACGGCCAATCACATCGTTATAGTAGTCGTTTTCTACAGCCTGTACAGCAAGGATGATTTCCTTGGAATCCTGACCAGCTACATTGAACAGGTTAGCATAGTCTGGATCCAACTCATACTGGTTCAATGCAATGATCTTCTCAGCACGATCCTTAGCAGTAGCATAGTCTCCATAATAGAGAGCCTCGCGCATGCGGAGAGCCAAAGCAGCACCCTTGGCGATGCGACCACGGGCTGCAGGAGTTACATTGATATCGTTTACCAACTCGTCGAGTTCTTTCTCGATATACTCCTTTACCTCCTGCTCGGTATTGCGAGGTACCATAGCTTCCTCTGCAGTAGCATAGCTTTCGATGAGAGGCACACCACCATAGTTCCAGTTCATCAAGAAGTAGCGGTAAGCGCGGATCCAGCGAGCCTGAGCCTTGATATCCTTCTTGGCAGCTTCTGACATGTTACACTTATCTACGTTAGCTAACAACTCGTTGACGCGGCGGATGCGTGAGAAGTCGTACCAGTCTCTACCGCTGGATGCGGTCAATGTACCATTACCGATGGCAGTATAACCTTCCCAAGGGAACTGGTCGTAACCGAAGTCACTTGTACCATCCCAATACAGGAGGAAGCCATCCCAACCCCAACCTGAGTTGTACTGGTCTTGCCAGTTGTTGTAACAGCCAACGAGGAACTTGTCTGCATCTTCCTGAGTCTGCCAGGTGCTGACAGGTGAAAGGGCATCCTTTGGGGCTGTATCGAGGAAATCGGAGCATGAGGTTGCCAAGAGGGCGGTCATGCCGATGAATATATATTTCTTAAGATTTCTCATGATAATATCCTTTTTAAGTTATTAGAATGTTACGCTCAAACCGAATGAGTGAGTGCGGAGCAATGGATAAGAGCTGAGTCGCTGACTGGTTGCCTCTGGATCCACGTTGATGTCGAGATTGTCGATTGTGAACAGGTTCTCGCAAGAGTAGTAAACACGTACCTTGTTGACATGAAGGAATTCAAGTGCCGACTTAGGAAGTGTATAACCCAACTGCAAGTTCTTCAAACGGCAGTAAGATACATTCTTGAGCCAGAATGTAGAGATTACATTACGTGAAGAGCTAGGAGAGTTTGTATCAGTAAACAATCGTGGCATCTTAGGATTTGACTTGTTGTAAGTCCAAGAGTCTCTCCAGATGGTTGCTGGGTGAGAGCTGTCGCCTACAAAAGCACCTTCTACCTCGTATGCATCGAAGTAGCGGTAAGCCTTAAACTGTCCGTTGAAGAACAGAGAGAGGTCGAAGCCCTTCCAAGCTGCGTTCAGGTTCAAACCGAATGTCCAGCGAGGAACAGAACTACCTGCGTAGAAGCGGTCGTTCTCGGCATCAATCTTGCCGTCACCATTGATGTCGGCATACTTCAAGTCACCAGCCTTGAACTTGCCACCACTGAAAGGACAAGCACCCTTTGAACCGTCTGCTGGCCAGTATTTGTTCATGTATTCCTCTGCTTCAGCATCTGACTGGAAGAATCCGTCAGCCTTATATACATAGTAACTGTTGAACTCCTGACCTGTAGCGTTGCGCTGGTTGTAGCCAGTACCTACGTATCCCTTACCAGGCATGCTCTCGATCTTGTTCTTGTTGTATGCAACGTTCAAGCCTGCGCCTACAGTCACCTCACCAAACTTATCGTTGTAGTTGAGGCTCATCTCGAATCCCTGGTTGCGCATCTGACCCACATTGTCAAGATAGCTACCCAGAGCGAACTCGTAAGGAGCATCTACAGAGATCAAGATGCCATCTGTAAGACGATTATAATAATCAACAGATGCGGTAATCTTGTTATCGAGGAACCCTAAGTCAACACCTACGCCCCAAGTTGTGGCCTTCTCCCATGTGATGGTATTGATCTTGTAGGAACTCTGATAGTATCCAGATGTTACCTTGCCGTCGAATGCATACTTGGCGTTGATACTGTATGTATTGATAGCTGGATAGTAGTCGCTCAAAGCCTCCTGGTTACCCAACTGACCCCAAGATCCGCGAATCTTGAAGTTAGAGAGCCAAGACTTGGTTCCCTCCATGAAAGCTTCCTCGCTTACACGCCATCCTGCAGAGAATGATGGGAAGTAACCCCAACGATGACCATCTGCGAAACGGCTGGATGCATCGGCACGGAGGTTAGCCTCGAAGAGATAACGGCCTGCGAAGTCGTAGTTAACACGACCAAACCATGAAAGCATATTCAACTCACGGGTATTTCCCTGTGCCTGCTGGGTAGATACATCACCCGCATTGATATCGGTCACATTATTATTAGGGAAGTTCTTGCGGTATGTGTACCAGTACTTAGAGTCGAATGCCTCTGCATGCCATCCTGCCAAAGCACCAACGGTATGCTGTCCGAAGGTCTTGTTGTAGTTCAGCAATGCCTCGAAGGTCTTGCGCTCCCACTTGGAAACCTGCTCCTGGTGGAAGTTAGGGTCGGTCTTCTTGTTCTCATTGTAAACGAAGAACTTCTGGAAGTAGTCGTAGTTCTGGTTGTTGTTTACATAAGATGCACTCAACTTTGCTACCAGACCATCGATGATCTTGTAATCTACACCGAAGAGACCGGTAAAGTTGGTATTGCGGCGATATACCTTCAGATCGTTGTCGAGCCATGCAATAGGGCTACCATCAGAGATAGTTCCCCATGTACCATCGTCATAACGAGCGGTAATCCATGGTGAAATCAAGTTGAG
Organism: uncultured Prevotella sp.; assembly: GCA_900551985.1. Taxonomy (GTDB): domain Bacteria; phylum Bacteroidota; class Bacteroidia; order Bacteroidales; family Bacteroidaceae; genus Prevotella. The sequence goes on along the minus strand of URYG01000027.1, from coordinate 13,901 downwards.
CTGACGGATGATCTGGTCAGAACCACCACCTGCGTATGCAGAAGAAGGGTCGGTATAATCGTTCTTGATATAAGCGAGATTCAAGCGGGCTGTGAGGCGGCTGTTGATCTTCATCTCCAGGTTGGTACGGCCGTTAACCTGCTCACGACCAGCGTGAGGCAAGATACCAGACTGCTTCAGGTAACCTACGGATGCCAGATAGTTTACGCTCTCTGTTGCACCGTTCACGCTTACGTTGTGGTGCTGCAGGGAACCTGTCTTGTAAGCCAGATCATACCAGTCGGTATTAGGGAGTGCATTGATTTCCTCTTCAGAGGTGAATTTCTTAGCCTTGCCCTCGCTTTCGAGAGCGTCGTTCAGCATGTGGGCATACTCGTATGAATCCAGACGGTCGATGAGACTGGTTGGATTCTGCACACTCACATAACCATTATAAGAAACTTGAGGCTTGCCGCTCTTACCACGCTTGGTAGTGATAAGGATAACGCCGTTGGCAGCCTTGGAACCGTAGATGGCAGCAGAAGCAGCATCCTTCAATACAGAGATGCTCTCGATATCGTTAGGGTCGAGGCTACTCATGGTACCTGACTCTACGCCATCAATCAAAATATAAGGAGAGGAAGAGTTGAGGGTTCCCACACCACGTACGTTGATGCTACCTGAGTCCATACCAGGAGCACCATTGGTACCGCTGATGGTAACACCAGGCATCATACCCTGGAGTCCACTCTGTACGTTCTGGATAGGACGGCTTTCCAAAGCCTTGCTATCTACTGATGATACAGAACCGGTGAGGTTCACCTTCTTCTGTGTACCGTAACCTACAACTACAACTTCATTGAGCTCCTTGTCTTCAGACTTCATGGTAATCTGCATGTTGCTTGCAGCTGTAAGAGTCTGTGGATTGAAGCCGATGTAGGAAATTGTAATCTTGCCATTAGGATTTTTCAGACTGAGGGAGAAATTTCCGTCTAGGTCGGTTACTGTTCCATTGGACGTGCCAACTTCCATCACGGTAACACCGATAAGAGGTTCGCCTTGATTGTCAACAACACGTCCTGTTGCTACTTTCTTCTGCTGTTGGATGCTGGTGGTAGGGCGGTTCAAGTTGTCTGCTTTTACCATAGTACCATTTGCAAACGCAGGAGACATGGAAGTCAGCGCACAAATCAGCAACGCTGTCTTCATTTGGTCTTTAGGTTTCATGTTCTTACTCATATTGTTTATGTTAAGAGTTGATGTTTAATTAAGATTTAGTGTATCTACTTAGATCTTATTTCGGGGACAAAGCTACAAAAAAAATATGTAATAAGCAAGGAAAAATGAAAGTATTTTCTAATAAACGTGAAAAAATGTGTGTTTTTTTCAAAAGTAGGGGAGGAAAGAAGTCTCTTTTTCCTTTTATACCTTATATTATATATAATACGTACCCTTAAGGAAAAAAATATTTTCCCTTAAGGAAAAAAATAAAAACCCTTAAGGAAAAATATATTTTTCTTTAAGGAGGGGCAGGAATGGTTGGGATGGAATACTTCTCAAGCCTTGATAGTGGTATTCATATCCTCTCATTCCTGTCTTCTTTTTTTGTTCTGCCATGAAAAAACAGTGGTTATCCCTTCTGCTCTTTCAGCAGGTCGCGGATCTCTGCCAGGAGCTTCTCTTCCTGGGTAGGCTCTGGAGCCTTAGGAGCTTCAGCAGGCTTCTCTTCCTCCTTTTTGGCGGTAACCTTGTTCACTACCTTGATGAGCAGGAATACACAGAAGGCAACGATGAGGAAGTCGAGAGTGGTCTGGAGAAAATTGCCATAGTTGATGGTTGCAGCCTGAAGCTTCTCGCCGCCGATCACCTCTACGGATGGAAGAGTGACTTTGAGGTCGGAGAAGTTGACGCCACCAATGAGCCATCCGATAGGAGGCATGATGATGTCATCTACTACAGAACTTACGATCTTGCCGAAAGCACCACCGATGATCACACCGACAGCCATGTCGAGTACATTGCCACGCATGGCGAATTGCTTGAATTCATTCAAAAAATTACCCATAGTCTTTAATGTTTATAATGATTAATACTTCCTTAGAATCTATCCCTTTTTTGCTTTTTAGAGTGCAAAGAAGCTTTTCTTCCCTTAATATAATAAGGTGTAAGTTTCTAGCGCAACTTTCTCTTTACCTTCCGTAGTCATCTTCCACTTCCTTTTAACAATTGCATTTTGCTATATAGAGTTGTCAGTATGGCATCTTAAGGTGCTAAAAAAAGGTAATATTAGGCTTCTTGAGGCCTTTTTTAACTTATTTAATACTCTATTCGTGTGCAAAGTTAGAATTTTTTTTGTAACTTTGCGCTCGAAAAGAAGAAAAAATGCTTGATAGGGATGAAAAAAGGTGTTATCAGCTCCTTCGGATTCGCTTGATAGCTTAAAAGATATAATTTTTAAACTTTTAATTTAAATATTAGAACAATGATTAAGATTGGTATTAACGGATTTGGCCGTATCGGTCGTTTCGTATTCCGTTCTACAGTTGAGGCTGAGAACGCAAAGGAAGTACAGGTAGTAGCTATCAATGACTTGTGCCCAGTTGATTACATGGCTTACATGTTGAAGTATGATACAATGCACGGTCAGTTCGACGGTACTATCGAGGCTGACGTTGAGAAGAACGAGTTGATCGTAAACGGTAACCACATCCGTGTTACTGCTGAGCGTGATCCTGAGAACTTGAAGTGGGATGAGGTTGGTGCTGAGTACGTAGTTGAGTCTACAGGTCTCTTCCTCGCTTACGACAAGGCTGAGAAGCACTTGAAGGCTGGTGCTAAGTATGTAGTACTTTCTGCTCCTTCTAAGGCTGACGCTAACGGTAACCAGGCTGATATGTTCGTTTGCGGTGTTAACACTGACAAGTACAACGGTCAGAAGATCGTTTCTAACGCTTCTTGTACAACAAACTGCTTGGCTCCTATCGCTAAGGTATTGAACGATAACTTCGGTATCGAGACAGGTTTGATGACAACTGTTCACTCTACAACTGCTACACAGAAGACTGTTGACGGTCCATCTATGAAGGACTGGCGTGGTGGCCGTGCAGCTGCTGGCAACATCATCCCTTCTTCTACAGGTGCTGCTAAGGCTGTAGGTAAGGTTATCCCTGAGTTGAACGGTAAGTTGACAGGTATCTCTATGCGTGTTCCTACTTTGGACGTATCTGTTGTTGACTTGACAGTTAACTTGAAGAAGGCTGCTTCTAAGGAGGCTATCTGCGCTGCAATGAAGGCTGCTTCTGAGGGTGAGTTGAAGGGTGTACTCGGTTACACAGAGGATGCTGTTGTTTCTTCTGACTTCTTGGGTTGCGCTTTGACATCTATCTTCGACGCTAACGCAGGTGTTTACTTGACAGACAACTTCGTTAAGGTTGTTTCTTGGTATGACAACGAGATTGGTTACTCACACAAGGTTGTTGAGTTGATCAAGATCATGAAGAAGCACAACGGTTAATTCGTTGCCTCTTAACGATTAAGAAATATAGCCGCCCAGCATTTCTGATGTTGGACGGCTTTTTCTATATACATACTTCTCTTTTCTATCTATAAACTTCCCTTTTTGTTCAAAAACTCACAAATGATTGCTCAGATCGTCTCGATGTGAGAATTTCTTTTCGTTTTATTTTGTATTATCAATTATTTCCTTTATCTTTGCGGCATGAAACAGACGATGATTACCATATTAGGGCCTACTGCGAGCGGAAAGACGAGTCTTGCCGCAGCGCTTGCTTCCAAGATCAACTGCTTGGATGCTGCATCGTGGGGTGGAACTACCCAGGGGGCGGAGATTATCAGCGCCGATAGTCGCCAGGTGTATCGTGGCATGGACATCGGTACGGGAAAAGACCTGGAAGATTATACCGTGGGCGGCAAGTTGATACCTTATCACTTGATAGATATCTGCGAACCGGGAACCAAGTATAACCTCTTTGAATATCAGCAAGACTTCTATGATGCCTATCTAGATATCCAGAAACGCGGCGTGCTGCCTATCTTATGCGGCGGAACAGGACTGTATATTGAGTCTGTGCTCAAGGGATATCATCTTTCGCCTGTACCACAGAATCAGGAGTTGAGAGACCGGCTGGCTGATAAGAACCTGGATGAGCTTACGGTGATGCTGAAAGAGTTGAAGGCTAAGACGGGTTCCAATATGCACAATCGCACAGATGTGGATACTGCACAAAGAGCCATCCGAGCTATCGAAATAGAAACCTATAATCTGGAACATCCTATGCCGGAACGGGAATTGCCAGCGGTAGATTCGCTTATTATTGGTGTCAGTATCGATCGTGATGCCCGTAGAGAAAAGATTACCCGAAGATTGAAGCAGAGACTCCAGGAAGGAATGGTTGATGAAATCAAAGGTTTGCTCGACAGGGGTATTCCTGCAGAAAACCTCATCTATTATGGTTTGGAATATAAGTTTATCACCGAATATGTGATTGGTAAAACCACCTATGATGAAATGTTCAGAGGTCTGGAGATAGCCATCCATCAATTTGCCAAGCGCCAGATGACCTGGTTTCGCGGTATGGAGCGTAGAGGGTTTACCATTCATTGGATAGATGCCCTGCAGCCGATGGACCAGAAAGTGGATCAGGTGCTGGAGATAGTTAAAAGTTCAAAGTAAGAATCATGGCAGTGAATGAAAATAAGTGGGGACTCCTGTATTGTCCCCGTGGCGGTTGGCGCAGTGCCAAGCGCTGGGAAAAGATAGAAAAGGTGCTCAGGCAGCAGGGCGTGGATTACGACTTTGTGCAGAGCGAAAACCAGAAGAGCGTAGAGCGACTGGTGAAGATGTTTGTCAACAATGGCTATAAGACGATAGTGATTGTTGGCGGAGATTCTGCGCTCAATGATGCCGTTAATTGTCTGATGCAGATGGACGCTTCCGAGCGCAATGAAGTGGCGTTGGGAGTAATTCCTAACGGATTGATGAATGATTTCGCCCGCTTCTGGGGATTCGATGACAGTAACGTAGAGCAGACAGTGGCTTGGCTCAAGAAGCGCAGGGTGAGAAAGATTGACCTGGGATGCATCCGGTACACCAACAAGAAGGGAGAGAAGTGCATGCGCTATTTCCTCAACTGTGTGAACATCGGACTCATTGCAGCGATCATGAATCTGCGTCGCCAGACCCGTCATGTCTTCGGTTCCCGTACGCTGTCGTTCATCTTCTCGTTCATTCTGATGATTTTCCAGCGTCTCGACTACAAGATGCATATCAGGATCAACTCTGATGTCATCAAGCGCAGAGTGATGACGATGTGTGTAGGCAATGCGGCAGGATATGGTCAGACGCCAAATGCTGTGCCGTATAATGGTCTGCTGGATGTCTCTGTGGTTTATCATCCGCAGATGACCCAGCTTTTCGAGGGTTTTTATCTCTTTGTTAAGGGAAAGTTCCTGAATCATAAGAGTGTGCATCCTTACCGTACCCGCGAGGTGGAGGTAGAGGAGGCTTCTCATGCCCTGATAGGTATCGATGGCAGGTTGATGAATACGCCGGTAGGTCCTTATAAGATAACTGTAATTCAGGAAGTCATCAACTTCCTGATTCCTGCATAAAATGCCAATGAGGGTGAGTTCTAGTCATAGAACTCACCCTCATTGGTTATGTTGTGGCTTTTATCCTTCTGCAATCTTCTTGATTTCCTCTTCATTGAGAATCTTGATTTTTCTGACATTCGTTTCTATCAGACCCTCTGAAACAAAGGCAGAGAGAGTGCGGATGCAGTTGCTCGTTGTCATATTGGATATGTTGGCGAGGTCTTCACGGCTCAGGCTGCAGTCTAGTGTGACTCCGTCTTTAGCCAGTCCGTAAGAATCATGCAGAAACAGAAGTGCCTCGGCTAGGCGGGCACGGATGTGCTTCTGTGTGAGATTGACAGTGCGGTCGTCTGATTTTCCAATCTCCACGCTCAGGTACTTGATGAAGTAGTGTCCAATCTTGTAGCTTTTCTGCAGCAGCTTCATCAGTACGGGCAGTGGGAAATGCGCTACTGTGCAGGTATCCAAAGCCTGGGCTGCAGTCTTGTAGATTTCGTTTGCGAAATAAGCACGGAATCCGAAGAATTCGTTCGGCTTGATGACGCGGATAATCTGGCTCTTTCCGTTGATGCCATCCTTGAATATCTTCACTTTGCCAGTGAGAAGACACATTGCATCAGTGGGAGTTTCATCGCACTGATAAATCATTTCTCCTTTCTTGTATTTGGTGATTTCAACATGTTCTTTCAATGTTGCAATCTGGTCGCTCTCGAGTCCGCCCCATATTTTCGAAATCTCTCGAGCCACCTTAGCTTTATTCGCATCTTTCTTCTTTTCAACCATTATCGTTCTTCTAATTTTGCACAACTTTATTAATTCGGTTGCAAAATTACACAATTTTTTTGATATAACTCAATAAAAAACGCTAAAAATATGTTTTATAACATACAAAAGTAAGATTTTCTAAAATTGTGTCACTTTTTCCTTTGTCTTCCCGCAAAAAAGCCGTACCTTTGAATGCAATAAATATAGTCAACAAATATTAAAACCTTAATATAGATCTATGAGTTATCTAAAATTCGAAAAGGCCCTGATGACCAACTTACAAGAGTCATTGCCGAAAGAGTTGTTAAGGACTAATCGTTCGGGCGCATATTCGTGCTCAACGATAGTAGACTGTAATATCCGTAAGTATCACGGACTTCTGGTTGTACCGGTTCCTGAACTGGACGACGACAACCATGTTCTCCTGAGTTCTCTGGATGTTACGGTGATTCAGCATGGTGCTGAATTCAATCTTGGTCTGCATAAGTACCAGGGCAACAACTTCAGTCCGTTGGGCCATAAGTACATTCGTGAGTTTGATTGCGATAAGGTGCCTACTACACTTTACCGCGTGGGTGGTGTGATCCTCAAGAAAGAGGTAGTTTTCCAGCATTATGAAGATCGAATCCTGATCCGCTATACGCTGGTTGACGGTCATTCTGCCACTACTCTTCGTTTCCGTCCTTTCTTGGCGTTCCGCAGCGTGCGTCAGTTTACCCATGAGAATGCAACCGCATCTCGTGACTACTCTGGTGTTGACAACGGAATTAAGACATGTATGTATGCTGGTTATCCAGACCTCTACATGCAGTTCTCAAAGAAGAACGAGTTTAAATTCTGCCCAGATTGGTATCGTGGTGTGGAATATCCTAAGGAGCAGGAGAGAGGTTATGCTTCTAATGAAGACCTCTATGTGCCAGGATATTTCGAGATGGATATCAAGAAAGGCGAGTCTATCGTCTTTGCTGCAGCTACATCTGAAATCAAGACTACCGGCTTGAAGAAACTCTTTGATAAAGAGGTGGATGAACGTTCACCACGCGATAATTTCTTCCATTGCCTGGTGAATGCTGCACATCAGTTCCATCGCCGTGAAAAGAACGACGACCGCTACATTCAGGCTGGTTATCCATGGTTCAAGTGCCGTGCCCGTGATACATTCATTTCGCTCCCAGGTCTTACTCTCTCTATCGAGGAGAATGATTACTTCGAGCTGGTAATGCAGACTGCTATGCGCGGATACTATGAGTTTATGGAGGGTAAGCCTCTTACCACTCATATTACAGAAATCGAGATGCCTGACGTACCTCTTTGGGCTGTCTGGGCTCTTCAGCAGTATGCCAAGGAGACCTCTAAGGAGGAGTGCCACAAGAAGTATGGCCAGTTTATCAAGGATGTCATCAATTTCATCAGAGACAACAAGCACCCTAACCTGGAGTTGATGGAGAACGGCTTGCTCTATACCAATGGCAAGGACAAGGCCGTAACCTGGATGAACTCTACGGCTAATGGCCGCCCTGTAGTGCCTCGTACCGGATATATCGTAGAGTTCAATGCTCTGTGGTATAACGCTTTGTGTTTCTGTGCCGCTTTGGCAGGAACAGCTGGCGAAGAGGATGCACAGCAGGAATTGCTGGCTCAGGCTGAGGTTACCAAGAAGTCGTTCGTTGATACATTCCTCAATGAATATGGCTATCTCTACGACTATGTAGATGGCAACATGATGGATTGGAGTGTTCGACCAAATATGATCTTCCCAGTGGCATTCGATTATTCTCCATTGTCACAAGACCAGAAGAAGAAGGTACTCGATATCTGTACCCGCGAACTCCTTACACCTAAGGGATTGCGCTCACTCTCACCTAAGAGTGGCGGTTACAACCCTATCTATGTAGGTCCTCAGACACAGCGCGACTATGCTTACCATCAGGGAACAGCATGGCCATGGCTGGGTGGTTTCTATATGGAGGCAAGCTTGAAACTCTACAAGCGTACCCGCTTGAGTTTCGTTGAGCGCCAGATGGTAGGTTACGACGACGAAATGTCTTATCACTGCCTTGGTACTATCAGTGAGCTCTTCGATGGCAACCCACCATTCTCAGGTCGCGGCGCCATATCTTTCGCCATGAACGTGGCAGAGATTCTCCGTGCGCTCGAATTACTAGAAAAGTATCAATATTAATATAAGGAGGACGCTATATGAAAGTATTAATGTTTGGATGGGAGTATCCTCCTCACGTATTTGGTGGCTTGGCTACTGCCAACTTTGGTATCACCCAGGGCTTGCATGCCCAGGGAGATGTCGATATCACATTGTGTCTGCCTCATCCTTTCGGTGATGAGGACCGCAGTGCATGTAAATTTGTGGCTATGAACAGTGTGCCTATCGCCTGGCGCGACGTCAATCATGACTATGTGCAGCAGCGTGTGGGCAACATCATGAATCCTGATGACTATTTCCGCTACCGTGACCACATCTATGCCGACTTTAATTATATGAACGTGAATGACCTCGGCTGTATGGACTTTGCCGGCGGTTATCCATCTAATCTCCACGACGAGATTAACAACTACAGCATCATTGCTGGCGTTGTAGCCCGTAGCGAAGAATTTGATATTATCCACGCCCACGACTGGTTGACATTCCCTGCTGGTATTCATGCCAAGCGAGTGAGTGGCAAGCCATTGTGCATCCATGTACATGCTACCGATTTCGACCGTAGCCGTGGTAAGGTGAACCCTACCGTATATGCTATCGAGAAGGACGGTATGGACAATGCCGACTGCATCATGTGTGTATCTGAGTTGACCCGTCAGACCGTGATCAACCAGTATCACCAGGATCCACGCAAGTGCTTCGCCATGCACAATGCGGTGTATCCACTGAAGCAGGAGTGGCAGGACATCCCACGCCCAGACCATAAGGGTAAGGAGAAGGTGGTAACCTTCCTGGGACGTCTCACCATGCAGAAGGGTCCTGAGTATTTCGTAGAGGCAGCCAACATGGTATTGCATCGTACCCGCAACGTGCGTTTCTGCATGGCAGGTTCGGGCGATATGATGGATCAGATGATTTATCTGGCAGCCGAAAGAGGTATTGCCGACCGTTTCCACTTCCCTGGCTTCATGCGAGGCAAGCAGGTATATGAGTGCCTGAAGGACAGTGATGTATATGTAATGCCATCCGTGAGTGAGCCATTCGGTATCTCTCCTCTGGAGGCTATGCAGTGTGGTACACCTACTATCATCTCCAAGCAGAGTGGTTGCGGTGAAATCCTCACCAACTGTATCAAGGTAGATTACTGGGATATCCATGCCCTTGCCGATGCTATCTACAGCATCTGCCACAACGAGAGTCTTTTCGATTATCTCTCAGAGGAAGGCAGAAAGGAAGTAGATCAGATTACCTGGGAGAAAGTGGGAGCCCGCATCAAGGATCTCTATCTCAAGACTCTAGGATGGAAGTAATGTTTAATATTTACTGTTAAATGTTAAAGGGCTAATCATAAAGTTCAAAGTTCAAAATTTAAAGTTCAAAGTATGAAAACAATTTGTTTATATTTCGAGATACATCAGATTACCCATCTGAAACGCTACCGCTTCTTCGATATCGGTACTGATCATTATTACTATGATGATTATGAGAATGAGCGTAGCATCAACGACATTGCAGAGCGCTCTTACATGCCTGCACTCAATGCTATCCAGGAGATGATTGAGAAGAGCGGTCAGTATTTCAAGGTTGCCTTCTCGCTCTCTGGTGTGGGTATGGAGCAGTTGGAGCTTCACGCTCCTCAGGTTCTGGAGAAGTTGCAGGAATTGAACCAGACCGGTTGTGTAGAGTTCCTCGCTGAGCCTTATTCTCATGGTCTTTCTTCTCTCGTCAACGAGGAGACCTTCAAGTCTGAGGTGAAGCGCCAGTGCACAAAGATTGAAGAGTACTTCGGCAAGAAGCCTACCGTACTCCGCAATTCTTCTCTCATCTACAGCGATGAGATTGGTGCTACTGTAGCTGATATGGACTTCGTGGGTATGCTTACCGAAGGTGCTAAGCACGTATTGGGTTGGAAGTCACCACACTATGTATATCACTGTGCGATGAATCCAAAGCTCAAGCTCTTGCTTCGTGATGTACGTCTGAGCGATGATATCTCTTTGCGTTTCGCCAACAGCGACTGGGAGGGTTATCCACTCTTCGCAGATAACTATATGAACGACATTGCTTCCTTCCCAGAGGAGGAGCAGGTTATCAATATCTTCATGGAGTTGTCGGCTCTTGGTATTGCTCAGCCATTGTCTAGCAATATCCTTGAGTTTATGAAGGCTTTGCCAGAGTGCGCTAAGCAGCGTGGCATTACTTTCTCTACTCCTACAGAGATCTGCAAGAAGATCAAGTCTGTTGGCGAGATCAATGTACCTGATACATTGAGTTGGGTAGATGAGGAGCGTGACGTAAGTTCTTGGCTCGGTAACCCAATGCAGCGCGAGGCTTTCAACAAGCTTTATAGCGTAGCTGACCGTGTACGTATCGCCAATGATCCACGTATCAATCAGGACTGGGATTATCTCCAGGCTAGCAATAACTTCCGCTTCATGACCACCAAGCCTAGCAACGTAGGTCTTGACAGAGGTATCTATGCCAGCCCATTCGATGCCTTCACCAACTATATGAATATTCTTGGTGACTTCATCAACCGAGTAAACGATCTCTATCCTGCTGATGTAGATAATGATCAGTTGGAGGGTCTTCTCACCACCATCACCAACCAGGATGAGGAAATCGAGATGAAGGACAAGGAGATTACCCGTCTCCAGGCTAAGATTGAGAAGATTGAGAAGGAGGTAGCCAAGCTTCGTGCAGAGAAGCCTGAGAAGCCAGCTGCCAAGAAGACTTCTGCCAAGAAGGCACCAGCCAAGAGAACTACAGCCAAGAAGGCAGCTAAGCCTGCTGAGGCTGCAGAAGAAAAGTAAGCTTAGAATTTAGATTACTCATAACTTTTAGTCCCCCTTTCGGCTCGTGTTGAGCAGTGAGGGGGATTTTTTGTGTTCTTCGGTTTATGGTGAAAACGTATTGTCTTGATTGTAGTGTACTTTGTATCTTGATGAATTCGATCAAGCCTCACGAAAAAGAATAAGCTTCAAGAAAAGGAATAAGCTTGAATTACATGATTAAAAAAGGCTGTATCCGGAGGATAAACCTCCAAGATACAGCCTTTAATCTGATATAGAGTGTGTATGTATATGATGGTAATTCTATTAATAACCAGGATTCTGGTCTGCTGAACTTAACTGGTCGTTGGCATCAATGGCAGCTTGTGGGATAGGGCGGAGAAGCTTCTCGCCTATATACTGGGCTGCCTTATCTCCCATTTCGTAGTTATACTTGGTGCAACGCTCAACCAATGTCTTGGTTCTGCGGAGATCCATCCAACGAGCACAGTTACCGAAGTTCTCGCAAGCGCTCTCGTCAAGAATGTTGTCGATTGTGATTGTGCCTGTGAGTGCAGCAAGACCTGCACGCTGGTGAACTTCATTGAGGCGGGCCAATGCCTTGGTGTTATCGCCAGCCTTGAGGTAAGCCTCTGCTGCTACGAGATACATCTCTGGCAATGTGATGATATGGATATCGCGATAGCAGGTATTCTTCTGGTTAGAAGCAGTCTGGCTGTCATCAAACTTCTTGCAAGGATTTGAACCGTAAACCAACTGCTGGTTGTCGTAATAATCCATATCCTTGCCATCCATATTCTGTGCCTCCTTGGTCTTTGAATCCATCGGGATGCGGTAAGTATTCGCTCTGTTGGCAGGATCTTCTGCCTTCCATGCTGCAAAGTCGGCATCTGTTTCATACCATGCAGAATAGTAACGGGTTACAGGATATCCCTTCAGGCTTTCACCATTCTTATACCAGGTCCAGTAGCCTGTGCCTGCGGCATTACCCTTGTTTACATCCGGCAATTCCTTCATGAAGGTAGCATCGTAACGCTGGTCGCCCTTCTGGAAGCAATGCAAGGCATAGAGAGTTGGTACATAACTGGAAGTTGTAGCCTTGATAGGATCCTCGGCTCCACCCAGATAGTTGCAGTAGTAGCCGCTCCATTCTGTACCACCTGATGTGGTATTGTTGGCTGTTGCCAGATCATATTCTACATCCCAGAGGAACTCTGCGTTGTCGTCGCCAGAGCCATCAGCCTTCCAGAGGTTGGCGAATGGTGTGGTCAGCTTTCTGCCGGCAATCACCTCGTCGGCAAGTGAAGCTGCCTTGGCAAAGTAATCCTGCTTGCCTAGATCCCATGCTGCAGAGAGATAGGTCTTGGCAAGGATAGCCTTGGCTGTTTCCTGGCTGATGCGGCCGCCACCCTTGGTAGCAGTAGATGCCTCGAGTACATTCTTGCCGATGACCTCCTCCAGTTCGCTGATGATGTATGCATATACGTCTGCAGCAGAAGACTTAGGATATCCGGTTTCAGCAGATGTGAGGAAATCCTTCATGATAGGCACACCTCCGAAGTTGTTCACCAGGAGATAGTACTCGTATGCAGCCAAAACACGTGCCTCGCCAACGAGCTTATTCTTTGTTGCATCATCAACCTTGGCACTCTGTGCATAGTATGATACAGAGTTGGCTGCACGGATACCTGAATAGAGATAAGTATAGAGATCTGTAATATCACTATTCTCAGGAGTCAGGGTCTCGTAAGTGTTCAATGGTTCGTTCATCTTGTTGCGGGCATCTGCATACATATCTGTACCTGTTGAGAAACAGCTGGTGAACAGAGGAGCCGCATAGACGTCTTGCAGGCGCTGATAGGCGTCGTTTACCAAAGTGTTGAAACCATCCTTGGTAGCGAATGTTTGCTTGTCGCTTACATTCGACTTGTTTTCTGCGTCCAGAAAATCGCTACAGCTAGTCATGGTGCCCATGCAGCAAGCAGCGAGAGCTACGCTATATAATATCTTTTTCATAATTGTTTCCTTTAATTATATATGAAGTTTAGAACTTGATAGGATGAAGCTTAGAACTTCAAATTAACACCAAACTGATAGGTTACAGATGCTGGACCACCATCCTGCAAGTTCTGTGAAGCCCACTCAGGGTCGAAGCCCTTGTAGTTGGTGAAGCAGAATGGGTTCAGAATATTCATGTAAACACGAAGGTTTCTGATTCCTGCCTTGTTCACTACGTTCTTTGGCAAGGTGTAACCCAAGGTGATGTTCTTTACCTTGGTGAAAGAGGTCTTCTGATACCGGAAGCCTTCTCCCTTGGCAGAACCCTTGTCTGAGAAGTAACCACCCATAGAAGTATCGCTGTTGTTTGGATACTGTCCGTAGTGGGTCTCTGTGGCGGTTGTAACTTCGCCTGTCTCATGATTGATGATAGGTGCTCCTGCAGGGATGTAGTAATCCAACTTCATGTGGGCATTACCACGATCGCCATACTTCATAAACTTCTCGTGGAAGTAGCTGCGTGACCAGAATCCGCTCTTGGTGTAGAACATGATGGAGAAGTCGAAGCCCTTGAACTTCTCGTGGAAGTAACTGCC
>URYG01000026.1 GCA_900551985.1 uncultured Prevotella sp. | reverse complement strand
ATGGGCATCCTTGATGGATAAGGTCTATAAGATTAATGATAACGGCAAATGGGCTATCGTTTTTGCCCTGATGTGCGCTTTCAGAAGCAACATACACTGTCTGGACCGACTCTTCACGGCCCCCTTCTTCATGGGACCGATGTCTTCAGGTAAGACCCAGATCGCGATATCTATCCGTTCTCTCTTCATCAGCCCGACCATCCCGATTTTCAACCTCAATACAGGTACGGACGCAGCCATGAGCACGATGATGGGTACATTCCGTGATGTACCGGTTGTTCTCGATGAATACAATAACAAGGATATCTCGGACACCAAGTTCCAGGCATTGAAGGGTATTGTATATGATGGAGATGGTAAACAGAAGCGCCGCGGAACCTCTGGCAGGGATATCGAAAACGACAAGGTATTTGCGCCTGTGGTTATCTGTGGCCAGGAGACCCCTCAGCGCGATGATAACGCTCTTATGAGCCGAGTCATCATCTGCGAGGTTCCGAAGCCTAAAAACAGAACACCGGAAGAGACGAAGCTGTTTGAGGAGCTGAAGAATATAGAGAAGAATATCGGTCTACCCAACGTATTACTGAAGGTGTTGTCACTTCGCCCTGCCGTGATGGATCACTTCAGAGCGCTCAAGCAGGAAGCCTACAGCGAACTGAAGAGCGATGTAGTCAATTCCGGCGAGATGGATCGACTGATGAAGACAGCTTCATTATTCCTGGGAATGGTGAAACTGGTGGAGCGGTATTCGGATCTGAAGCTTCCGTTTACATACGAGGAGTTCTTTGCCCTGGTGCAGGAGAAGATCAAGTTCCAGCTGTCTCTGATCCGAAGCACAGACAAGCTTGCCATGTTCTTCAACGCAGTCAACAACATGATCGATACCAAGCAGGTGCTTGTTGGCCGAGAAATGCTCATAGAACAGCCTAAGAGCGTTACGGGTAAGGATTCTCACGGAGACAAGAAAACGTTCGCTTTCGAGCCTGGTACGCATGTTCTGTTCCTCCGTCTCAGCAGCGTGTACTCCATCTACGACAGAAGCGGGTACAACAGCGAGAACACAACGCTATCTACCCTGGAGCAGAACCTTCGCTCACATCCATCATATGTTGGAACTGTACCGTCGCGCCGCTTCACCTGGGAGGAGACCGTCGAGGTTGCCAAGCAGGATGATCAGGAGACGATGGTAAGAGTCCGCAAGGAGCGCTCTACATCCACCAGTGCTATCATCATCGACTATGATAAGTTTATGGAGATGTACAACATCGACTTCAGACGAGGGGATATCCCTGCCGAGAATACCCCTCAGAACGCTCCGGAGGCGAACAGGGAGGCTAATACTGATATCAATTCCCAGGAATACGTGCCTGGCTGCATTCCGTTTGACGAGACTGATGCAGGAAAGATGGGAGGAAAGCCGTTCTAGAAGGACGGCTTTTCATACCTTGTAATAGGTATATAATACCCCAATTTAACGATACAAAGATACAAAAAATATTCGAGAAAACCAAGCGAAAAAGCATTTATTTTGAGTTGATTTCGCATATTTTTGCCCACGCAAACCCGGGAGGGTGAACGTGGGCATTTTTCTTACATACGCAAGGTTGCCAGATGCGAAAAATCCCCCGTACCCCCTAATTTTACAAAAACAACCGGGAAAAGTGACTTTTCGAAAATGTTTTTTAGAAAACCACCTTCCTACAATCCTACATTCCTACAAATGCATTTCTTTTCAAACTATTATTATCTATTATATATCTTATTATCAGTTAGTTAGGTCGTTTTTGCGGTTTTGTTGGATTTGTAGGAAATGGTGTAGGATTGTAGGATGTTGTAGGAAATAAGGATTGTTTACATTTTGCCGTTTCCTACATTTTCTTCCTACAAAATACCCCTATTTGTAGGATTGTAGGACGTGTAGGAAGCGAAAAAATGAGTGTGTAGGTCGAAAATATGTTTGATAAAATTTGCTTAACTCGCTGATTTTTAGTATCTTTGCATTATCGTATCTGCGATTTGTAGGATTGTAGGACGGTAGGACGCAAAAATAAGCAAAAACAATATGGAAAGAAAAAAACGTCTCACGAAACGAATTGCTTCTGTCAGAATTGAGCCATATCTGGCAGAGTACATTCAAAAGAAGTTAGAAATTGAGCCCGAAACGGGCGGAGTAAAGATACCTTACACCACGGATTTGTATTACGTGGTGTGGAATCTCATGGCCAAGCCGGATGCGAACAGCGTTGGCCAAGAAGACTGTAACCTCACCATCTATCTTCCTTCCCGCCGCTCCTGTATGGATGGTCATCCAGGCAAGGATCCTGCCTATTACAACTATCTGTCGCAGCGGGCAGCCAAGAAGATAGAGGAGCACATTCGTCTGCTCTTCAACTTCGAGTTCCATCGCATCATGTTGGAGAACGAGGAGCTTGGACGGCCGAAGCGCAACCAGGATGTCGTGGAAGAGTTCATCAGAACGTACCATCTGAAGTCGATATCATCGGATGCGCTTCTGAAGAACTTTTATCGCTATCGGCAGCGGCTTTGCCCTAAGGTTCCGCGAAAATACCAAAAAAAACGCGGTGTTTAATTATTTTTAATACATACCGAGTACGAAATATCGTCACTCAAAAATTAGCAATAATCACTCTAAAGATACGCATTATGGTAGAATTTTCTTGTCTTGTGGGTGTCTCCCTCATCGGGAGCCCCGAAAAGTGGGATATATTTATAGCAGATCCTTTCACTTTTGAGCCAGCCATGACCGAGGATAATGGTGGCGTGTATTGGGATTGCAGTAAGACTTTCGTGGTCGATTTGCCCGATAATGATACGATTAATGAGCTTAGGGTTGCTCGCAACGCTATTGTCTCCCTCTCAGACGTTAGTCATGCAAGTGGCTCCACCAAATATACGGGGATAGGCGATAGATATCGACTTCAGATGGTACTCAGACGTTAGTCATGCAAGTGGCTCGCAGGATCCTGTGGAATATAAAATAGGTACGGAAGACCTCCCGGCTAGGGTGCAGCTCGTGAAGCATCTCAACAAGGCGAAACTGATCGTTAATTGCAAAATGCTCCGCAATCCGCTTGGGTAAGGTCTTTTCTATACCTATTATAATAATGTACCTTTGTAGAAAACTTATATCAAGATGGACGAAATACAGACCCTTCTGCTCTCCACTCATCCGCTATGGATTACGGAAGATGCCTACCGTCGACTGATGGTGGCAGCTTTTCCGCTATATAGTAATGTGGTTAGCATCGAACATAAGAGAGCCGAGCAGGCAATGACCTTAGCCGAGGTTCGAGAATATCTCAAGACTCATACATTCTATCAGTATGAGACTCATAAAGCCCTGGAGATCCTATCCTCCAAGGCTGCCCAGAGTGAAGAGACCAAGGATGTGCAGCTTACCGACGAATATGATTCTCCTTCGCTGAATGAAGGATCTATCGCCTATCACCGTATATTTGGTGTCGTGTCAGCAGATAGCTACTGGTACTTCTCTTCCAGACAGCTGGAGCAGGATATCATGGCAGCAGAGAACAATCCTCAGATTTCTGCCCATCTGCTGCATATCAACTCTCCTGGAGGAGAAGCCTGGTATATGGACCGTCTGAGTGAGACTTTGCGCAATGCCAAGAAACCGATCCTCACCATCTACGAGGAATATTGCGCATCGGCAGCCTATTATATCGGCTGTCATGGCGGACTCTGGTACTCCTTCTGGTATTCCTCGCAAAGATTATATCGGCTGTCATGGCCAGAAACTCTATGCAACGACCAGCCACGACTTCGTAGGCTGCATCGGTACGATGTGCTCCTTCTGGAACTTCGAGCCTTACTTCGAGAAGCTGGGATTGAAGAAGATTACCGCCAAGGCTACCAATTCGACCAGAAAGAATAAGGTCTTCGAGGATCTGAAGGATGGCAAGACAGAAGAGTACATCAAGAATGTGCTCGATCCGATGAACGAGCAGTTCCTGGCAGAAGTCAAGGCTATGCGCCCTAAATTGTCAGAACTCGGCGATGATGCTCCGGTTCTTCAGGGCGAGAGCTTCTATACAGATCCTGCCGAGGAAGTTGGTCTCATCGATGGCAAGAGAACCTTACTCGAGGCTATTGCCGAGGTTGCCCAGATGGGAGATGCTTACATGGGAACCCAGAACCTGTATGGATTCTGTTAATACTTAGATAAGAATTTTGTTTGTTTTCTATTGTTGTTTTAATATTTAGTTAATTTGTTTATATGAATTTCAAAGCAAGACTTAACAAAGTTCTCGAGAAGCTTGGCTTCGTCAAGAAGTTCGAGAACAAGAGCCTGACTTCAGAGGAGTACAAGGCTCTTTGCGAGGAATACCAGAAGGAGTACCAGAGTACTCTCGTCGATGACCTTGCAGCCGAGAACAGTGCAGCCGAAGAGGCAGAGCATCAGCAGCAGATCAACTCTCTCTACGCTATCGTATCCAAGGCCAACAATGCTGCTGGTGATGGTAATGATGGCGGCGATGATGATGAGGGCAAGGATTCTGATGATGGCAAAAAGAATGAGAATAGCCAGCAGCCTGCCGGCGCTTCTCAGAACGTAAGCTACGAGCAGCTTGCCAAGGCTGTATCTGGTCTCGCAGAGAACGTGAAGAAGATGGCTCAGGGTACTGCTCCTGACAAGCCTGCAGCTCACGTCACCGCACCTTCTATTCCTATCAATGGCTTCGAGTCGAACGGTAGCTACCTCTTCGGCGTCGAGCACTCCCTGTTTGACATGAAGAAGCGCTGGAACAAGATTACAGTCAATCCGGCACTTGCCTTAGCATCTGAACCTGACGAGGAGAGCGATGGCAAGGCGTTCCGTAAAGAGTCTATGGCGTTCGCCAGATCTCTTCAGCAGCGCTACAAGTATCACCAGAGCCGCAACGAACTCGGTGATGTCAAGGCACTCGCATCCGGTCAGTTTGCCACCAACTATGGCGGTGTAGATAATGCCGGCTTGGGAGATCAGTTTGTTATCCTCCGTCAGGATGCTCTTATCGCACGTATCCTGGAGCTTCGCAATCTTACCGAATACTTCCCTGTTCGTTATGGTGTGCAGGACCGCGATATCCTCTTCAATGCCTTCTTCGATGAGGTATCTCAGGGCTATCAGCCAGGTGAGATCTACAAGGGTGGCATGCAGCTCGAGAACGAGATGGGTTACGTGGATGACGCCATGATCAAGGTGCAGTTCGGTCCGATGAAGGAGATTGAGCGCAAGTATATCGCTTACCTCAACAAGGAGGGTTCTGATCCTATCAAGTGGTCCATGATTGAGTTCTGCCTGCTCAACCTTCTCAAGAAGGCTCAGGACGAGCAGAACCAGCGCCGTATGCGTGGTATCTATGTGAAGCCAGAAGATGGTCAGCCTTCCAGCTACCTCAATGCCGGTACTGGTATCTGGTACACCCTGCTTCGCTATATCCACGACTACAGCATCAAGCCATTTGCCAACAAGAGCTACAACACCTATACTTCAGCTAATATGCTGGATGCGGTCAAGGAGTTCATCACAGACGTCAAGACTCACCTTACTGAAGGTATGACGCTCGACAAGCACGTTCTCTACCTCAACGAGAACCACATCGACTGGTGGCTTGCCAACTGCCGCGAGACCTATGGCAAGGATCTCGACTTTACAGGTCCTGATGGCTACAAGAACCGTGTACCAGACTCTACTATCCAGATTAAGTGGCTCCCATACGAGGGCAAGTCTTGCTGGATGTTCCTGGATATTCCTGGCAACCTCCAGTTCGTGGAGTATCTCCCAGGCGAGATGTTTGCTGTCAAGATGGAGGAGCAGATGGAGATGGTTCGCGCATGGAGTACCTGGAAGGAGGGTTGCGGTGCAGCCTTCACTGGTCGCAAGTTCGATACCAAGGCTGCTATGGACGACAACGACTACGAGTTCCAGCAGATCTTTACCAACCTGCCTGCTACAGTCATCGGTGCAGAGATTGATGGCGGAAGCGGATTCTGGCACATCTCAGACGCCAAGACTTCTGCTACAGCCATCACCGAAATAAAGAAGGCAAAGCAGGGTGTAGCTTACTGCATCGAGATTGGTGAGGACGATGCTACCCATGGTCTTACTATCGCCAAGAGCGGTAATTTTGCCAACATCACAGCCGAGTGGACTCCTAGTCAGCCAGGCGACTACATCATGGTTATCCTCGGCAAGGATAATAAATACCGTGAGCTTGAGCGCCGCGTAGGTGGCAAGCGAACCGTCAACAAGGCAGTTCAGCCTAACGTTCCAGGTGGACGTTAATTCATAATATATTAGTATTTAGTGTTAATCCGTAGGTGGGGTACACCATGTGCCCTGCCTACATTTTCAGAAAAGATTATGAAGAAAAACAATATTCCAGTACGTCACCGTGCGCACAATCCCAACAAGGGATACAGTTATGCCCAGCACAAGGGCCGTCTTCTCTTCATGACGATCATGATGTTGCTTGGCATTGTCTCGCTCCTTCAGATGCTTGATAATCCAACATCATCCATGGGTATGGGTGGAGCCGGTGTCTCCATGGCTTCATTCGTAGCCCTTACCGCCATCGATGACGTGACCGACCGCGACACCCATGGTTCTGCCATTGCCTACCAGGTAGTGCTGGTTCCTACAACTCTCATCGATATGACCAAGGCATTCCCGCAACCGGATAAAGACCGAATAGTAAAGGCAATGCCGTTTAAAACAGCAGCTGCCGACACCCTGAAGGCTTACCTCTTCGATGCCCACGACATTCCAACGTTCACCGCTACGACCGAGAAGGGAGACATTACGACTTCCGGCGAGAATAATCTGGTGATCATTATGGGCGGTACTCGTGTGGATCTCTACAACTTCATCGAACAGTATGCCGGTGGTAAGTTCATCATCCTCTACAAGCACGTGAAGGATACCCAGTGGTATATCATCGGCGAGCCAGAGCGACCAATGATTCTCAACAACACCGAGACCAAGGACGACAAGGATGGCCGTTACACCACCTTCACCTTCAAGCGCACATCAGTCGATCTCCCTTGTCTCTATGCGGAGGATCCTCTTGGTGTGACTGCCGAGGCAGCCAGTCTCTCGGCTGATACTACTCAGCAGAAGGCTGTAAGTAAATAATGCGAATTCCCAAAATATTTCATTATCTTCTAAATTTTCAAAAGGTGTGTCGCCATCAAAAGGTGGCGCACCTTTATTAATATATAATAAGGTATGTATAACAGAAGAGAAAAACTGCAGCTGTTCAATCAGCTGAGAGGAGAGGACCATGCCAAGGCAGACCTCTCGCTCCTGGAAGAAGAAAATCCACGCCATCCTAAGCTTACCCGTTTTGCCCGTGATCCTCAACGTTACGCTGACGAAATTCTCTATGCACTCCTGGATATCTGCGATGCAGACGAAATCGAGGATAACCGCAAATTCATTAAAGGCATGGAAGAGGCTTCGAGTGAAACTTTAACGGACGAAGAGAAGAAAGGCCCAGAGGGTTCAGGTAATACTTTAACGGGTGAAGCCGAGAAAGGTCCAGAGGATTCAAGTAAAACTTTAACTGGTGAAGAGGAGAAAGATCCAAAGGATTCAAGCAAAGCTTCAGCAGATGAAGTCGAGAAAGATTCAGATGATTCGAGTGAAACTTTAACGAGGGAACAGAAGGAAGAGAAACCTTCAGATGAAACTCCTTCAGATACCCCAGACAAGGACGAAACTCCTTCAGATTCCCCAGGCACGGAAGAAACTCCTGATACTCCTGAAGGCAAGGCTCCCCCAGAAGAAACCGCTGAAGCTGCCGGGCAGGAGGAAGACGGAAAAAAAAAGTAGTCCAAAAGGAAGAGGAATATCCTAACATCGACTGGGATAATCTCTATAATGAGGACGTGCAGATGGCTACCGTCATCTACAACGACCGTATCAACACCTGGCGAAAGATGAAGAAACTCGACGAGGTTCTAGACAAGAAGCCGAAGGAGCGGGATGTGGCTGCCATGGCAGAACTCCGCATCAGGAACCTTCAGGCCTTCGAGGAGCTGAAGGCATACAACGATACAGGCAAGTTCCTCTACAAGCACCCGCTTCTGAGAGGCAAGTCTGAGTTCGATGAGCTCGTGAAACTCTTCAGGAAGGACCCCGCAGAGTTTCTTCATAAGCATAAGAATGTGCTCGATAATATCAAGCGCTACAAGAGTTATATTAAAAGAAACGATCGCAAGGACAAACGTGCCAGCGACCGTGAGAACCTCCAACGCCATCAGGAGCGTGAACGCATGTTCAAGATGGTGATGGAACAATATAGTGATCAATCAGATGGATAAGAAGGAATTACGAAAGATAGCAGATACCTGCGTTCAGATGATCAAAAACGGAGGAGTGCTTGAGCAGGCTCAGCTCAAGGCTGATGCCAAGATAGCCGAGCAGGCAGAAGCCGGAGACCTCGATGCCATCAAGCTTCTGAACGAGCGTATGCAGGACCGTGAGGAGCTGAAACTGAGAAAGGAGTTGTTCGGCGTATGAAAAGCGAGATAGAAAAACTGGAGAGCGTACACCCGGACCTTATCACCACCTTCCTGACCACGGGCGATGGTGAAGGCATTCCGGAAGACGTGAAGATCTTCCTGAAGCAGTTGCAGTGGGCTGCCGAGATTTACGAGTATGAGCGCAACATTACCCGTGGAGCCCGTCAGCTCAAGCAGCGCATAGCCGCGCAGCAGAAGATCTCCCTCGATGTGCGTACCTGCATGACCCGCATCAATCAGGCGATATCTTATTTCAATGTTGACTGCAACGTGAGCATCAAGGTCTGGGAGAACGATTTTGCCAACAAGTATGAAGACCTTGCCAAGCTCTGCTCAGCCAAGCGCGACTACAAGATGCAGAAGGCATGTATGGACCAGGCTCTGGAGTGCCGCCGCCGTGCATCAGAGCAGGCAGAAGCCGACAGAGACCTCGGCGTGGTTTTCCTCATCACCCCGGAGATTACTCCCGAGGAGCTGGGTTTTCAGAAAAAGAACCTCAAGGAGATTGCCGCCAAGCACAACCGCGGCTTCTATATTTCGCTCATCGATGGCTTGCCTATCGAGAGCTCAGAGAAAAAACGCCTGCTTCGTGATGCTGACATTCAGGAAGCGGAAATTGTGGAGGATATAAGCGATGAGCCAACTGATATTGAATGACAATTCGCTCGGTGAATTCGAGCATTATTATATGAACGGCATGCAGCTGCTTGCCAATATCATCGATCCCAACATGCTTTTTGCCGAGGTGGCACGTGCCGGAGGAAAGACCGAAGGTGTGACGGGTCCCCGACTGATACGTGTTGCCAATGATATGCCGGGAGAGCTTTCTTTCCTGGTTCACAAGACCTATGTGGCACTGATGACCAACGTCTGGCCTAACATCCAGGCATACTTCTCCCGCCAGGTTGTGGTGAACGGTCAGCAGCGCCCTATGCTCGAGTATGGCATCGATTACGTGGTAGGGGAGAGCACGCTGCCTTCCCACTTCCGCAAGCCGAGATACCCGATAGCCTATGCCAAGCATAGCGTGATCTTCCGCAATGGCGCCCACCTTCAGCTGGTATCAAGCGACCAGCCGGAATCCGTGGCAGGTAGAAATGCCGTGCACGCCTTCGTGGAGGAGATGAAGCACAACAGCGGCGAGAAGCTGAAGACCCGACTCTTCCCATCCTTGCGTGGAGGTCCAGCCAATGTGCGATGCTCTGCTTACTATGAGGGTGTTACCGGCGTGAGTGATACCGCCCGTGTTGACCTCGGAGAGGATGACTGGTTCGAGGAGTACGAGAAGAAGGTGAACCCGAAGCTTATCGAGGAGATCGCCACCGTTTCTCTGGAACTTAACAAGAGTCTCTACCGGCTCTTCATCCTCAGGCAGCAGGAGCGGGATTCCAAGGATCCGGTACTCCTGGAGAAGATGCGACTCGAGACGGTCAGACTCAATTCCTTCGTGGAGCGATGGAAGCCGCGCCTTGCCGATATGAGGCGCAACGCCATCTTCTACATCCGTGCATCCTCCTTCTGCAACAAGGATATCCTAGGCCCTAAGTTCTTCAAGACGCAGCTCGACACCCTCGATATCGACGAGTTCCTTACCGCCATCTGTGCCATCCGTCACAAGGAAGTAACCAATAAGTTCTTCATCAACTACGACCACGTAAGGCATCAGTTCAAGGACAGTTACAAGTATGAGTCAATCCTTCGCCTGAACCTGAAGGATAGATTCATCCTCTCTGCCGAGTATCTGCTTCACTACGACCCTCAGGAACCGCTCTACATGGGCTATGACCCCGGCAACTTCCAGTCGCTCATCGTAGCCCAGAAGAAGGACTATGGCAGAAGGCTCGACATCATCAAGGAGTTCTTCGCCTTCCTGCCCAAGGATTACAACGACCTGGTGGCAGAGGTGCACCAGTTCTTCGGGTCAGCAGCAGTCAACAAGACCATCTATCTCTACCCGGACCGCGCCGGCAACAAGCGCAAGGAGGAACGGGAACAGATAACCACCGACTCGCTCAACCTGAAGGCAGCACTGGAGTCGTATGGCTTCATGGTAGTGCTCTACAACGAGGATGCGCCTACCATCTACCACTGGCAGCAGTTCAAGCTCTGTCAGATGCTCTTCGGAGAGCGGAGCCCGCTGCTTCCTATCGTGCGCATCGACGAGAACGAGTGCAAGAACCTGTGCAGCGCCATCATGATCTCTCCTCTGAAGAAGACGGAGGGCAAGATAGAGCTCGACAAGAGTTCGGAGAAGAAGCAGCAGCTCAAGAACCAGGCAGGACTCACCACGCAGCTTCCTTCAGCCATGATTTACCTGCTTTACGGTCTCTATTCGGATGCCGTGAAGGCAGAATTAAGTACGTATCCTACCGATTTACCCGACAATTTCGAGATATAAACGGTGGATAATATACTGTTTCTGCAGCAATAAAATGACTGCAGGAACCAATAATTCAGTTAAAATGAAGGGGTGCAAAACGCAAGATGCTGATAATCAGCCCAAGCAGCCCCACCAGAGAAAAATCCCAGAAAAACGTGTCACGGAATTCTGCACGCACCGCTGGGAAGAGGAATAGAGGTGCAGGCCTTACGATTCTCGGAAATATGACGGCAGCAGGGTGCAGCCGGTCTTTTGCAGGGCGATATTTTTTTGCTAACTTCGCATCGTTATGAACAGAAAGAGCAAGAACATCATCATGGATGGCATCACGGCGCTGCAGTGGGCCAGGGAGATCAGTAAGCTGCCCGATGGGGAGTTTACCCTGGTCTTCTTTCCCTATTCCAGGCAGAGAGACGAGGCAAGCACCGAGCTTCAGGTGCGCCATCACTGCAAGTACCGCACCCAACTCCCCAGGGAGCGCTTCGCCATCGATGGTGAGAACTACTTCCTCTATACCGACGAGGACGGGAATCCCAAGATGTGCTACAGGATCCTCATCAGGTACATGGGGTTCCCTCAGGACGGATTTAAATTACACAAAATAGATTGGCTATGAACGATTACGAAATAGATATGTATGGCAATGCCGGCATCTATCTTGCCGATGGCAATACCTTCACCTTCCAGCTGGGCGAGGGTGATCCTGCCTTGGGTGCAGAGCAGCTCTTCCAGTCACCACTCCTGGAGTCTCCGTTCGGTGGTACGCTCTGGATGCAGCAGCACCAGTATCTGGGCATACAGGGTTATCAGGTATTGATGCGCGGCTACAACAACCAGCAGTGTGAGGAAATAACCAAGGAGATCAAGGAGAACCGACTGCTTCCACGTCTCTACTCCAAGGAGATCAAGATGCTCTATGGTCATGGGCTTGCAGTATATAGGCAGGCTATCGAGGACGGCAAGCTGGTACGCAAGTACGAGGAACAGCCGGAAGTGATGGAGTGGCTCGACTCCTGGAGTTCCCGGGGCATTCCATCGGTAGAGGAGTTCTGCAAGACCTGCATCAAGAACTACTATTACTTCGGCGACTTCTTCGTGAAGTGGCGCTTCACCCGAGGCAAGATGATAGGCGTGGGTAAGCCGGTGGCAGCACTGGAAGCCATGGAGAACCGCTACTGCCGCCTAGCCACCACCCGCCACGATGTAGCTTCCGAGCTGGTTTCCTACAGCGATTTCCGCCAGGTAGTGGTAGGGCGATTTGCCTATGGCTTGTCAAGTTACTCGGTTTATCCGAAGTTCAGCTTCAGCGAGGTGGATAACTACAACTACGCTGCGATCTCCCATCACCGGGAGAAATCGGTGGACGAATACTACGGATCCAACGAGACCCATCAGGGAGCCAGACCTTCCATCCTGGGCAGCAACAAGACGGCACGCTACATCAACAGTTTTCTGAAAAACTCGCTTGCCGCAAAGGTGCACGTCATCATTCCGAACGCCTGGATCCAGAGCAAGCGCACCCAGATGACCAAGCTCTGCGAGGAGAACAAGCGGCGCAAGGCGAAGGGGCTGGAACTGCTGAAGTACAACGGCATCGATATCGGTACCGACTTCAAGGAGTCGTGCATGGTGCGCTACGTCCGCGACGAGGTGCGCAAGTTCAGTACCTATCTCTCCGGCGCCGACAATCAGGGCAAGGGATTCTCTTCCATCTCCTTCATGGATGCCCAGGGTCACGAGCAGTCGTGGAAGGTGGAGACCATCGACCTCAAGTATAAGGAGTACATCGATGCACTCATCTCCTACGACAAGCGTACCGACCAGGCTCTTCTCTCTTCCGTGGGTCTCGATTCAGCCATATCTGCAGTAGATAAGGATGGAGTGATCTCGAAGAGCGGAAGCGATACCTATTATAATTATCTCATCTACATCATGTCGCTCACCTCAGAGGATGAAGTCTGCGCAGAACCGCTCAACTGGGCGCTGCGCCTGAACTTCCCGGAACTCTACAGGCAGGGCTACCGTCTGGGCTTCTACCGCGAGGTTCCGCAGCGACAGGAAGATGTCTCTCCGGATGACCGATTAAACCGCCAGCAGTCATGAACAAGAAATTTCAACTCAAAGACCTCTTCAGCAGCTACGCACAGTTCTGCAACAGTGCGCCAGGTGCTGATACCAGTGCCGACTTCGACAGCCTTCGGGGTTCTGCCGTTGCCGCACGCAAGCGTATTGTTGCCATTATTGGTGGCAATACGTTCTTCGATATTGTTGCCATCGGGGATGAAGACAGCTGCCTGAAGGATTTCCTCCGTGCAGCCATGGCAAACCTTACGCTTGCCACGCAGATCATCTTCGATGCCGTAAACCGCAGAAAGAACGAAGTGAATCTCTACAAGTACGAGCTTGAAGGCATGAAGCGCTCGTACATGGAGAATTACTTCAATGCGATGGATTCGCTGATTTCGGAGCTTACCGAGGAGATCAGCGACGATGAAACCGCAGAAATCCGCCTAGCCATGGAAGATTGGCGCAAGACCAACTACTGCAGGATGCTCAGCCAGCTGAAGGTAGATACTGCCGATGAATTCGATGAAATTTACCCTATCGACCTCTCGTATCTCTTCTTCTTCCGCTGCGTACCCCTACAGAAGGAGGTGCTCGACGAGAGCATAGGTGCCTACTTCGAGCGGTTGGAGAAGGGTGGGGAAGACCAGACCTTTGCCGAGTTCGGCCAGAAGGCGCTGCCCATGCTGAAGCGTGCCCTGGTGAAGAAGACCGTGGCGAAATCGCTCCGGCGCTTCGATATCCTGGAATTCCCCGCCACCATCCGCAACCTCTTCGAAGACAATACCGCCACCCGTTCGGGCAGCGATGAAGCGAGCCGGGCTATCCTGCTGGCTACCCAGCTGGAGGGCGAGGCAGAGGACCTGCTCCACAACGTGGATATGCTGCTCGATGCCCAGGAAGGCAATGATTTCCTCTCCTTCTCGGCAGAGAACCAGCCGGATGATAATATGTACTTAATGCCGTAGCTTATGAAAAAATCGATTTCCGTAAGAGCCAACGGGAAGGAATACGAAATCCCGAACTCATGGGAACTACTCACTTCTGAGCAGTTCCTGAAGCTTATAGAGCTGCTGTCGCTCATGGATAATGGGCATTATCCCCCAGGCGCCATCAAGTGCCTGTTCCTCTGCCATCTGATGAAGTGGAACCTGGGAAAGATAAAAAGAGACGAGAAGGCTCTCGAGAACTTCATGGCGATAGCCGACCAGCTTACCTTCATCTTCAAGGAGGCTGACGGAAAGATTGTGCTCGATCTCTGCTTCTGCCGCCAGCAGCTGCCTATCGTCTTCATCGACCGGAAGGCGTATTACGGCTACGAGGTCAATACGGACTTCCAGTCGCTCACCTGTTCGCTCACGGCACTGCAGTATATCGAGGCGCGCCAGCTTCTCGATATGGGCGAGGAGAGTCTGCCGCTGCTGGCAGCCGTGCTCTATTACGGTAAGGGTGAGTATTCCTCGGAGAAGGCACAGAAGCTGGCACAGCAGTTCATGAAGCTGCCTGTCAATACGCTCAGGGCGATAGCCTTGAACTTTAC
Organism: uncultured Prevotella sp.; assembly: GCA_900551985.1. Lineage (GTDB taxonomy): Bacteria > Bacteroidota > Bacteroidia > Bacteroidales > Bacteroidaceae > Prevotella. The sequence goes on along the minus strand of URYG01000026.1, from coordinate 7,200 downwards.
TGCAGTAAACAACTTCCTCTTCTCGAAGACGGAATTCTCGCTGCTCACCCAGTTCACGGCACAGCCGGGCAGCTGCAGCATCACCACCGATGCCACCGATGCACTCTACGACCTCTCGAAGGATGGACTGGGTAATGCCCGCCAGGTGGAGCAGATGAACGTGCTCACCTACCTGCGCATCCTGCGCAAGAAGACCATCGACGGCGTGAAGAGCCTGAAGGCTTCCGGCATGGAGGTGGCAAAGATAGCCACCGAGGTGGGGCTGCCCATCGATATCATCAACAAGATAGTATAACCAGGCAGGAAAACGCATTCCTGCGACAAAATTATAAGCTTATGTTATTGGATCTATTTACATATTTTGCCAAGTTTCCTGCTTCTGCAGGCATCACCAAGGGTATTGCTACCAAGGGCGAGAGCCGTATGGAAGAGTATGCCACCGTGCTCACTATGCTGGGCAACATGCCGGAAAAGGAGAAGGAACTGGTTCCAGAGATAGAGAACTACGTATATGGCCAGTCGTTCGACGAGCTGAAGCAGCGCATCGACAAGCTCACCGGCTCCTTCCTCTTCGTGGATTACGGCGAGGTGGATATGCAGGGCGATGGCCGCAGAAGCTTCGAGTGTACCCAGCGCATAGCGGTGACGGTGGCCATGAAGATGCCTGCTACATCGGATATGCTCGAGCGCATCATAGCCAACGACCGCACCCTTCAGATGCTCTCCAAGATTCACGCACGCATCATGGCAGATGCCGAGCGTGAGGAACTCTACTGGATGGACCGCGACAGCGTTGCCAACTGCGAAATCATTCCTTTTGTCTCTGCCGAGCTGCAGAGCTACGGATGGACGCTGATGCTCTCTGCCACCGGTGCAGATATTCTGGATACCCACCGCATAGCCCGGAAGATGATGAAAGGTTAGTCCTTTGCCGTCTGCAGAATAATGCGTATCTTTGCAACGTCTTACAACAAAAAGACCTTCGATATGAAACAATTAAAACGTAATATACCGATGATAGCAATCACATCACTCCCGATCACGATAGTGACGGAGGGGTTCCAGTATGTTTATCAGGACTGGGAGTTTGCCAAGTGGATAGCGGTGGCAATCGCCATCGATACCATATTGGGTGTGTGGAAGCATTTCATTCACAAGGATGCATCGAGCGAATCGTTCTTCTCCCGGTTCACCCGCAAGATTGTGATATATATCTTCCTGATGATCCTCAGTAATTTTGCCAGCCATGCCACCGTAGGTGGCGCCGTGGTAGGCCCGATGCAGTGGATTGGTACTTATCTCTGCGTATTCATGATGGTGAGGGAGATATTCTCCATCATAGAGAACATCCAGGCGATATATCCCATACTGCCCAAGAACTTCGTGAAGCGTATGAAGGATTTCAACGACAGCGGAGAATATATCAGCGGCAAGCCTATCAGGTTCTCTGACAAGGATGCCCAGGAAGAAGTTTGATTCGTTAAATGATTAATATATATAAGGTATGCCAAACAAAACTCAGATGGCCTTCGCCCGGCAGGTATATGCTGCAGCCGTGGAGGCAAATACGGAAATAGATCCTGCATTCGTCACCGCCCAGGCAATGCTTGAGACGGGATGGGGCTCCAAGGTGATCGGCCAGGCCAACCTCTTCGGCATCACCAAGGGAAGCCAGTGGGATGGTCCTATCGTGATGGTGAAGACCCACGAGTATCTCAAGACTCCCAACCAGAAGTTCAAGGCTCCCGACCGCATCCTCTCGGTATGCAAGGTGAAGGGCAAGAACCTCTGGTACTATACGGTAGAGCGAGCCTTCAAGGATTTCTCCTCGATAGGCGAGTGCCTGAAGGAGCATGAACGGCTCTTCCAGAAGCCGGGCTACAAGGATGCATGGCCATTCCGCAAGGATGCCTACCAGTTTGCCCGCAAGATATGCGACGGGGTAGGGTGCAAGTATGCCACAGATCCGGCATACCTCACTACTATCACCTCGATCATCAAGACCGTGAAGTCAAAATGCAGATAAGATAGCGTTATAGGTTTATTAGTTAATAGTCAGTTTTTTAATTTTTTGTTTAGTGTTTAGTTAGTTGTGAAGATGCAAGAAACTAGTTTTTCGAGTTTTCTTAAGGTAGTCCTGCTGGTGCTCGTTCCTCTGGCGGCAGTGATGTTGCTGCGGGAATGCCATAACTACAAAAAGTATTCTGAGCGCATCAGCAGAAATCAGGATTTACTACTTCATAACGGTGAGGTGGAGATCGGGCAGACGCAGTCAGGTAAGCCGACGGCATCAGTTTCAGCCATATTGCTGGAGCCGTCCAGCCTAAAGCGTAACCCCGATTCTCTCCTTGCCGTTACCAAGAAGGAATTGAAGATTAAGAACAGTCGGATGGTGGCAGCAATAAAGGCCCCCTCTTCTTCCTCGGTCGATATTCATGCCGCCGTTACCTCCGACTCTACAGATACCACAGCGCAACGTTCTGATATGCTTCTTTATATGCCCCCGCAGAGGATATCCTGGAGTGATCCATGGGTGAGTCTGCGGGGATCCATGGAGGCCGACAGCTTCCATGCCCATATAGAGATCAGGGATACCCTGCAGATGATCATCCACAGGGTTCCGAAGAAGTTCCTCTTCTTCAGATACGGAACCAAGGCTGTGCGCATGGAGGTGGTGAGCCAGAATCCTCATACCCGGCTCTCCTATCCAAAACTGCTTATTTTTGCCAAATAGATGATAGGATATTGAATTTTAATGTTTATCGATTGAATTAGTTAGGAAATAAAAAATGCGTTTTTCAACTCATATGTTAAGTACGTGTAGATTTCTTTTACTAATGGTTAGAATTGAACCACAGGCGTGTGTTAATAATTCGCTCCACCCGTTTCTTATCGGGTCCGTTCTGTACGGAATAGGAACGGGATTTCAAACAAAATATTAATGTATCAATCAGCCCTGGTGCGTGATGCATCGGGGCTTTTTCCGTGCTTTTTCTGAAAAATATTAATAGGTGAAACATATCTTTTCTGCAAAGATACGCTTTTTCTGAAGAATAACGGACTTTTTGCGCCACAAACGTTAAATCTTAGTTAATATAACAAAATAGTTACCGAAATATTTGGCGGTTAATAACTTTATAGTTACCTTTGCACCGTCCAATAAGGACAAAGCGACTTTTATATTTATTGCAACAACATGAAATACAGTGAACTGTACAAGAAGTTAAGGAAGGCAGGATGCTTTCCTCTTCGTCATGGTGGTCGGCACGACAAATGGTTCAACCCAGCCAACGGCAAGGATGCGCCAGTCGCCCGACATGGAACGGCAGAGGTTCCGCTAGGAACTCTGAAATCTATCTATCGACAGCTCGGGCTTTAAGCCCGGGTTGTCCCTCATGGATCATGAATACAATAATATAAAGTCGCTTTTGCTTTGATTCAACTTTTAACAATAAAAAGATATGGCAAGAAAGGTTACAGTAGTAGTAGAGACTGGCAAGGATTTGTTCGCTTGCTTCCTGGCAAAAGACTCGGAAGATTTGGGATTCGGCTTATGTGGCGATGGCAAACCGGCACAGGCTGCCATAGAGGATTTCTATGTTTGCCGTGACGAGGCTATGCAGGATTTTAAGGAGCAGGGCAAAGAGTTTCCTGATTTGAACTTCCACTTCGTCTTCGATGTCGGCGCATTCTTCAGCTACTATCCGATAAGTATTACAGCGTTCGCCAAGTATATCGGTATGAACGCATCACTTCTTCGCCAATACGCTGCGGGCATCAAGGTGCCGCAAGGCAAGAGTCTGGAGAAGATCAGGCAAGGCATTGCTAAAGTAAAAGGAGATTTAGATGCTGGTGTGTTGATAGATAGACCAGTTCTACAGTACGTTTAAAGACCAGTTCGGTCGGCTTCATGCCGATTGTACTTCATGCAATTAAAAATTAAAAGATCGCTTTAGAAGCCCTGGTGCGTGATGCATCGGGGCTTTTTTCGTTCCTTTTCTGAAAATGATCAGCCAAATGTTTGATGGTTTCAAAGAAAAGTGCTATCTTTGCAGGCGTAATGATGACATTGAACTAAGGTTGTGTGCAGATTGAGCAGAGTTTGTACATAACAAGTAAAAGAAATATAGCTGTGTGGCTCGTGCTGAAGGACTGCTCTCCGGATGCGCGGGCCCTTTTTATGATTATGAAACCAACAGACGATGACGACTGGATTCCCCAGCGTGGAGGTGGAGACGACCGCTCAAATGGCGGAACCGTGATACATCCCCAGAGCAGAGGCTAGAAATGAGATGACGGTGATGACGGTGGCGACAATAATGGTACACTTGATCACCGTCATCGCCTTTTCTATATGGTCGCAGCGGTCGGCAAGAATATTCTTGTTGCGGTCGATGATTTCCTGGTTGTGGCTGATGGCATCGAGCAGGGTGTTGATGGAGTATAGGGCGTTCATCTCTTCCTGGTTGTGCCCGTTCTTCAGGAGTCTGTCGATGTTCTCCTCCTGTATCATGTTCCTGGGTTCATTGCCCGTATGCCTGAAGGGGTGAACCCACAGTACCTGGTTTACCATGATGTATAGCGCCATGAAGATGCCTGCCCATAGAACAGCAGCAGTAGAAAGCTGCCATAAAGACGGACTGGAGAATACGAACGCCGTGAGGGCGATGAACACCGTGAGCAGGAACCCGGTCATGGTGTAGGCGCGGTCGGTGGACTTGCGGAGCTGCTCCAGTGTGCTGCTTGCCATTCTGTCTGAGCGTTCCAGGATGATGCGGGCTGTGTGCTCGCTCAGGTTCTTGCGAACCTTACCGGTTATTATCTTTTCCATACCTTATATATATTAATAGGTGAAACATTTCTTTTCTGCAAAGATACGCTTTTTCTGAAGAATAAACGGAGTTTTGCGCCCATTAATGTTAAATCTTAGTTAATATAGCGAAAAAGCTACCTAAATATTTTGTGGTTTGTAGCTTTTTTGCTACCTTTGCAGTGTCGAAATGACAAAGAGTTCTTTCACTTAATTAAATAAACTATGAAGTATAATCAATTGTACAATGAGTTGACTAAGGCGGGATGCTTTATCACTCTACATGGTGCCGAGCATGACGAATGGTTTAGTCCCAAGACTGGGGCGAAAATCAGAGTGCCAAGACACGGTAGCCATGAGGTTAGACCAGGGTTGCTAAGACGCATTAAAAAGGCTTTGCTCGGACGATAAGTCCGGGCACCTGCCCTTAACCTTACAATTGTATTGTCTCATGTTTTTTTTAATGTGTGAGGAACTCTTTTATTATTAAGTATATTATGACATAAAAATATGGCAAAGAAAGTTGTACTAATTTTGGAATATGGCAATGGCGGTTACTCTTGCTACAATGACGATCCGATAGGCAAGTATGCAGTGATAGACGGAGATGGGGCAACTGCAGAGGAGGCAAAGGCAGACTTCATGCGAGCCTTGGAGGAATGCCGTCAGGCTTCTCCCGAAGACAAGGATATTAACCAGGATATGGAGTTTACCTACAAGTATGATATGCAAGCCTTCTTCAAGGAGTTCTCCTTCCTCAATGCTACTGACATAGCTCGCCGTGCAGGCATCAATCCCTCGCTTATGCGGCAATACACCAGTGGAGTTAAAAAAGCAGGAGAGAAAACTTACAATAAGCTCAATGCTTGTTTGAGCAATATTAAGAATGATTTACAAGCAGCCGTGTTCTAACACTGGTTGTACTTCATAGATTAAAAATTTAAAGTGAAAGAACTATGAGCCCTCTGTGCGTGATGCATCGGGGGCTTTTTTATTCCTCGCTCTTTCCGTTTTCATTCCTTTTCTTTCCCCAAATCACCCCGATTTTATGCTCTGCAGCATATTTTAGTGTTAATTTTTCGCATCGTGCGAAAATTTCCCGATTTTTATTTGGCGGTTCCAAATATTCTTCGTACTTTTGCCGACGGTTAAAAGACGATAGTAAACTATCCGGCAGGGCGACCGTTTCGCCTATGGCTTCTCAGCCGCAGGCTTTTTTTATGCCCGAAGAGTATCATTTTGCTGGCATCAGCAAAAAGGTGTACCGATATGGCGGCTGCATGAACCGTAAGATTTGATTTGTCCTCTCGGATAAGCCATCATCTTGTAGACAACGGGGAATGCAGCCGCCACCCTTTTCTCACGAAATCAAGTTGGCTGCTAATGGTTAAAAGACGATGCGATATGCAGAATTCTATTTTATTAAATGATGTGATGCAGGCCAAGCCTGCTGGCATCCACGTGAATGTGAACGAGGGAATGAAATCCCTCAAGTGTGCAATCAAGCGCGAGGCAAAGCGCCTCATGGCTACCAGGAGCGAGACCTTCAGCTACCTCTGCGAGGAGAAGGTGACGTATGGCGAGGTGGCACTGACCATGGTGGGCATAGCCTGCTTTGCGGTAGTGATGATTGTTGGTGGTTATCTTTTCGGAGGGGAGGTGATGTAGCTATGGAGAGTGTAGAAGTTTTAGTGGATATTTCTGAGCGCGTGGCAGAATACAAGATGTTCTATCCCGACACTACGCTGACAACGATCAGTTCCAACACGGCGGAAACCTTCAGCGATAAGGAGGCCCTGGAGCTGAGCCAGAAGGTATGCAGCATGACTAACAGCGGACTGCTCCAATATAAGGTAGCAGGCAAAAGTCTGTTCATCTTCAAGTCGAGAGCGTTCCTGAAGGTGGCAGAGGGCTTCAAGAAGGGAGCCAAGGTAAGATGGTACGACCCTCGCGACCCGGATGATATCATAGAGAGCACAATGCTTGCCGACGGAATGCGCTACCAGGACGGCATCCCGTTTATCTGGAACGAGAACAGCGATTCGGGCTGCTTTGCTGAGTGCAACACCTTCGCCGTATATTGGCGTCCGGTAGAGGAGGACGGGAAATAGCTGTCTTTTTCCGGTTAGAGAAAAGTGAGTAATTTTGCAGTATAAATACTATAATTTATTGATTATGGATACAGACAGGCAAAATAACTACACAAGCTATCTAGGCTATTTGTCTTCGAGTGGGGCAACCTATCGCAAGATAGGGCTTGCGGCAAAATACGTCCTCATCTTCCTTGAGGAAGCTGACGAGATAAGCCGCAGGGGCTACCGGAGATACAGGCAGGCTCATGCTTCAGAACTTTCCAAGAGTTTCATGAACTCATGCAGGCGAAGGCCTGT
>URYG01000025.1 GCA_900551985.1 uncultured Prevotella sp. | reverse complement strand
CCACGGGAGTTCAGACGTGTGCTCTTCCGATCTCGTGGAGCTCGAAGTTCACGTGCTCATCCACATTCTCGGGCAGCGGATCGCCATAAAGCTGCTTGGCTCCCTCGTAGGCGAGGTGGCGCAGGTATTCTGCCTCAAACTTGATGCGGTATATCTTGTCGTAGCCGCCCAGACGGTCGATTACCTTCTGACCTTCCTCGGGCGACAGCTGGTTCTCTCCGTTCTCATCAGTGGTAAACTCCTTGTAGAGGTCTTCTTCCGACACCTTCTGGCGCAGCTGCTCCTCGGTGCCGAAACTCTCCGGAATGGGGAAGAACGGCATGATAGGACCGTGGTCGATGCTGTAGATCTCTACCTTATCCAATACCTCGAGGGTATTCGAGAGCGCCTCGGGGATGTCAGCGAACACCTCGTTCATCTCCTCGCGGGTCTTGAACCACTCCTGCTTGGAGTAGCGCATGCGGTTAGGATCGTCCAGGTCCTTGCCGGTGGCGATGCAGAGCAGATGGTCGTGCGCCTCGGCAGTCTCCTTGTCCTCGAAGTGGCAATCGTTGGTGCACACGAGCTTGATGCCGTATTCGCGGGCAAACTCGATGAGCACCTTGTTCGCCTTCTGCTGCAGATCGTAAGCCTCGCGGTTGGCGAGCAGGCTCGGGTCATCAGGCACCTTGTGGCGCTGCAGCTCCAGGTAATAGTCATCGCCGAAGAGATTGTGGTACCACTCGCATGCCTCACGGGCTCCGGCGATATCGCCCTTCAGGATCTTGGCTGGCACCTCGCCGGCGATACATGCCGAGCAGACGATGAGGTCTTCGTGATACTTCTCAAGGTCGGCACGGTCGGTTCGAGGGCGCATGTAGTATCCATCCACCCACGAATTACTCACCAGCTTGATGAGGTTCTTGTATCCGTTATAGTTTTTGGCGAGCACGATGAGGTGGTAGCCACTCATATCGCCCTTGTCCTTCTCGCGGTCGCCCTTGGTGCGTCGTGCCACATACATCTCGCAACCGATGATGGGCTTGAAGGGCTCGAGTCCCTCCTTCTTGCGGTCTTTGTTGACCTTTCCGCAATAGTCAACCAGCTCCTTGATGCCGAACATCACACCATGATCGGTTACAGCCATACCCTTCATGCCATCCTTGATAGCCTTGTCCACCAGACGTGGAATCTTGGATTGGCCATCGAGGATGGAATACTGTGTATGGACGTGTAAATGAACAAAATCTTCCATTTTCTGCGTTAAAATTCGTAATTTGAGAACAAAGTTACTGCTAAAAGTTGATATTGCCAAAAGAAATGGCAGAAAAATTTGCAAAAACGATAAAAATGCCGTACCTTTGCACCGAAAATAAAAACGTAAACCTTTCTCATGGGACAAAAAATTAAGAAACTAAAAAAGATAAGAATTCACCGTGAGGGCACCGACCAGCTGGTGTTCGGCGGTATAGCACTGGTGGCTGTCGCAGCTGTACTGTGGATGGCCTTCGACAACAAGATACCTTTCTGGGCATTCCTTGTGGTCTTCGGTGTAGTATATGGTATCGTGCTCAACTTCTACCGATGCCCGATCAGATTCCTGAACGTGGAAGATACCGAGAAACTCGTGGTAGCTCCTGCCGATGGCAAGGTCGTGGTGATAGAGGAAGTAGATAATGCACCTTACTTCAACGACAAGCGACTGATGATTTCCATCTTCATGAGTCTCTGGAACGTACATGCCAACTGGTTTCCGGTGGATGGCAAGGTGAAGTTCGTGAAGCACGAGGACGGAAAGTTCATGAAGGCATGGCTGCCTAAGGCGAGCGAGGAGAACGAGCATGCCGACATAATGATTACTACCCCTGAGGGCGTGGATGTATTGTGCCGACAGATTGCCGGTGCCGTAGCCCGCCGCATCATAACCTATGCCAAGGAGGGAGAAGAGTGCTACATCGATGAGCATCTCGGATTCATCAAACTGGGTTCACGAGTGGATGTGTATCTGCCTCTCGGCACGGAAGTATGCGTGAAGATGGGACAGTCAACCACAGGTGATCAGACAATCATAGCAAAACTGAAATAAGAAAATGAGTATTAAGAAGCATATTCCAAACACGATTACCTGCTGCAACCTCATCTCAGGCTGCATCGCTACATCGTTTGCCTTCGGAGGAAATCCCGAAATGGCACTGTTGTGGATTATCATTGGAGCTGTTTTTGACTTTTTCGATGGCATGAGCGCTCGTTTGCTGCATGTTTCATCGCCTATTGGCAAGGAGCTGGACTCGCTTGCCGACGATGTGACCTTTGGCGTGGCACCCGCCACCATCGTATTCTCACAACTCTATGTAATGGAGTATCCGGAGTTTCTGGAGCCTTTGCGCCCCTGGTTGCCATACGTAGCCTTCATCATCGCAGCTTTCTCTGCCCTGAGACTGGCGAAGTTCAACCTGGATGAGCGCCAGACTACCTCTTTCATCGGCGTACCAACACCAGCCAATGCGCTGTTCTGGGGTTCGCTGGTAGTAAGCAGTCCTGGCTGGATTACCAATCAGAGCTGGTCGTTATATCTCGTGTTGGCGCTGATTTTCATCACCAGCTTCCTGCTGGTATGCGAGTTGCCGCTGTTCGCCCTGAAGTTCAAGCAGTGGTCGTTCAAGGGCAATGAGGTGAAATACTGCTTTGCCGGTTTCGCCATCGCCGTTCTTGCGGTATCTGTGGCTGCTGAAGGAGCAAGAGGATTCCTGGAGGGATGGTGGCCTATCATCCTGATGTACGTACTTCTCTCCTGGATGATGTTTTTGAAGAAAAAATAAAAATATAGGTTTTGGGGCAATTCCTTTATCAAGGAAAAGCGCTACTTGTTAGTATAGGCATCAGCTTTCTAACAAAAGATAAAAAGATTAAGGAATAACAAAGGCTTACTTCCGGCGGGAAGTAAGCCTTACTTTTTTTATTTAGTTGTGAACGAGTGTACCAATCTCCTCACCTTCCATCACCTTCTTCAGGTTACCTACTACATCCATATTGAATACGTAGACAGGAAGGTCGTTCTCCTTGCACATGGTAGTAGCTGTGAGGTCCATCACCTTCAAGCCCTTGGTGTAGATTTCATCGTAGGTGATATCCTTGAACTTGGTAGCGGTAGGATCCTTCTCTGGGTCGGCGGTATAGATACCATCCACACGGGTACCCTTGAGCATCACGTCTGCCTCGATCTCGATTCCACGGAGAGATGAACCGGTATCGGTAGTGAAATATGGGCTTCCTGTACCTGCAGAGAAGATGCAGATGTAGCCGTCTTCCATTGCCTCGATTGCCTTCCACTTGGTGTAGAACTCACCGATAGGCTCCATGCGGATAGCTGTAAGCACCTTGTTCTTCACGCCCAGTGCACCGAGGGCACTGCTCAGGGCGAGAGAGTTGATGACGGTAGCGCACATACCCATCTGGTCGCCCTTCACACGGTCGAATCCCTTCTGGCTTCCGCTCAATCCACGGAAAATGTTACCACCACCGATCACGATACCGATCTGCACGCCCATCTCGTGAACTTCCTTAATCTGCTTAGCATAATCACTCAAGCGCTCAGGGTCGATGCCGAAGCTCTGCTTGCCCATCAGGCTCTCACCGCTCAACTTCAAAAGAATTCTTTTAAACTTTGCCATAAATATTTTTCTTAAATGTTAAATGTTAAGTGTTAAATGTTTAATGAAGGGATCAGGAACTTGATTTCGCCGAAGGCATACGACCGGATCATTCCCTTCTTGTCGTGAAGGATAAGATGACCGTCATCCTCTACCTCTACAAAGGCGCCCTCGAACTTGCCGTCGGCATCCTCGTACCAGTGGAATCCCTTACGGCGGTAGAGCGAGAGATGATAGATGCCCGAAACATCCATATAGTCGGCACGGCGGAGCAATTCATAATACTTCTTGAATGCCTCGATGATCTTCTGCAGCACCTCTTCCCTATCCACCTCGTGCCCCAGAATCTGAGCCAGGGATACCGGATTGGGCGCATCGCTGTGGAACTCGGTCTGATTGACGTTCACCCCGATACCGAAGATGCAGCGCTTGATGCCCTTGGAATCGATAGAGGTCTCTATCAGCGTGCCGCTGATCTTCCTGTCGTTCCAATATACATCGTTCGGCCATTTCAGCGTAATGCCATCGGTATAGGTATCCAGGGCATCCTTGACGGCGAGCGCTCCAGCCTCTGAGAGCAGGAACTGCTGGCGCACGGGCACCCACGTAGGAGTCATCAGCATACTGAAGAGGAGGTTCTTGCCCGGTTCGCTCTCCCAGGTATGCGTGCCCTGTCCTCTCCCTGCCTTCTGATAATCGGCTACAGCCACGATGAGCGTATCATCCTCGCAGGTTTTCATTCCCTTCAGGAAGGTATTCGTAGAATCCACTTCCTGCATTCTTATGATCTTTGTTTCCATTTTCACCTTATTATATATATGTAAGCATCTGCCTCAGAGGATGAGCATCGGATTGAAGGCATCCTTGAGATGCTGCAGACTCTTCACCTGATGAGCGCATCCCACGATGGAGATGACATCAAAGCGCAACTCTTTGTCCACCTGGCATTCCTTGACATAGGCATTGGCAGCTATGGCAAGATTCCTCATCTTGCTCCGGGTGACAGCCTCTTCGGGCTGCTGGTATTCCTCGCCGGTGCGGGTCTTCACCTCTACCACCACCAGCGTGTTGCCATCGGGCGAAAAGGCAAGGATATCCAGGTCGCGGCGGCCTAGCCTCCAGTCACGATCTACGATGGTATAGCCCTCATCTTCCAGATAGAGCACCGCCTCATCTTCTCCCCATTTGCCCAAATCATTATGTTCTGCCATAGGTTATTCTCCTTAGTTTAGTCCCAGGCGGCATCATTTTCCGCACAAAAGGCACTATTACTATGCAAAAATAACACTTTTCTTTCATCCATCAAAGTTTTTTATGTATTTTTGCACAAAAATAGAAAAGAGAAATCATAAAGAATAGAAATATGGAAGATAATCTGAAAAAAGACGAAGAATATATGCGCCGTGCGCTGATGGAGGCGCAGGCGGCATTCGATGAAGACGAGATTCCGGTAGGTGCCGTCATCGTTTGCAGGGACCGCATCATCTCGAGAGCCCACAATCTTACGGAGATGCTTACCGATGTTACTGCCCATGCCGAGATGCAGGCGATTACATCCGGAGCGAACATGCTGGGCGGGAAATACCTGAAAGACTGTACCCTCTATGTCACCGTAGAGCCATGCGTGATGTGCGCCGGAGCCTTGGGATGGTCGCAGATCAGCCGCGTAGTGTATGGTGCCGGGGATGAAAAAAGGGGCTATACCAAATATGCGCCCCAAGCACTGCATCCCAAGACCACAGTTACATCGGGCGTATTGGAAGATGAGTGCCGCGCACTCATGCAGCAATTCTTTGCCAGGAAAAGATAAGGCAGTTTAAAGCTTTACACAAAAAAAAGATGATGCACCGTTTCAGTGCATCATCTTTTTTATATTTCAGCCTTGATGCACTGTTTCAGTGCATCAACATTCGTTTCTAACCCAAAACTCCGTTACTTCACGAGAACAACCAGGTACTTGCTGGTGCTCCAGAAGATCTGAGAGTTGGTGATGCGGAGCGTATATTGCTTGTTGGCATCACGAACCAGAGTATAAGAGCTTGAAGGATGAGTAGTGAGCAACTTAGCTGACTTAGAGTAAAGCTTGATCTCAGAAAGCTCACGAATATCTACCTTTGTAAAGTAGCCCTTGTTGAAGTTGCCGGTCATTACCTTGCCATCCTCCATGATGTGCTGGTTCTTCAGCTCCTTCTTGGTGCCGAATACATACCATGCAGTGTTGAGCTGCTTGTCCTGAGCATTGATCACCTCAGTCTTCTTACTGCTTTCCTTGGTAAGGTTGCTGGTCTTGGTGTTCAGGTTGTTGATAGTCTCATCAAGAGCAGCGATGTGGATATCCTTGCTATCCAACTCCTCACGAAGTGCCTGGAGCTGCTTCTCCTTCTCAGCCAACTGCTTCTGAAGGTTCTCGATGGTCTTCTTGAGCTGGTCGCCCTGGATAGAGCTGTTAGCCAACTGCTTCTGCAACTTAGCGAGGAGTTCCTTGTTCTGCTTCATGCGAGTAGCGATGAACTGCACATCCTCCTTGAGTTTCTGTCTCTTGCTGACACCCTCGCCATTCTTCAAGAGCACCACACGGTTCTCAGCCTCATTGATCTGGTTGAGACCATCCTCAATCTCATTCAGAGTACCCAGCATATCATTCAGTTCGCTATCCTTCTGCGCGATGATGCTGTTGAGCGAATCTGCTTGAGCCGCACTGTTAGCGGCATTGTTCTTGCCGTCGTTACATCCAGTTAAAACAAAGGCTGCGAGGCACGCCATCATTAATAGCTTTTTCATAATCCTTCTCCTTTTTGTAATTTTATGATTAATACTTTCTTTATTTATTATTCTTACGCTCTTCGCGTCGCTTTTCCTTCAATTCCTCCTTCAGCTGCTTGGGATCCTTACCCGCCAGTACGATGACGAACTCACCGCGCGGTTCCGTCTCCTGGAAGTGGGCGATCACCTCGGCAAGGCTTCCACGCACACTTTCCTCGTGCAGCTTCGAGATTTCACGGCAGCAGCTCACCTGTCTGTCCTCTCCAAAGACCTCGGCAAACTGCTGCAAGGTCTTCACCACTCTATAGGGTGACTCGTAGAAGATCATGGTGCGCACCTCATCCTTGAGCGATTCCAGATAGGTTTGTCTGCCCTTCTTCTGCGGGATGAATCCCTCGAAGCAGAATCTGTCGCAAGGTAATCCGGACGACACGATGGCTGGGATACAAGCCGTAGGTCCCGGAAGGGTCTGCACGGTGATGCCTGCTTTCGCAGCCTCACGAGCCAGATAGAAACCAGGGTCGCTGATGCCTGGGGTTCCTGCATCACTGATCAAGGCGATGGTCTCACCAGCCTTCAATCGCTCTACGATGCCAGCCGATGTGCCATGCTCATTAAACTTATGATGCGCCACTAATCGATTTTTAATATCGAAATGCTTAAGCAGGACGCTCGATGTACGAGTGTCCTCAGCGAGCACCATATCTGCCTCTTTCAAGACACGGATGGCTCGCATTGTCATGTCCTCCATATTGCCTACTGGAGTCGGTACGATATATAATATGCCCATAAGTGGGTACAAATGTAGTTAATTAATCTTTCATAGCAAAAAAAAACTGCGTATCTTTGCATTTTTTAAAACCTTATTAGTAATTTTGTCCCCGAAATGACTGAAATACTGAATGGGGAGGCACACCGCCCCGGAAGAATTGAAGTGGTGTGCGGATCAATGTTCTCCGGAAAAACCGAGGAACTGATCCGAAGAATGAAGCGTGCTAGCTTCGCCAGGCAGAAGGTGGAAATCTTCAAGCCGGCGATAGATACCCGCTACTCCGAAGACAATGTAGTGAGCCATGACCAGAACTCTATCCGATCTACTCCTATTGAATCTTCCGGATCGATATTGCTATTGGCTTCGGATATCGACGTGGTCGGTATCGACGAGGCACAGTTCCTGGACAATGGATTGGTGGAGGTCTGCAACGAACTCGCCAACCGCGGCGTACGCGTCATCGTGGCGGGTCTGGATATGGATTTCAAGGGTGTTCCCTTCGGTCCGATTCCGGCTCTCTGTGCCATCGCCGACGAGGTGACCAAGGTGCATGCCATCTGCGTGAAGTGCGGTGCCCTGGCATACGTCAGCCATCGACTGGTGGCTAACGACAAGCGTGTGCTCCTGGGTGAGCAGGATGAATACGAGCCGCTCTGCAGAGACTGCTATCAGAAGGCCATCAGCCAGGAGAAATAGAAGAAAGTATCAAAATTCAAAGTTCAAGGTAAATGAGTAAGGAGATTACATTCGATAAGTTCATCAGATGGGCTGGTATCGTTACCCTCGTCATTGCAGTGCTCTACATCACCAATTATCTGAGTGAGGTGCTGCTGCCTTTCTTTATAGCATGGTTTTTCGCATACCTGCTCTATCCCGTCGTGAAGTTCATCGAGAATAAACTCCATGTCAAGGTCCGTGCCATCTCCATCCTGCTGGCGATGGGAGCTGCGATTGCCATCGTAGGAGGTGTCATCTGGCTCATCATCCCGCCGATGATCGACCAGTTTGACAAGCTGGGAGAAGTGTTGACCCGATGGGTTCATCAAACCACCCATACCAACAATCTCACGATGCTGATCAAGGAATGGCTGCAGGACAACCAGACTACCATAGAACGAATTCTGAAGAGCAAGGACTTCAGCGATGCCCTGAAGACAACGATGCCGAAGGTATTCTCTGTAGTGAGCCAGACGGCAACCGTGCTGATGAGTATCGTGGCATCGATGATTACCTTATTATATATGTTCTTCATCCTGCTCGATTACGAAACCCTGACAGCCAACTGGGTGCGCATCTTCCCGAAGAAGAACCGTCCGTTCTGGACAGCACTGATGAAGGATGTAGAGCGCGAGCTCAACAACTACATCCGCGGTCAGGGAATGGTGTCGCTCTGTATGGGCATCATGTTCTGCATCGGCTTCACCATCATCGGTTTTCCGATGGCGATAGGTCTAGGCATCCTGATCGGCATCATGAATCTGGTGCCGTATCTTCATACCTTTGCCCTCATCCCTACGGCATTCCTGGCGATGCTCAAGGCGGCAGATACGGGACAGAACTTCTGGGTAGTCTTCGGACTGGCGGTACTGGTATTCTGCGTGGTTCAGGTGATTACAGATATGGTGGTTACGCCGAAGATTATGGGCAAGGCGATGGGCTTAAACCCAGCCATCCTGCTCTTGAGTCTTTCGATTTGGGGCGCTCTGCTGGGCTTCCTGGGCTTGATTGTAGCCCTTCCGCTCACCACCCTTCTCATAGCCTACTGGCAGCGGTATGTAACGAGAGAAAAGCCGCAATATGAAGAGGAATTAGGGCAGGAATCACCGGAAACAGCCTCAGAAACGGGCAAAATAGAAGAAAAATAGTAAAAAAACGACTAAATATTTGGTGATTTCAAAAAATAGTCGTACCTTTGCACTCGCTTTTAAACAAATAATGGAGATTGACTCGCTAGCTCAGCAGGTAGAGCACAACACTTTTAATGTTGGGGTCATGGGTTCGAGCCCCATGCGAGTCACAATCTCAGAAAAGGACTTTCCACTAAGGGAAGTCCTTTTTTCGTATGCTGTTCGGGCAAAAGCTTTAAAAACTGCGGGAGGAGGATTCTTTTAACTCTCATTAACTAAAAACAGATGCAAGATTCTTGCTTTTCTGCGTTTTATATAATGGAATTTAGGGCAAAAATGCCCTCGGATACCAAAAGGTGCCGGAAAGATTCCCCCATAAAAACAAAAAATTAGAATAACATAAGACAAAATAACAATAACAAAAGATAAAAATAAAATTTCATAAGACAATGAAGAAAATTACATTATTCTCAATCCTGGCTGTACTCTTTGCAGCTATGTCATTCACCTCTTGTAATACTGACGGTGACAGCGGTATGAACTACCTGACTCTTGATCAGCAGAAGAGCTTCCAGCAGGCTATGTCATTGGGTTCATACAACAACATGACCATTCTCTACGAAAAGAAGAATGATGCCAACGTAAAAAATCAGGTTGACTCTGTTGCATCATCTTGCAGCATCAGCATGTACGGCGACAGCACCATGACAATGACCAACTTCCCTGTGGCTGCACTCGCAGAGCACATCAATAACACGGATTTGGCTGCTGCCATCGCTAAGGAGGCTCCAAGAACTATCAAGTGCAAGTATAATGTTATGCCAAACAGTACTTCGGAAACTGCTTACTTCATTGCTTGCCCTAATGCTGTCGAGTTGAATCTGGCTTATGGCACAGACAACAAGAGCCACAAGGTAGTGCTTGTTTTCATCCCTAGCCAGATGTATTACGGCTACTGCACACTCAAGGACCCAAGACAGTTGGGCTTCCAGTTCTCGCTCTATCAGATCTGGGTGGATGGCAACCAGACCAACTTCATCCAGAACTCAACCAACTCTTCTAACACCACAGTAGGTTTCCTCTTCCGCAACGCATGGAAGAAGTAAGAAGAGAGGGCTAGAGAATTCAAATTCAAGACATTAAGTTAATACTCTTTTAAATACAAACAACTTACAAATATATGGTCTGAATTTATCACTCAGCGTGGAAAACAAGCACTACCTTGTGGCTCTTGTTGTCTGTGCCGCCTTACTTTTTATTCTAATCTTTCTTCCGAAATCCCATGATTCAGATTTCGAAATTCTATCCTAATCTTTCTTCCAGAGCTTACTCATATCCTCCAAGCTCTTGCCCTTGGTTTCAGGTACCAGCTTCCATACGAAGATGGCTGCAACGATACAGATGGCACCATACAGACCATAAGTAAACCAATGACCGAAATCATCGCCCGGAGTCAGGTGCATATTGAACATCGGAACGAAGGTAGAGCTGACGATGAAGTTGAATATCCACTGGAAAGCTACGGCAATCGCTACAGCAGCACCACGGATGGTATTCGGGAAAAGCTCGGCGATAAGCACCCAGGCAATAGGTCCCCAGGAGAACATAAAGCTGGCACTATATACCATGATACTCAGCATGGTAACCGTACTCAAGGCTTCATTCCCGAAGGTGAGGGCTACGCCCAGTGCTCCTACTGCCATGCCGATGGAACCGAAGATAAGCAATGGCTTGCGGCCCAACTTCTCTACCGTAAAGACAGCTACCAGCGTAAACGAGATATTCACAATACCCATGATGACGGTCTGAACCATCGGATTGCCCATACCCATATCCTGGAAGATACGAGGCGCATAATAGAGCACCGCATTGATACCCACAGCCTGCTGGAATACAGAAAGCATCACGCCCACAAAGATACACATAAAACCGTAAGAGAAGAGCTTCTCGGTTTTCACGGTCACCGTATTCTTGATATCGTGGATAATCTCACGTGCCTTCTCAGAACCATTGATCTTGGCAAGCACGCCGTATGCCTTCTCGTCCTGTCCGATCATCACGAGATAACGAGGGGTTTCAGGTACGAAGCAGATCAGGAAGGTGAACAGTCCTGCCGGAACCATCTCGCTACCAAACATATATCTCCAACCCGTCTCGATGGTCCACTGCGCATCCACCATATTGGCGATGGCGCCCGCAGCATCATAGATAGGATTGGCATGGGAACCCATGATGATGAAATTGACGAAGTAAACCACCAGCTGACCGAAGATGATGGCAAACTGATTGCAGCTCACCAACATACCGCGCACATTGCTCGGAGCTATCTCGCCGATATACATCGGACAGATGGCTGAAGCCATACCTACACCGATACCGCCCAGCACACGATAGAAGTTAAACACCACCAGCAGCGTCCAGTCGGCATGACCCTGAGGAAGGAGATAAGTTTCCGGTTCCATGGATCCCCAGGCAGAGAGGAAGAAGCAGACACCCGCAAAGATGAGCGAGCGCTTGCGACCCAGCCTGCTGGCGAAAAGACCGGAAAGCGAACTACCGATAATACATCCGATCAGCGCACTGGAAGAAGTGAATCCGTGCATCACATCGGTGTATTCGAAATCCCCGGCACCCTTGAAGAATGCCTGCAAACCCTTCTCGGCACCTGATATCACTGCGGTATCATAACCGAAAAGCAAGCCGCCCAAAACGGCGACCATCACAATCGAGAAAAGATAGGCCTTAGAGCCCTTTTGTTGTTGTTCCATTTTACTTTAGGTTAATTTTTTATTTGTTTATTTTTAAATTTTTATCTGTTTATTTTAAAATAATACGCATATTCTGCACTTTTCCCCTATTTTTTTTGTAAATTTGCAACCAAAATAAGAGAACATAGATATTACGTAATATGAACATCGCAGAATTCTTACATCAAAAGGGCGACAAAAGAGGCTTCTCTTTCGAGGTTTTGCCACCTCTCAAGGGTAATGGCACTGCGGCTCTCTTCCGCACCATCGACAGCCTCAAGGACTTCGACCCACGGTTTATCAACATCACCACACACCACAGCGAGTATGTTTATAAGGAACTGGAAAACGGTCTCCTCACTCGTCAGCGTGTGCGTCGCCGCCCTGGCACCGTTGCCATCGCAGGCGCAATCCAGAATAAGTACGACATCCCTGTCATCCCTCACGTCATCTGCAGCGGTGCCACGAAGGAAGACATCGAATACGAATTGCTCGATCTTCAGTTTCTGGGCATCAGCAATATCCTTGTGCTGAGAGGCGACAAGGCGAAGGAAGACCGACAGTTTACTCCTACAGAAAACGGTCATACCAATGCCACCGACCTGCTGAAGCAAGTAAACCAGTTTAACGACGGTTTCTTCTTCGACGGCACCCCGATCAAGCATCCGGGTGAGAAATTCTGCTGTGGCGTAGCCTGCTATCCGGAGAAGCACGAAGAGGCTCCGAATCTCGAGATGGATATGCAGCATCTCCTAGAGAAGCAGCAGTTGAGCGCTGACTATGCCATCACCCAGCTCTTCTACGATAACGAGAAATTCTATGCTTTCGTAGAGAAGGCTCGCCAGATGGGCATCACCATCCCTATCGTTCCGGCGCTGAAGCCATTCGCCAAGCTGAGTCAGCTCACGATGGTACCAAAGACCTTCCATTGCGACATCCCGGAAGCACTGGCGCAGGAGGTTTTGAAGTGCAAGAGCGATGAAGATGCCAAGGCGCTCGGTATCGAGTGGACGACAGCCCAGGTGAAAGATCTCTTCGATCACGGATACAATCATATCCACTTCTTCACCGTTTCGGCGGTGGATAGCGTGAAGCAGATTGCAAAAAGCCTATTTTAGAAAGAAGCAGATTGCAAAATCCTATTTTTAGAAAGTAGGAAAAAGAAATGAGTCGTCAGGACTTTTAGCCACTGACGACTCATCATAAAGTTCAAAGTTCAAAATTCAAAGTTCAAAGTACAAAGGAGTTCAATGTTAAATAGTGAAGTGATAGGTCAGCAAGATATATGGAACCGTCTGATGGAGATGGTTCAGGAGAATCGTGTGCCTCATGCGCTGATGTTCTGCGGTCCGCAAGGTTGTGGAAAACTGGCTGTGGCGCTGGCTTTTACCAGCTATCTACTGGGCGATTCCCCGATGCTGAGAAAATGGGAACATCCCGACCTGCACTTCACCTTCCCTACCATCAAGACATCCGAGATGAGCGGCGACCATACGCCCGTAAGTCTCGACTTTATGAAAGAATGGCGTGAGATGCTCCTCCAGGAAGGTCCGTATGTGCTGATCAGCGACTGGATGCAGCGCATGGGCAAGACCGATGCCGACTTCAACAAGCAGGCTATCATCACCGCCGATGAGACCGACAATCTTTCGAGAGAACTGAGCATGATGTCGAGTCAGGGCGGATACAAGATCAGTCTGATATGGTTGCCGGAGCGTATGAACCTCACGAGCGCCAACAAGATATTGAAACTGCTGGAAGAGCCGCCTCATCAGACACTCTTCCTCCTGGTAAGCGAGCAGCCGGAACTCCTGCTCGAAACCATCAGAAGCCGTGCACAACGTATCGACCTGAAGAAGATTGAAACTTCCGAGGTGGAGAAAGCACTCATAGAGCGAAGAGCGCTGGATGCAGAATCAGCCCACCGCATCGCCCGAATCGCCAACGGCAACTGGAACCATGCATTGGAAGAGCTGGACTCTGGCAATGAAAACCGCCAGCATCTGGATATGTTCATCATGCTGATGCGCCTCTCCTACATGCGCAACATCCACGATCTGAAGAAGTGGAGCGAGGTGGTTGCCACCTTCGGCAGAGAGAAGCAGAAGCGAATGCTCGATTACTTCATGCACATGCTGAGGGAGAGTTTCATGTATAATTTCCGCCAGCCGGAACTCAGTTATATGACACAGGAGGAGGAGAATTTCGCCAGGAACTTCGCCCGATTCATCAACGAGGCGAACATCATCGATATCTCCAATCTCTTCGAGGAAAGCAAGCGATTCATCGCCCAGAATGCCAACCCGAAAATCGTGTTCTTCAACCTGGCGCTGAAGAATATCGTCCTGCTCATCAGAAAATGATGGGAAAGCCACAGAAGATCCTAGGCGCCATACGCCCTGAAAGGGCAGAAGCTCCTAGCCCAGGGCAACGCCCTGGGTTTACATAGTAGAAAAATGACGCCCTGTAAGGGCAAAAGCTTAATATACATTTATTTAATAACAATAAATAGAATACATCGTGGATTATAAAAATATGAAATTCAGAATGTGGAATGGCTGCGATAGAGGTCTATGCTGCAAGGCTGTGGGTCGTCAGGACCGACAGCTCAACACATACGACTGGCTAGCCGACGTGCCAGGAAACGCTGAGAGCACCGACCTGGTGGAAGTGCAATTTAAAAATACCCGAAAGGGATATTATCACAATGTTAACAACCTCGACCTCAAGAAGGGCGATATCGTGGCTGTAGAGGCTAACCCGGGTCACGATGTGGGTGTAGTAACATTAACCGGCCGACTGGTAAAACTGCAGATCAAGAAGGCAAATCTCAAGTCGCAGGATGACATCAAGCGCATCTACCGACTTGCCAAGCAGGTGGACCTCGACAAGGCAAAGGAAGCCAAGAGCCGCGAACACGATACCATGATCCAGAGCCGTCAGATAGCCAAAGACCTGGGCTTGAAGATGAAAATCGGTGACGTGGAGTATCAGGGCGATGGCAACAAGGCTATCTTCTACTATATCGCTGATGAGCGTGTGGATTTCCGCCAGCTCATCAAGGTGCTTGCTGATACCTTCCATGTCCGTATCGAGATGAAGCAGATTGGTGCACGCCAGGAGGCTGGCCGTATCGGCGGTACCGGTCCTTGCGGCAGAGAGCTCTGCTGCGCTACCTGGATGAAGAACTTCGTAAGTGTGAGCACCAATGCCGCACGCTACCAGGACATCTCGCTCAACCCTCAGAAGCTGGCTGGTATGTGCGCCAAACTGAAGTGCTGCCTCAACTACGAGGTAGATAACTATGTGGAGGCAAGCCGAAAGATGCCACCTAAGGATGCCGTGCTTCAGACAGCAGATGGCGAGTTCCATCAGTTCAAGGTAGATATCCTTGCCGGACTCATCACCTACTCTTCTGACAAGAACCTGGCTTCCAACCTGGAGACCATCACCGCAGCACGTGCCAAGGAAATCATCGAGATGAACAAGCAGGGCGAGAAACCGCTCAGCCTGATGGAGAATGGCAAGGTGAAGGAAACTTCCAAGAGCATCGACCTGCTCAATGAGTCTGATCTCAGCCGATTTGATAAGGCGAAGAAAAAGAAGAAGAACAAGAACCGTAATGCGAACCGCCCTGAAAAGGGAGATAACCGTCAGCCAAACGGCAACCGCCCAGAAAAGAGCGAGAACCGCCAGCCAAACGGCAACCGTCCGGAAAAGAACGAGAACCGCCAGCCAAACGGCAATAACCGCAACAGGGATAATAGAAACAAGGGACCTCGCCAGCAGGGAAACAGACCTCAGCAAGGCAATAATAACAAGCCTCAGCAGGGCAATAACAAGCCTCAGCAGGCTAACAACAAGCCTCAGCAGGGCAACAACAAGCCTCAGCAGGCTAACAATAACAACCCTCAGCAGGGCGAAAATAACAAGCCACAGGAGGACAAGAAGTAAAAATGAAAAGACTGATTCATTTCGTTTTCATACTGGTGGCAACCATAGCCTTCAGCGCTTGCAATCATGCCAAGGTATATGATGAATATGCCCACACGCCGATTGCAGGATGGGAGAAGAACGATACCCTATCGTTCGAAATCCCTCCGATGGCTGCCACCGGCTATTATCGGCAGAGTCTGGGTCTGAGAACCACGGGTGCCTATCCGTTTACGGCATTGACACTCATCGTGAACCAGACTATCTACCCTGCCAACAAGGGTCAGCGTATCGAGAAGACTGATACCGTACTCTGCCAGCTCATCAACCAGCATGGTGAGAACAAGGGACAGGGCATCAGCTACTATCAATACAACTTCCCTATCAATATCTATAAGATAAACAGAGGCGATTCCATCCATATCGCCATCCGCCACGATATGAAGCGAGAAATTCTTCCGGGTGTAAGCGACATCGGAGTGAAAATAACGAAAAATGACCAATGAGACGTATCTCACTGGTCATTTTTTTATGCTGTAAAATCTAGCTTCCAATAGGAATATCCTGCTTCTTATGCTGCAAGATCCAGTTTCTCATGCTGCAAGATCTAGCTTCTTACCAGATTTCTTCCGGCATCAATGCGCAGGAAGATGAAAAGCAGGATGGTAAAGCCCCAGAGCGAACTACCTCCATAACTGAAGAATGGAAGCGGAATACCGATTACCGGCGTCAGTCCCAGCACCATTCCCACATTAATAAATAGGTGGAACAGGAATACCGAGAGCACACAGTAGCCGTATATTCGTCCGAACTTGAAAGGTTGTCGCTCCGCCAGATGTATCAATCTCAATATCAACATCAGGAAGAGCAGCAATACGCCTGCCGAACCCAGGAATCCTTCCTCCTCTCCTACCGTACAGAAGATGAAGTCGGTATCCTGCTCAGGCACGAACTTTAGCTTGGTCTGGGTTCCGTTCAGGAATCCCTTTCCCTGCAAGCCACCCGAACCGATGGCTATCTCACTCTGATGCACATTATATCCGGCACCCGCCAGGTCTTCATCCAATCCCAGCAGCACGTTGATACGCACTCGCTGGTGAGGTTCCATCACGTTGTTCAGCACGTAATCGGCACTATAGAAGAAGGCAATACTTCCCATTGCGAAAATCGAAATCAGGAAATAGTTGCGGAAGCGGGTTCTCAAACCGTGATACACAAGGAATCCGATCATCACCGCACAGAGCAGCAGCTGCACCCATACAATATCAAACGGAATGATGTAGGTAGAGAAGAGCGCAAAGATGAGCGTGATGCCCACCGAATAGCCCAGAATGATGAGAGCATGCTTCCTGTTGCCCGTATAGCTGTTCACCAGTCCTGCCGTGAAGATCTGCACCAGCAGCAGCACCGTGAACTTTCCCAGCGAGGTGTAGGTATCCCACATCATCACGTTCTCGTACTTGATACCCACCACAAAGTAAACCACCATCGAGACTCCGGTAAAGAGGATGGCACCCGGCATTCCCTCGCGGTAAAGCATCAGGAAGAAGGCGGAATACACCAATGCCGAACCCGTCTCGCGCTGTCCCACGATACATATCATAGGCAGAATGATGATGCCCACAGCCGCCATGAAATGCTTCATTTTGTGGATATTGAATCCATAGCTGCACATAAACTTCGCCACAGCCAGCGCCGTAGCAAACTTACCGAACTCGGCAGGCTGCAGTCGCAGCGGTCCCAGCACCAGCCAGGAGTGCGAACCCTTAATGCTATGCGGATTGAATATCGTGGCAAAAAGCAGCAATATCAGCACGGCATAGATCACGTAGGCGAAGGTATCGAAAAACCGGTCGTCCATCATCAGGATGACGAAGCCCAGCGCTATGGAGGTACCTATCCATACAATCTGCATACCCGAACGGGCACCCAGACTGAAGATATCGTTGTCGCCATAGGTATAGCTGGCACCGCAGACACTGATCCAGCCGAAGCAGAGCAATGCCAGATAGATGCCGATGGTCCACCAGTCGAGCGAACGGAGAATACCAGCTGGTTGTTTATTATCTGATTGAGCCATTGTTTTTATTATTCAATAATTTGAAAACTGCAGTCTCAGAATAGAAACTGCAATTTTTTATTTGAAACTTCAGTATATTATCTGCTGCTGGAACCATAGGCGATTCTGCGAGCCTGCATCTGGGCAGCCTGACTTTCAGAAGCAGGAGAAAGCTTGCCTTTCAGATACTGCTCCATCATCAAACCTCCGATAGGCACACCGTAGTCGGCACCCCATCCACCATTCTCCACATACACGGCGATGGCGATTCTCGGATTGTTCATCGGAGCAAAGCCCATGAATACAGAGTGGTCGTGACCACGGTTCTGAGCCGTACCGGTCTTGCCGCAAGCCTCGAAGTCGTAACGGGAGAGCATCTTACAGGTACCCTTCAGTGCCGAACTTCTCATACCAGCCACCACATAGTCATAGGCTCTCTTCGAAGCCTTGGTGTAATGACGGCGGGTATAAAGCGTATCGAGCGGTTCGCCCTGCACCTTACGCACTACGTGAGGCACATAGTAATAGCCTCGGTTGGCGATGGCAGCACCCATATTGGCAATCTGAAGAGGAGTGAGATTCACCTCACCCTGTCCGATAGAGATACTGATGACGGTCAATCCGTTCCAGGAGCCCTTGTAGGCCTTGTCATAGAACTGTGCATTAGGAATCAGGCCTCGCTTCTCGCCCGGCAGATCGATGCCCAGCTTATAGCCGAATCCCATACTCACCATATAGTCTTTCCATACGGTCATCGCCTCCTGCACCGAACCATACTTTTTCTTGTTGCCTATCATATAATAAAGCCCCCAGCAGAAGTAACCGTTGCAGGAAGTACTGATGGCATCCACCAGCGCAATAGGCGACGGGTGACCATGACATCCCACATGCAGACCTCTGTAAGAGAAACCATGATTACATGGGAAGGCTGTGCCCGGAGTGATAATTCCCTCGGTAAGATAGGTCAGCGCCTGAGAGGTCTTGAAGGTAGAACCCGGAGGATACTGTCCCATGATACTACGGTTCAGGAGCGGTTTCCAAGGATTCTGTGACAGCCACTTGTGCATCTTACCTCGATTCTTACCCACCAGTCGGCGCGGATCATAGGTAGGAGATGAAACCATCGCCAGCACCGATCCGTCTCTTGGGTCGATGGCAACGATACTTCCTATCTTGCCCTGCAGCAGTCTTTCGCCCAGAGCCTGAAGGTTAACATCGATACCCAGCGTCAGGTCCTTGCCGGCAATAGGTCGCTGGTCGAGCTTTCCGTTCTGATAGCTTCCCTGTATTCTTCCCCGGGCATCTCGAAGCATAATCTTCACGCCCTTGGTACCTCGGAGTTCCTTCTCGTAATGCTTCTCCAGTCCCAGCTTACCGATATAGTCACCCGGCTGATAGTAGTCATCCTCCTCGATATCGCTTGGCGAAACCTCACCCACATCTCCCAGTACATGGGCAGCGTATGGATAGACATATTCTCTCACGCTTCGCTTCTGCACATAGAAGCCGGGGAAGCGGAACATCTTCTCCTGGAAGACGCTGAAGTCCTTGTCAGAAAGCTGACTCATGAAGAGCTGCTGGGTATATCGCGAGTATCCGGGATTCTTGTTTCTGTCCTTGATGGTCTCCATTCGCTTCTCGAAAGCCTCCTTGGTAATGCCCAGGGAGTTGCAGAAGTCCATCGTATCCAGACGCCCCTCCTGCTCCTTCATCACCACCATGATATCATAGGAAGGCGAATTATACACCATCAGCTTGCCGTTTCTATCGTAGATGGCTCCTCTCGAAGGGAACTCTATCTGCTTCAGGAAGGCATTGGAATCGGCATTCTTCTTATAATCCTCGCTCATAATCTGAAGCGTAAAGAGACGAATGGTGTATATGACTACAATTGCTATAGCCACACCACCAATCACATACTTACGCTTATCAAGATTGTAATCCACCATATTATATATATAGCTGAAATTTTTTGTTTGATCTTTTACTGTTCTCTGTCTTGCAGCAAGGTTCTATCCCTTGCGGAAGCTCTCCAATGCCATGATGAGCAACATCGTGATGGCTGTACTGCCACCGATACGGAGGAGCCACTCCATCCAATTGAAGAAATTGAAGGTCTCCAGAGTAAAGAATACCAGATTATAAACGAGTACGATAACCAACGTGTAGAGAACATACGAACCGATACCGATGGTGCGCATGGATGGCTCCAGGTCGTCGGCACTGTCTCTTGGCACGAAGAGTTCGAAAAGATAAGGCTGAAGCAGTCCGATGAAGGTCATCGAAGCCGCAGCTACTCCCGGCGTATTGGCAAACACGTCGATACAAAGTCCCATCATGAAGCTCCACAGCATCACCGACCAGCGTGGATGGTTTCTGCGGAAATGGAGCACCATGAGAATATACAGCAAGGGGGTGGCGCAGTTGAACAAGTGGATATGGTTGAACACCAATCCCTGCACCAGCACAAGCACCACGAAGATGCCGAGTCGTTTTATCAAATCTATACTCATTGCTACTTAATCTCCTCTTACTATGATCTTTTAATTTTTACCCTTGGTATTGCCGTCGGGCATGATACTATCCTGTGCAGCACGCATAATCTGCAGGCGTTCCTTCATCACGGCATCATCGATGACGCAGACATCACGCAGACGGGCAAAGTCGGTAGAAAGTCTCAACTGTACTCTATACGACAATCCATCAGCAGAATTGAACACGTGCAGAATCTTGCCCACTCTTACACCAGGAGGGAACACAGCCGAATAGCCACTCGTTACTACGTAGTCGCCCAGCTTGAAGTGGGCATGGCGTGGCACCTCTTCCAGATAGGCAAGTTCCGAAACGCCACCCTTCCATCGCAGATAACCGAAATAGCCTCTGTCCTGGATGGTACAGCTGATATTCGACTTCACGTTGAGCACAGGTATCACGATGCTGTAATGCTGAGCCACGAGATACACGATGCCCACCACGCCGGTACCGCTTATCACACCCATATCCTTGTGGATGCCGTCGGCGCTACCCTTGTCGATGGTAATCAGGTTGTCTGGCTTGTCCAGGCTATTGGCAACCACCTTGGCTGGGATGAGCCGGTAATTCTGAAGCAGCGCAAACTGGTCGCGATGATAGATGGCACTATCCTTGGTTACCCCATAGAGGCTGTCGCTCAGCTGCTGCACCTGCTGTTCCAGATAGGCATTCCGCTGGGTAAGTTCCTGGTTCACCTTGGTCAGGGAGAAGAAAGTCTCCACGTTGGCATCCCATTCATAGATCTTGCCCGTCACGGCGTTGGCTGTAGAAAACCACGCACTGCCCTGGTAGCTGTTATACTGGAACAGAAGCACCATGCTCACCACCTCCAGAATCACGAAGACAAACCAATGGTTGTATTTCTGCAAAAACTCTAAAAGGTTGTGCATACTTTAAAAAATGAATCTGTATATGATTAAAATTCCGCAAATGGGCACAAGAGGTCCAGATGCGGAATTTAAATATCTTGAATATTATCTCATCAGGAATGAGAAACGATCCACATTCTTCAATGCGATACCGGCACCCTTAGCCACACTGTGCAATGGATCCTCGGCGATATGGAATGGGATGTTGATCTTGTCCTGGAGTCGCTTGTCGAGACCGCGGAGCAGCGCACCACCACCTGAAAGCCAGATACCGTTCTTCACGATGTCGGCGTAAAGCTCTGGTGGAGTATTCTCGAGAGCAGAGAGTACTGCATTCTCAATCTTGGCTACAGTCTTGTCCAGACAGTGAGCAATCTCCTGATAGCATACAGGCACCTCCATAGGGAGCGCTGTGATACGGTTAGGACCGTGAACGATGAAGTCCTCAGGAGCCTCATCACCCAGATCTGTCAGGGCAGAACCCACATGAATCTTGATACGCTCAGCCATACGCTCAGAAACCTTCACGTTGTGCTGGCGGCTCATATACTCCTGGATGTCGGCTGTAAGGTCGTCACCGGCAGTACGGATAGAGTTGTTGGATACGATACCACCCAGAGAGATGACTGCAATCTCGGTGCTACCACCACCTATATCAACTATCATGTTACCTTCTGGTGCCTCTACGTCAATACCGATACCGATAGCAGCAGCCATAGGTTCAAAAATCAAATATACGTCACGGCCGTCGGCATGCTCAGCAGAGTCACGTACGGCACGGAGCTCTACCTCAGTAGAACCGGAAGGAACACCAATCACCATACGAAGTGAAGGTGAGAACAATCGGCTTCCTGTATGAACCATCTTGATAAGTCCACGCATCATCTGCTCGCAGGCAGTAAAGTCGGCGATAACGCCATCACGCAGAGGACGGATTGTACGGATGTTGTCATGAGTCTTCTCGTACATCATCTTTGCCTTCTCGCCTACGGCAATCATCTTGTCGGTGCGGCGGTCGAGGGCAACAACAGAAGGTTCGTCCACTACAAGCGTGCATTCGGCGTAAGTTC
>URYG01000024.1 GCA_900551985.1 uncultured Prevotella sp. | reverse complement strand
AATCAGATAATATCGAGTTGAGAAGCGAGAAGGTGAGGAACGTGATAGGCAAAGTACCTCCTCGCCTCGTCAGCTTGGGGACTATAATCATTACCATCATAGTCCTCGCCCTCGCAGTCGCTTTCTATAAGATACCTTATCCTATATCCATAGAGGCTAATGGTGAGGTTCTCAATCAAAGAACAGTGCAAGTGTTTGTACCATATAAGTATTTGCATCTTTTCGATGAGCCAAGGACAGCTCATGTTTCTTTCGAGGGCAACGACAATGCATCTTATAACTGCAACATCATAAGCCATAATGCCAAACTCATACATAGGGAAGATGGCAACTATTTTATGGCTACAGCCACTGTGAGCACACAGGGACAAAATACCCCTATACTGCAAAAGTATATGAAAGCCGATGTCAGGATCATCGTAAGCAACAGAACGTTATGGAAACAAGTATTTGAATAAAATCTGTAAGTAAACAAAATGACACTTTGTAACAGCCCTTAATAGGACTTGCCACAAAGTGTCGTTTTTGTGAAGCGGGACTACGTGTACCCAAATGTTAGGTGCTATTTCTAACTTTTGGGATTTAAACAGAGGTTATCTATTTGCTATTTTGTGGAGTAAGCATATCTGTAATCTTCTTGTCAGACCGATAGTATCGTTCATTTTTGAAAGTCAGATAGTTGTCACCTAAAACACCTTCCTTTATACCAATTGTAAGTTTCTGCCCTACTACTCTATATTGTAGTTTTTCTATCAGTCGCAAAACCTTTAAATTATCATCAAGAGCATAGTATTCAACAGTTTCTTCACCGAAGTATAAGGCTGCAGCACTACCATCATTAACATTGTCCTCACTAGCAAATTGATGTATCCAAACTGTTCCTGTCAAGGAACGTGAGTCTTCCTCATTCTTGTCGCAAGAGGACATAACGCATAGTACTGATAGAAATAACAAATATAAGTATTTTCTAATTTTCCACATAATTCAAGAACTTATTGGAATCTCTTTTGTGTATAGAATTTATTAGAAATTGGGAGGATGCTAGTTTCTATTACTCCTCTTCCTTTTCTTATAGGTACAACATAGTTGCCACTTACAACATCCTCTATTGGATAATCATCAAAATAATTAAACTGGAATTCGTCTATTCTCTCATTTGATTGTGTAATTTTATAAGTATATGTGACATTCTTTGTCGTTGTTTTGGAACTTGTCAATTTTCCATTGATTCCGAGATCTATTTTATCTATAGGGATAGATAAATTCCCTCCAATTTCACCTCCAGATATATAAGTTACAGAGTAATTCTCCGTCACATCTTTGGTAAATCCCTCATCTGGATTTATCAAATAGACAATGACTTTTTTCTCTATTGGGTCTTTTGACACATCCCATGTATTTAATCGTGTGTCTTGTCCATAGTCCAAAGGATAGAACCATTTAGACTTTATTCCATTCTTGTCTATGGTGTATGTATATTTGGAGTGTCTGAACATAGTCTTATGTGACTTTGATTCCACTATTCTCAGATTGAATAATTGGTCAGGCTTTGCATATATTTTCATATCCTCAGAAGTAACTGTATTTCCATTCACATTTCCTTCAAACTTGAATAGGAAACAAAAAGCTCTTCCTGTCAACAGTCTTTGAAGAGCCTGCTCTCTTGTCATTGGTGACTTCTGTTGTGACTGGCTTTTATTGAATAGAGGTTTGTTGTCTCCTTCTGCAATATCTTCGAATCTCGAAAAAGCATTTTGCGAAATTTTAAAACGGAAGATGCAATCTTTTATGTCTGGCTTCATAGCCGTTGGAGTCTGAGAAACATTACTCAACCCATAATACATCATGTATCTTGTTGCTCTCAGTTGGTTCTTTGAATTATTAAATGCATCTATGAGCAAAGGGTCAATATCTCCCTTTGGAATATACCCTCTTTCCGTATACTTTTCATCTAAATTATCATACTCTACAGAAGAACGTGTCAAAGTCTTTTCGTTAACATATTTTGGATTGAAAGTTTTGTCAACGTATTCATATTTCCCATCTATAGAACAGTCGCTTATACTACGTGTAAATGCATTTTTTTCACGTATAGTGCTACTTTCACACACAACAAACAAATTAAACCCTGGAACTTCATCGACTCCCAAGCTATCAACTACATTTCCTTCATAGTATAGCTTGTTCCCGAACAGTACTGGTATTTCATCGTCAGCGACATTCAAGCGTTCAACCTTTTGGTCACCGATTTCTGGAATATGAATGTTCAACAAAGGAACAGTTTTTTCAATATTGTCCAAGTCTCCTTCATTCTTTTCATAGTCAGAAAGAACATCTTTAAATGTACGTTCTCCAATTTTCTCGTTTTTTACGAATGGATAAAAGACGTTGAAGTCATTATCAAACTTCTTCAAGGCTTGTGCCTTGAGGAACATTCTGACATCTTGTCTCTGAGAAACTGCTTTTGACAAGATTTGAGAAAAAAGCTGCATGCAAGAATCTTTGTTTACTACTACTTCAGTTGCTGGCATCTTAGCCGATGCCTGTTCTGGGAGTATTGCTTCGTCGCCGTCAGAGCAAGAAGTAGCAATACCTAATAATAGGAACATTATTCCTACCATCATAGTTTGAATTTTCTTTAATTCTACCATTTTGTTACTATTTTGATTAAACTTAAATTTTTTCGAGTGCAAAATTATAATGTTATTTTTGTCCATGCAAGCACAATCAACACGGGTCGGAGAAATTGAGGCATGAATCACAATAAATCGCCGATGAACCTTATCCAACTCCCCTACGAATCGTTCATAAGCGAAAATAGCGGATTCATGGACGATTTTTCGTCATTCATGGTGCATACTATTGCCTATTTCGCAAAAAAACACTAAATTTGCAAGCAAAAATGAGTAATATGAAGAAATATCATGGTTTTATAAAGAGTTGGTTCATCATATCCATCACCACATGCATCTTTTCCTACTTGCTATGGGCACTGATGGACTTTGATACGTTTGTGGGTACAGGTGTCACTTTCGAGGACTTGTGCTTCGACATAGTATATTGTTCCTTTTACACATTATTCTCTTTGTGGGTTTCTATTTCCTTGGGTGACATTTTTGTAAAAAACAAGATAAGCAATCCTCGTTTTGTCACCCATATCCTATTGTTGTTGCTAGCCAATTCTGTTTGGGCTGTTGCATTTGAAAACATATTTGATAGCCTTTGGCATGCTGGGAACGATGTATATTGGGACAGATTATATGTTTTTGGATTAATCGCCACATTGCTGACCATGGTGAATGCGTGCCTATATTATTGCTCCATCCTCATCAGGAAAGAGAAGGAAAACGTAGTGCTTACCAATAATCTCTTGCGTCTGCAGATGAATCCGCATTTCATATTCAACAGCATCAACACGTTGGCAGACTTGATTGAGGAGAATCCTGTACAGGCAGAAAGTTTCACTCTGAAATTCTCTGAAATCTATAGATATGTAGTCACACATCTGGATGATGAGACGGTGCCAGTACATGAAGAGATTCATTTCGTGAAGAACTATTGTGAGCTTCAAGAGATAAGTTCTCCTCATACCATACATGTGGAAATTGCCGAAGAACTGGAAAGATGCAAGAATAAGACCTTGCCATTGGCGATACAAATGATGGTAGAGAATGCGATAAAGCATAACTGTCATACCAAGGAAAGACCGCTTTTTATCTCAGTGTATTGTCATGGCGAATATATTATCGTTAGAAATGTAGTGAATCCGATAAAGAGCACTTTACCTACAACACAAAAGGGATTGTCAAACTTGCGTCTGCGCTATAGTCAATTAGGAAAGGAACTAGTCGTTAGTCACGATAATAAATATTTTGAAGTCAAACTTCCAATCTTATCAAAATCATGAAAGTTTTAATCATAGAAGATGAAGAACGTGGCTTTTCAAGACTGAAACGCCTCTTGCAAAACATAGACAACTCTATGGAAATACAAGGACCGTTAACAACAATGAGAGCGGTCATCGACTATCTGCAAAATCCGCATGACGAGGATGTAATCTTTGCGGATATAAGACTGGGCGATGGTGATGTATTCGAGGCTTTCTTGGAGATAGCCCCAACTTCGCCTGTGATATTCACCACGGCTTATGATGAATATGCCTTGGAAGCATTCAAGAGCAATGGCATCGCCTATCTTCAGAAACCGATATTGCCAGAAGAATTGGAGAAAGCTATAATAAAGGCTAAAGCCCTGTGCAGCAAAGTCATAGATTACTCAGCTCTGATGGAGAAAATGGGGATGGCAACAGGCAAGAAATGGAGAGACCATTTCCTTGTGCATATCTATGATGGCTTCAAACTTGTCAAGACAACTGACATCAGTTATTTCTTGGCAGAGAATGGTATCGTTAGGGCATACCTTAGTGATGGTAATTCTGTAACCATCAACCAATCTTTGAATGACTTGGAGCTGCAATTAAATCCCAATTTGTTCTTCCGTGTCAGCCGCCAATATATGGTAAATATCGAGCGCATTGACAAACTCACCAATTTCTTCAAATACAGAATGACCATTAGCCTTCATGGATTTCCTGAGTTGCGAATTGTGGTCAGCAAAGACAAAATCATGAAACTGAAGAATTGGCTCGACAGATGAAGACAAGAATTGACTTGATGTTTTTTCGCACAACTATATAAAAAAAGAAGTTTCACTGTGGTACATATTGTTGAGAGGTGTACCACGGTGAAAATTGTGGAAACAGACAATATACATTAAATTTGGATTCACTGATGTTTCTAATCTCAAATTACTTGCGAAGCAAGGTTTTACTATAAAAAGTTCTAATTTCCATAAAATTCCTCTTGTAAATCATTGGATATTTAGAAAAATATCGTATCTTTGTCCCCGAATTAAGGCGTTCTTTGCATATTGCAAAATACAGAAACGAGCAGAAGTCCGCTCGTTTCCATATTGTTACCTATATAATATAGGCAAACGCCCAACTTCTTGATTTTCAATCAAAGTCCAAATTAGAGCGAGTTAGTTTCGTTAACGCAGTTTCAAATTGAAAGCTGCTGAAAATCGGCCCTTATCGCCACCCGAAATTTGGTGGTTCCAGAAAAAAGCCGTATCTTTGCAACGTCTTCCTGAGATAAGGCGCCAATCGGATGAGTGACAAAAACAGAAATAATAAACATAATACGCTGGTAAGAAGCTCTGGTATGCTACAGCAATATGCGATACCCTCCAACGTTATCTTTAAGTTAATCTCCCACTTTTAATGTGGCTTTTTCACAAAAAAGATGTATCTTTGCAGCGGAAAAGGAGACAAAGGCTGATTTGGCTCCCGAAACATCAAAAAAAGATAAGATTATGGCTGATACTAAGTTACTCCTGGTTGAGGATGATGAAAACCTCGCCTATATGGAGAAAAGCTGCTTCGAGGATATCATCGGAGGATATGAAGTAAAAACCGCCGTTAACGGCAAGGAAGGACTGAAGGCGTGGAGAGACTTTCAGCCAGACGTCATCGTATCGGATATCGACATGCCCATCATGGACGGCATCGAGATGGTGAAGAACATCAGAGAGGTGGATGGAGAAACCATCATCCTTTTTACCACCGGACTCACCTCGCCCAAGGATCTGAAGGCAGGTTATGCCGCAGGAGCCAACAACTATATCAAGAAGCCTTTCATCCCGGAAGAGCTGGATGCGCATATCCACAGCCTCATCCAGCTGAAAGCCGGAAAGCGCAGCGAGAATGCCAGCAGTCAGATCAAGCTGGGAAGATATACGCTGGATGCCGACCATGCCTCACTGAAAGATACGCAGCAAGGAGGCGAGAAGATGCTTACCGCACGAGAGGCTAAGATCCTGGAACTGCTGGCGGTAAACAAGAACGAGGTGGTGAGACGGGAAGCCGTTCTGAGCCGCTTCTGGGGCGTGGAAGACAAGGATTACTTCGCTTCCAGAAGCCTGGATGTATTCATCAAGAAAATCCGCACGGCACTGGAAGACGAGCCTGCCGTAGAACTGAAAACCATCAGAGGAGTGGGATTCAAGCTCATCGCAGAATGAGCATTCCCCTACCCCGCATAACATTATAAGAGAATCAAATTAGAATAAAGAAAAAAGACAGTAAAGACATCATTATGCTGAAAGCGATATTATACTACATACTGTTCCTGGCGGAATATCTCATCACCATCTTCCTGGGAGGATTCCTGGTGGGACTCTACATGGCCATGAACCTCCCTTCGGGCTCCCACAGCCAGCAGATAGCAGGGCTGGAGGAATCCATCTATCCATTTATGATGGTCATCGGATTTCTGGGCATACTCATCGTATGGCTTACCTTCGGACATTACAAATTCTCCAGGTTCTCGCTTGGAAAGGTGATTCCTGCCGCCAAATGGAAGGCGATGACCATCTGCACCATACCGATTCTGGGCATCACCATGGTCTTCTATTCCATTATGAACCTCTTCCATCTCGACTTCCTGCCCAAACAGATGATGGAGATGAGCTATCTCGACTTCCAGCCTTACAATATCATCGGATCGTTTATATCTGTCTATATCTTCTTCGGTGCCATCCAGGAGGAACTGATCCGCTGCGGCAAGAAGAGATGGGTGCAGCTGCTCACACTCTCGATCATGATGCTGCCTGCCTGCATGGTGTCGGTAACACCCAGTGGTGACATCAATGTAGATCTGACCGTGCTCGGTTTTATCTCCCTCTGCTACTGCAGCTGGATATACGGCAAGACGCGCAGCACCATCATTCTCATCGTGCTTTATTTCGTATCCAATCTGGTTCCCTTCCATTTTGAATCGAAAGTGCTCGGCATATTGCTCCTGATAGCCGGTACGGCATTAACCATAGGCGGATTCGCTGCCCTGAACAGGAAACTGCCAGAAATGCTTGTGAAAGATGAAAACGAATAGAGCCAAGGCACTCAGCACCACGGCACTGATAGCCGTGCTCTGCATGCAGCTGTTCTGGATGTGGAACTCGCTGCAGATCACCGTTCACCAGATGGGATATGAGACGCCCTGGAACCTGGCACCGGATGTCAGGGCACAGGCATTGCTCGCAGCCTTCTACGAAAGCAAATTCACCCTTCTCACCTCGCTCCTCACCACGGTGGTGATCATCCTGAGCCTCATCGACCAGATCAACTACATAGATGAGCAGGAAAGGGTGCGACTGCTGCGCGAGGACTTCTCCTATGCGATGGTTCACGACATGAAGTCGCCGCTCACCTCCATCATCATGGGAACCAAGTATCTGCACAGCGGCGTACTGGAGAAGAAACCGGGAATGAAGGAGAAATACTTCTGTATCGTAGAAGACGAGGCGCAGCATCTGCTTGCCCTCATCAACCGCCTGCTTACCATCTCGAAACTGGAGCACGGCAAGCTGCATATCCAGAAGGCGGAAGTGAATCTGGAGGCGATGATAGAGGACGTGGTGGATAAATACAAGGCGAAATCGGCGAAACCGATTCATATCACCACCCGGTTTGGAGCCACCTCTGCCCTAGCCGACGAGGAATATCTGAAGGAGGCTATCAGCAACCTGGTGGATAACGCTACCAAATACTCGAAGGAGGAAATCAACATTGAGATTTCCACCCTGGAGAATGACAGAAACGTTTATATCAAGGTTTTTGATGAGGGTATCGGCATTGCCAAGAGCGAGCTGAAGACCATCTTCAACCGCTTTGAGCGTGCTGCAGAGCACGAAAAGGATGCCCGGAAGACCCGTGGGGGCTTCGGCATCGGCCTGAACTACGTGCTGCAGGTAATCAATGCCCATGGCGGCAGGATAAGCGTGAAGAGCGAGAAAGACAAGTGGTCGGAGTTCACCATCTCGCTGCCGAAATAATCTGTATTTTTTGGGGGAAAATAATGAAATAACACTAAAAAAAGAAACTTTATGAGAAAACTCTTCTCTGTTCCAAAACTATTTCGTATATTTGCAGCACAAATATAAACCGCCATTTATATAAACGAGGATTTACATTATGAAGTTTTACGATAGAGATAAAGAACTTGCAATCTTGCAAGCCAATGAGCAGCAGTCGTTTGAGAGTGCTGTGTTTACAGTTTTAATGGGACGTAGAAGAATTGGCAAGACTTCACTCATTACACAGTTTTTAGAGAAAAAGGAGTATGCCTACCTCTTTGTCTCCAAAGACTCGGAGGCTCTATTGTGCCAGAATTTCCAAAGAGACCTGGAGCAGCAGATAGGACTTACCATCTATGGTGAGGTATCCAAGTTCAAGGACTTGTTCGAAGTGATCATGAAGGAAGCCCAAAAGCGACACCTCACTATCGTGATGGATGAATTTCAGACACTCTATAAGATTAATCCATCTATCTTTGGAGATATACAGAATATCTGGGACCGATATAAGCGAGAAGCAAAAATCAATTTCATCGTATCGGGCAGTATCCAGACTTTAATGAAGCGAATCTTCGAGGATGAATCGGAACCGCTCTACGGGCGTCCTACATCCAAGTTTACCCTCCGTCCTTTCACTATTGAGGTGATGAAGCAGATTCTGCAAGATGTAAACCCAAACTATCAGCCAGAGGATTTACTCTGTCTATATGCCATAACCGGTGGCGTGGCAAAGTATATAGAATTGCTCATAGATGCCAAATGCTACACCAGAAAAAAGATGCTCGACTATGTCTGCCGACAGGATTCCTACTTCCTTACCGAGGGTAAAAATCTTCTGAACCAGGAATTCAGTGGAGATTTCACCACCTATTTCTCCATCTTGCAGGTCATCGCCAACGGCAAGACCAAGCGTAGCGAGATAGACAGCGTATTACATAAAGACATGGGCACATATCTCCAGAATTTGGAAAGCAGATATGAACTCATCAATCGGATGAAGCCACTGCTGGCTAAGAAAAACGGAAAAGTTACGGCATACGAAATCCATGATAACTTCCTGCGCTTCTGGTTCCGGTTCATCTATCCATACCAGTCGCTGATAGAGCGTAATCTGTTCTCTCTCCTGCGCAGCAACATCGAAAACAATTACGAAGGCTTCACAGGCAGAACCCTGGAACGTTATTTCCAAGATAAATTCATGGAAACAGAGCAATTTACGCAAATAGGAAACTGGTGGGACCGAAAAGGAGAGAACGAAATAGATCTCATCGCCATCAACGAGTTCACCCATACCGGCTTGATTGCAGAAATCAAACGCAATGTTCATAAGCTCAGTATGAGTAAGCTACAGGAGAAGATAGCCATATTGCCCAAAAAGGACTTTGGAGAATATGAGTTTGAGACGATAGGACTTTCACTGAAAGACATGTAATGAAAATAAAGATAGAATAGTAATTTAAAGGAATAATTATGGACTTAAAAGGAATCTACACTGCCGATGCCAATCGCTATGGCGATGCAGAGGCACTCTATCAGAGATGCGGCAAGAGCGGAGTCTTGCTGCCTAAGATTAGTCTGGGATTCTGGCACAACTTCGGAGGAGTGGATCCTTACGAGCGAAGCCGTGCCATCACCCACTATGCCTTCGACCACGGAATCACCCACTTCGACCTCGCCAACAACTATGGTCCTCCTTACGGAAGCGCAGAGGAAACCATGGGCAGACTGATGAAGGATGACTTCCTGCCCTATCGTGATGAACTCTTCATCTCTACCAAGGCGGGATACGATATGTGGGAAGGTCCTTACGGCAACTGGGGATCACGCAAGTATCTGATGGCGAGCCTCGACCAAAGTCTCAAGCGCATGAATCTGGACTATGTGGATCTCTTCTACAGTCATCGCTACGACCCGAATACGCCGCTCGAGGAAACCCTCCAGGCGATGGTAGATATCGTGAAGCAGGGCAAGGCACTCTATCTCGGCATCAGCCGATGGCCATTGGAGGCACTGAAGTTTGCCGATCAATACCTGAAGGAGCGCGACTGTCCGCTGCTCATCTTCCAGGACAAGCTCAACATGCTGAACAAGGAGCCGCAGGAGAACGGAACCCTCAACTACTGCCACGAAAACGGCATCGGATTCATCTCCTTCTCTCCCCTCGCCCAAGGTCTCCTCACCGACCGCTATCTCAACGGCATCCCTGCCGATAGCCGCATGGCAAAGGAGCACTTCCTGAAGCACAGCGCCCTGACCCCGGAACTCCTGGAACAGTTGAAGCAATGGAATGCGGAAGCCGCCGAACGTGGCGAAACCCTCGCCGAAATGGCACTGGCGTGGATTCTGCACCAGAAAGGCGTAACCAGCGTACTGGTAGGTGCCAGCTCTACTGCCCAACTGGAAAAGAACATGAAATGCGTTCATGCCAAGGCATTCTAGAAATAGATAGTAGCCAACTAAAATATCAGGTTTTAGTGGCTACTATTTTTGTTTTTATACCTTATTATATATCTTTATGCGCCTTTTAGTATGATTTTTCAAAGAAAAGCAGTAACTTTAGATAAGTTACGCTGCATCTCAACAATAAAAATAAAAAAATCATTTTTTTATTTTGTATTGTCTTCGATTTGCAGTAACTTTGCACCCAAAAATAAGAATTTGCATTCATGAATACAAAGATAAACGAATTTGAGGTGATGGCACCTGTGGGCTCGCGCGAGTCTTTGGCTGCCGCTA
This sequence comes from uncultured Prevotella sp., assembly GCA_900551985.1. Lineage (GTDB taxonomy): Bacteria > Bacteroidota > Bacteroidia > Bacteroidales > Bacteroidaceae > Prevotella. The sequence goes on along the minus strand of URYG01000024.1, from coordinate 11,621 downwards.
TTCAGGCTGGTGCCGACTCCGTATATTTCGGAATCGGCAAGTTGAACATGCGTTCACATTCTGCCAATCATTTTACGATCGACGACCTGCGTGAGATTGCTGCCACCTGCAACGAGCATGGCATCAAGACTTACCTCACCGTCAACACAGTGATTTACGACAACGACATCCCTACGATGAAGGAAATCATTGATGCTGCCAAGGAGGCAGGCATCTCTGCCGTCATCGCCAGCGATGTGGCTGTGATGAGCTATTGCAATGAAGTAGGAGAGGAAGTGCATCTTTCCACACAGTTAAATATCTCAAACACAGAGGCTTTGAAGTTTTATGCACGCTTTGCGGATGTTTCCGTACTGGCACGTGAATTAAACATGGACCAGGTAAAGCACATCCACGAGCAGATAGAGAAGCAGAACATCTGCGGCCCTATGGGTAAGCAGATCCGCATCGAAATGTTCTGCCATGGCGCCTTGTGCATGGCGGTATCAGGCAAGTGCTATATGAGCCTCGCCAATGCCAACCGCTCTGCCAACCGTGGCGAGTGCGTGCAGATTTGCCGCCGCAGCTATACCGTTACGGATAACGAAACCGGCAACCAGCTGGAAATAGACAACAAGTATGTAATGAGTCCGAAGGACTTGAAGACCATCCGCTTCATCGACCGCATGATGGATGCCGGCGTACGCGTCTTCAAGATTGAGGGTCGTGCCCGTGGACCTGAATACGTATATACCGTAGTGAAGTGCTACAAGGAGGCGATAGCTTCCGTATTAGACGGTACCTTCACCGAAGAGAAGAAGGATGCCTGGGATGAGAGACTTGCCACCGTATTCAACCGTGGTTTCTGGGATGGTTACTACCAGGGACAGACCCTGGGCGAGTGGAACAAGCACTATGGTTCTGTGGCTACCGAGAAGAAGGTGCTCGTGGGCAAGGTGATGAAATACTTCTCCAAGCTGGGCGTGGCAGAGGTTGCCGTAGAGGCTTCTACCTTCGACAAAGGCGAGAAACTTCTGATTACGGGTAACACCACCGGCGTGATGTATCTCAAAGCCGATGAAATCCGCTACGATCTGAAGCCTGTGGAAACAGCGCAGCAGGGTTGGAGAGTGTCTATCCCTGTACCGGATAAGGTGCGCCCTAACGATAAGCTCTATAAGTTGATTACAGTAAACGAAATTAAAGAAATAAAATAATGGCAACAATTAATGAATTACAGGATGAAGTGGTAGAGGAGTTCCAGGACTTCTCCGACTGGATGGATAAGTATCAGATGCTCATCGACTTGGGCAACGAGTTGGCTCCTCTCGACGAGAAATACAAGAACGAGCAGAACCTCATTGACGGCTGCCAGAGCCGTGTATGGTTGCAGTGCGACTACGAGGATGGCAAGCTCGTGTTTACAGCCGATAGCGATGCCCTCATCGTAAAGGGAATCATCGCCCTCCTGATTCGCGTGTTGAGCGGTCATACTCCAACAGAGATTATGGATGCCGACCTCTATTTCGTAGAGAAGATTGGCTTGAAGGACCACCTCAGCCCAACCCGCAGCAACGGTCTCTTGGCGATGATCAAGCAGATTCGCATGTACGCCCTGGCTTACAAGACCAAGGAGGCGGAAGCATAAATATACAAAAGAGTAGGGGGATAGCCCCCTCATTTCAGAATAACTATGCGTAAATTAAGAACGATAGAGATGAATCGCCTCACGCTGGAGGAATTCAAGGAGGCAGAGAAGCTTCCATTGATAGTAGTCCTGGATGATGTGCGATCATTATATAATGTGGGAAGCGTGTTCCGCTCCTGCGATGCCTTCCGAGTAGAGGCGGTGTATCTCTGTGGTATCACCGCCACTCCTCCTAATGCAGAAATCCACAAGACGGCATTGGGAGGCGAGGACAGCGTGGATTGGGAGTACTTCAAGACTACCGAAGAAGCTGTAGAAAAGCTGAAGCAGAAAGGCTACTTTGTGTATAGCATCGAGCAGGTAGAGGGTTCCACCAAACTTCAGAACCTGCCGGAGGCGCATGAGGAGCTTTTCAACCAGGAGAAGGAATCCGAAAAGCAAGAGAATTCTTCCCTCCCTAAAGGTTACGCCGTTATCTTCGGCAACGAGGTAAAGGGTGTGAAGCAGAACATCGTGGATATGAGCGATGGCTGCCTGGAGATTCCTCAGTTTGGCACCAAGCATTCCCTGAATGTCAGCGTAACAGCCGGCATCGTGGTCTGGGAATTCGCTAAACTTCTGAAGTTATAAACAAAAATCAGGTTATCAATACAATAATCCCCGATAAAGCAGCCAGGCTCTATCGGGGATTTTCTTATTTCAGATATTCTCCAAAATCTGTCAATCTCATATCACCCTTCTTCAGGAAGGTATCGTGCATGGCGAGGGCGGCACGCATGCTCTGTGGCTCGTGACCCTTTTCTGCAAACTTCAAGTATTCGCGGAGCATAGGGCGATAATCCGGATGCGCACAGTTCTCGATAATTTCCTTGGCACGACGCAAAGGACCCTTGCCACGAAGGTCGGCAACTCCCTGCTCAGTAACGATAACATCCACATCGTGCTCGGTACTGTCCACATGGCTGCACATCGGAACGATGGCAGAAATGCAACCGTTCTTGGTGGTACTCTGCGTAGTGAAGATAGAGATGAAACCATTACGCTCGTAGTCGCAGGAACCGCCGATACCATTCATCAGCTTGCTGCCGCAGATATGGCTGGAGTTCTCGTTGCCATAGATATCACACTCGATGGCGGTATTCATGGCGATGACACCCAGTCGGCGGATTACCTCCGGAGAATTCGAAATCTCGCTCTGGCGGATAGTAAGATGCTTCTTGAAGTAATCAATATCATCATACACCTCTTTCAAAGTCTCGTTGGTTACGGTGAGCGAAGAGCAGGATGCATCCTTGATTCTTCCCTCACGCATGTATTTCACCACGGCATCCTGAACCACCTCGGTATAGACGCTGAACACAGGCACGTTAGGATTCTGTCCCAATGCCTCAAGAACAGCGTTGGAAGTTACGCCCACACCACTCTGCAAAGGCAGGAACTGAGGAGGAATATGTCCCTTCTTCAGGTCGCTGACCAGGAAATCAGCCACATTGTGTCCCATCTGCTCGGTTACAGGGTCGAGTGGCTTGAAGGCACGCGCCTCTTCCGGAATGCAGCATTCCACCACACCGATAATCTTATGCGCATCAATCTCCACATATTCCTTACCGATTCTGTCGCCCACATTCAAGATTGGGATAGGGGTGCGGAATGGGCATTCTGCTATCTCATATACATCGTGCAGATAGCGGGAAGCAGGACTATGGAAAGTATTCTTCTCGATGAGCACCTTCTTGGCGAGTCGTGCGATGGTAGGAACGATACCGCCGGCAGAGGTAAGGAATGCCTTGCAGGTGGTTTCGCCTTCCTCCAGGTCAGAAACCTCGATGATGGCAAGGTCTATCTCGCCGTAGAATCCACGGCGCAGACGCTCAGCCATGTGACCAAGATGCATATCCTCGTAGTCGATTTCTCCAAGATTGGTATGAGTTCTAAAGTCCTTGTTGGTAGAAAATGGCGCACGGAACTTGATGGCATGGGCTGCTGCCATGTCACCTTCAATACTCTGCGAAGTAGAAGCTCCTGTCAAGATACCCACCTGGAAAGGTCGGCCCGCCTCATGTTCAGCCACGGCTCTCTTGGAGAGTTCGCGGAAGGTGGCCTTAGGCACGCCGTTTGGAGTAAAACCACTCAAACCGATTGTATCTTGATCGTTAATCATCGCTGCTGCTTCCGCAGCGCTTAATCTAATATATGCCATTTTCTTCTTTCTTAATACTCATTAGCGGAACTGATAGCCGCATTCTAAATAATTGATACCTGTTTTGTGGCTGCAAAGTTACACATTATTTTTGATATAAGCTAATAATTTGATGATTTTATACAGATAATAGGCAAATAACTTACAATTCGTGAATAGATATGCAGAATTCACTTGCTTTATGCAAAAATAAGGCTGGCATCCACGCACCCTGAAAGGTAGGGCGTAGGGGGCAGAGCCTGCTTGCAAAAGTCTTTCTCCTGATATTCTCTCTCTTTTTCTAAGATAAAAGTGGTATTTTCGAGGTATTTAATAACATTTTGCGGATGATTTGGCGGATATGTCAGAAAAATGAGTTAACTTTGCAGAAAAATATAAATAATAAAAAGAAAGGTTCATACAAGATGGAACAGAAATTACTGATTTACAACACTCTCACTCGTACGAAAGAGAGATTCACTCCGCTCCACGCTCCTAACGTGGGCATGTATGTTTGTGGCCCTACCGTGTATGGCGATCCGCATCTCGGTCATGCGCGTCCTGCCATCACATTCGATATACTCTTCCGCTATCTCAAGCACTTGGGATACAAGGTTCGCTATGTTAGAAACATTACCGACGTGGGCCACCTGGAGCACGATGCTGATGAGGGCGATGACAAGATTGAGAAGAAGGCACGCCTGGAGCAGTTGGAGCCAATGGAGATTGCGCAGTACTATACCAACCGCTACCACGATGCCATGGAGGCGCTGAACGTGCTCCCTCCTAGCATTGAGCCTCATGCCACAGGTCATATCATCGAACAGGAGAAACTGGTACAGGAAATCCTCGACAATGGCTATGCCTACGAGAGCAACGGCTCTATCTATTTCGATATCGAGAAGTATAACAAGGATCATAAGTATGGTATCCTCTCCGGACGTAACCTGGAGAACGTTATCAACGAGAGCCGAGAACTGGCTGGTATCGGCGAGAAGAAGAACCAGGCAGACTTCGCTCTCTGGAAGAAGGCTTCACCTGAGCATATCATGCGCTGGCCTAGTCCTTGGAGCGATGGATTCCCAGGCTGGCACTGCGAGTGTACAGCAATGGGCAGAAAGTATCTGGGTAGCCACTTCGACATTCACGGTGGTGGCATGGATTTGATTTTCCCTCACCATGAGTGCGAGATTGCACAGGCTGTGGCTTCTCAGGGCGACCAGATGGTTCATTACTGGATGCACAATAATATGATTACCATCAACGGTCAGAAGATGGGTAAGAGTCTTGGCAACTTCATCACTTTGGAACAGTTCTTCACTGGCAATCACGACAGTCTGGAGCAGGCTTATTCGCCAATGACCATCCGTTTCTTCATCCTCTCTGCTCACTACCGCAGCACCGTAGATTTCTCTAACGATGCCTTGAAGGCTAGCCAGAAGGGATTGGAGCGATTGATGAATGGCTTGAACGACCTGGAGCGTGTGCCTGTGTCTAAGCAGAGCGATGAGCAGGTGAAGAAGTTCGTAAGCGAGTTGCGCCAGCGCTGCTACGATGCGATGAACGATGACTTCCAGACTCAGCTCGTTATCAGCTACCTCTTCGAGGCTTGCCACGTCATCAATACTGCCCTCGACCATAAGGCAAACATCTCTGCCGAAGATTTGAAGGAGCTTTCAGACACCATGCAGCTCTTCACCTTCGATCTGCTCGGCTTGAAGAGCGAGAAGGGTGCCAACAATGATGCCCGCGAAGAGGCTTACGGCAAGGTAGTGGATATGGTTCTCAACCTCCGTGCCAAGGCTAAGGCAGATAAGGATTGGGCTACCAGCGACCAGATTCGCGATGCCCTGGCTGAAGCCGGCTTCGAGGTAAAGGACACCAAGGATGGTGTTACCTGGAAATTGAACAAGTAAAAATCGTCTCAATATATAATAAGGTATGTCTCTCAAGAAACGTTTTGAGAGACATACCTTATTTAGTATGATAACTAAAACGTAAAGAATGATGAGATACAAGGTCATATATTTCGTATTTTTTCTTCTTGCCATAGTTTCCTGTACAGGCAATAAGAAGTATGATAACTTGATGCAGCGAGCTGACAGCATCATGGATGTAGATGATGACTCGGCAAAAATCGCCATCCGAATGCTTGATGGCATAAAACCGCAGCTGCCAGATTTGACGAAAAGGCAAAGAATGCGTTATGATTTGCTTTATCACAAGGCGATGAATAAGGCATATATTCCATTCACATCTGATAGTGTGATGCTAGAAGTGGCAGATTATTATGATCATCATGGCTCAGCCAATGATCGTATGCTTGCTTATTATGTTTTGGGCTGCGTGTATAGAGATATGCATGAGGCACCAACAGCTTTGGAGTATTATCATAAGGCTACAGAGCAAGCTGATACTACATCCAAGGATTGTGATTATGCAACTTTGGCTAGGGTATATGGTCAGATGGCAACATTGTTTGATAAGCAGTATTTGCCATATCAAGAAATAGATGCTTTTACTGAAGCTGCAAGATATGCAAGTTTGGCAAACGATACTTTGAATGCACTAAGATTTTATCAGAACACAACGAGTGCTTATGACTTTTTGGGGATGACTGATACTTCGGCTCTAATAAATACAAGGGTATCAAAGAAACTTAATTCTTTGGGACATAAGCGCGATGCAGCTATAACTTTTGGCTGCAATTATGATTATTTCGTGAAAAAGAAGGATTGGGCTAATGCGAAGAAAGCATTCAATGCTTATCTTTCTACGTGTTATGAAGGAAATTCTAATTATAAGGATGCCAAGGCTTTTTTGCTTTGTGAACAGGGAACGTATTATATGTTATCTAATCAACAAGACTCTGCTTTGCAAAAACTACACCAAGGTTTAATGCTTAGCAAATCTTATGGTAATAAAGCTGCTATTTCGAAAGCATTGGCAGTATACTATAAAGATAAAAATCCGTCTTTATCAGCATCCTATGCATTACAAGGTTTTGAATATCAAGATTCAGATATCATTGAAGTCAGAAAGGATCAACTGCAACAAGTTCAGTCTATGTATGACTATAGCAGGCATAAAGACTTGGCTATATTGGCAGAACAAAAAGTAGTGCAAAGAACTCATGTTATTTATTTAGTTTTGCTAGGAAGTTTGTTGGTCGTGATATTCTTAACTCTTATGTATAGAAGGAATTTGTTGTTGAAGAAGAAAAAAATAACAGCAACAAGGTTTCTCTATGAAGATAGTTTGCTAAAATTGAAAAAACTTCAAGAGGAATTAGCTCAATTATTGGTAAAAAATGAAGAAGGTTTGTCAAAGGCTGTTCGTGAGAAAGAAGAGAAAATTCGTAAATTGCAACTGGAAATAAATAAATTGAAAGAGAATTCTTCTATTCCTTTACTTTCTGATACAGATATTTATTTGAAGGAATCATCTATATATAAGAAATTGCGTTTTATGGAGTTGCACCCAAAGGAAACAATATGTGATGCAGATTGGGATGAGTTGACTATCATTGTCGAACAGATTATTCCTTCTATAGTTCCATTGCTTAAAAATCAATTGAATGAGAAGGAATATAGAATTTGTTTGCTGGTAAGATTAGGCTTTACAACCTCTTTCATTGCAAATCTTGTGGGGATGTCTTGGTCAGGAATTTCTGCTATTCGAAAGAGAATGTTAGGAAAAATATATCAAAAGGAAGGTAGTCCAAAAGAATTTGACAACCTTATTCGTAAAATATCTTAAGGAAGCGGTAATATAAATTCTATATAAATAATGTTTTAACAGTTTGATGGACAAACAGTTATAATACATTGTAAATTCCGTGTAAATTTTCAGAGTCAGTTTTGTTTGCATAGATAGCAATAGTTTTGTAACTTTGCAGCCGATAAAAACAATTAGAAAAATGAACAGATTATTATCAACATTGCTTTGTGGGTGGGCATTGCTTTTATACCCTCTTTATTCTATAGCTGAGTCTTATGAACTTAGCTATAGTATTATTGGTACAAACCAAAAAAATCGGCCTGGCAGCAGATCTTTCAAACGTCCTTTGGTCGTTGATTTGGTAAGTCACACATTGACTGTTCCAACTCAAGTAGTTGGTTATACGCTCATGTTGGAAAGTGAGGAGGGAGAAGTTTATACCTATTATATAACAGGTACGAACTTGGAGTTTCCTCAAGAGTTGAGTGGTAACTATCAAATTTCTATTTCTGATGGGAATAGTATGTATCATAGTACAATAGAGTTATAAACTATAAAAATAAGAATTAATGTTGACAGATGTAATGGTAAAATATTGCAAGATGCTTAAGCCATCTGTAAAGGTACAAGAAGTAAGACTCTTTTTGGAATCTTCTCCTTGCTACCCTTCTTTGTCGTCTGTCATAGATACGTTGTTGTTTATTGGTGTTAAAGCAAAAGCTGTAAAAACCGATGTACTAAACTTTGATGAAGTTCAATCTCCTTTCCTTGCTCATTTAGTGATAAATGGTGAACAAGTTTTAGCTATAGCAAAAAGCGCAAATAATACGCAACAATTATATTTATATTCTCTAAAAGAGCAAAAATGGATAGTTAAGTCTATTGATAAATTAAGGGAAATTTGGGATGGCATCATAATATTTCCAGTAGAATTAAAACAAGAATCCATACGGAAAGTAAGTTATGGTAAGATGTTGTCTTTGCTGATATTTCTTGCGATATCAGTAGGTGCTCTACCTATTGCATTGCCATCTTTGGTTAGCATCTTAGGATTGGCGTTTTCTCTCTTTCTGTATCTTAAAGAAGAGAGAAACGCTCCAACTTCAGTTACTCGTTTGTGCCATATTGGGAAAACGGTTGATTGTGATAAAGTTATAAAATCTAATTATGCTACTATAGGGACCATAAGATTAGTTGATTTATCTATTGCATATTTTGCATCTCAATTGATGGTAATTTTGCTTAGCATAGTTACAATGTCAAGTGTAGACATATATGCTATTTATATGCCATCAGTCATTGGTTGTTTACCAATATTGGCTTATACTGTTTTTGCACAGTTAAAAATCAAAAGGATTTGTCTATTTTGTGCTTTGTTACAGATGTGCCTTGTTATTGAAGCAACCATTGCTCTCTTTCATAAAGGGAACATGGATTTATCTCTGCTAGTTTCTGAAGGCATATTGTTCTTCTTTTTCCTTGCTATACTTTGGCAAGACCATAGATATAAGATGCTTAAAAATAGAGAGGAACAAACAAAATGCTCATTATTGAAATTTAAAAGAGATCATGACATTTTACAAAAGAGAAGTAAACGTCTTGTCTTATGTCCTGATGCTATATCTATTATAGGGAATCAAGCTACAGACGAAATAGTTTTGTTTCTTTCTCCTGAGTGTCCACATTGCCGTCAAGCTTTATTTGAGCTAATGGAATATATGAATTCTAATTCTGTATGCCCATATAATATCAAGCTTATCATAGCCTCTATGAACAAAGAAATTGCAGAGACAGCAAGAAATTGGATAAGTTTGTATTTGACAAATCCAATAGAGTTCAAGGTAATGCTACGAATGTGGGCAAAAGGCAAACAATTGTCAGATTTTCCAACTTTTGATTTCTTAATTCAACAAAAAGCAGGATTGCTTATGCAAAAGTTTCAGGAAGTTGCTATAAAAAATAATATCCATAGCTATCCTATGATAGCTATAAACGGTATCTTGCTGTCAGAGGATTATTCTAGTTCAGATATAAAGTACATAATGATCGATCATATAATCAGAGAGAAGTAGGCATAAGATCTATAAACGCAAAATCATTCGTGTGCAAGTAATGTGTAATTTCATAACAAGAACAATATGAAACAGTTATCTAAAATGGAGTTGCTCAATTTGTTGGGTGGCTCTGTGCAAGCTCATAGCCGTTGTGATGATTTAGTTATCAATGCTAATAAGAATGGAGCAACTTGGTCTGATGGAGAATGGGATTTATGGGCAGACCAATTCGAAAAGTATTGCTAAAACATTATTAAATCGTTGGAGGAAGGATCCCCTCCAACCTTTTAATTATCTATAAACATTAACGTTAATGAAAAAAAATATATATTATATTTTACTTATCTTGTTTGCAAGCATTCATACAGTCAATGCCAAAGTAGTAATTGATGAGAAAGTTCTGGAGCCTGCCATTATCAGTGTAGTGTACGAACGTACAAAAGTAACGGATACACTAAATGCTGCCAATGACTACAAGCAAGACTTGCTGACATTGAAAGCAGGCAAGAAATACAGTGCATTCTATTCGGCAGCCAAAAAGACTAACGACTCTATAAGTAGCCGTAACTTTGACTACGTGATGGCTATGATGAATGACTATCAAGCCTTTCACCGTGTGGCAGAGTTAGAGAATGATGTAATCTTCAAAAACTACCCCGAAGGAGAAAATACAGTGTTCCTTCGCTTTAACTTGTCTAGTTGGTATTATCAAGAACCCATAGATAAACCGAGTTGGCAACTGGTGCCTGACAGCAGCAAGGTAATTTGTGGGTATGAATGTCTAAAGGCTGTTTGCCATTATAGAGGTCGCCAATGGACAGCTTGGTATTCCCCAGAAATCCCCATACATGATGGTCCTTGGAAACTTTGGGGTTTACCAGGGTTGATATTGGAGGCACACGATGAAAAGATGCACTATCAGTATGTTGCCTTGAAAATCCAGAGTGAAGATGCGGGAAATGTGGAGTATTTTAATTATAGTGACAGATTTAAGACAGAGCGAATAAAAGCTTTGGTACAAAATAGAAAGGCTTTAGGAAAAAGTATTAAAAATGCGATTCTTTCATCTGGTGCTTTTGGGGTAAAGTCCCAAAACATAAAGGCAGACACCGGCAGACCAGCACATACCAATTATGATTTTGAAGAAACGGACTATCCTCATGAATAGATTCATATCGTTTATAGTAATGCTGATTTGTGCTGTAGAATGTTCTATGGCACAAACAAGCGTATCTGGTCACGTCATCAATAAGGCAACTGAGGTTCCTATTGTAGGAGCTAATGTAATTATAAAAAATGGTAATGGAAAAATTGCGGGCTTTGCATCAACGAATACTGAAGGAGCCTTTAGCATTGATGTTGCTGACTCCACAAAACTTACCGTCAATGTGAGCATGTTGGGTTTTAAGAAATACTCCATGCCTATTAATGAGATACATACCCCTTTAACTATCAAGCTAGACGATGGAAATTATAGTATCAAAGAGGTTGTGGTGAAGGCAGACAGAATACGAGCTAATGGAGATACCATCAAATATAACGTGGCAACCTTTACCCAAAAACAAGATCGTACAATTGGGGATGTGATGAAGCATATGCCTGGCATTGACGTAAAAGACAATGGAAGCATTGAATATCAAGGTCTAGCCATCAATAAGTTTTATATAGAAGGCAACGATTTGCTGGGTGGCAAATATGGGGTAGCCACGAATGGTATATCTGCGAATGACATCGGAATGGTGGAAGTACTGGAAAACCATCAACCGATGCAGGTACTCTCTGGCATAGGCTTGAGCGACCAGGCTGCCATCAATCTAAAACTCAAGAATAAGTCAAAAGGCACCTGGTTGCTGAATGGTCAGTTAGCTGGTGGCGTATCTACGCAACCCAAGGAAATGGTATGGGACGGAGACTTATTTTTGATGAAAGCCCAGCCAAGCTATCAAACGATAACGACTCTGAAAAGTAATAATGCTGGAAAAAATTTGGAGAGTCAGACTACCGATTTTCTAGAGAATGAGCGAAACACCCAACTGAGCGA
>URYG01000023.1 GCA_900551985.1 uncultured Prevotella sp. | reverse complement strand
TCGAATCCCTCTCTCTCCGCAAGAGCCTTCTGAAAGAAATTTCAGAAGGCTTTTTCTTTTATATACCCTTCCAAGATCTATCATATTAATGAACTTTCGCAAATAAGCTCCACACGCCCTGAGCTTTTGGGCTTTCAGCTCGTTATTGATTCACATCCGAAAGTTCAATAAAGAATAAAAAGTAACGGCAAACATCAAATTTATCAATAAAAGAGGGCGATAATTCAATAAATAATTGTACTTTTGCAATATAGATATAAAAACGACTATACTTCTGCAAAAGTAATATATAAAAAAAGGAGATATGAGATACTACACAGCATTGACTATAGCCGGTTCTGACAGTTGCGGAGGAGCTGGCATTCAGGCAGACATCAAGACGATGTCGGCATTGGGCGTATATGCCGCTTCCGCTATCACAGCCATCACCGTACAGAACACCAAGGGAGTGTATGGCATTCAGAATGTGGAACCGGAAATCGTGAAAGGACAGATAGAGGCCGTGATGGAAGATATCCATCCTGATGCTATAAAGATAGGTATGGTAAATGATTGCGATACCATTCGTGCCATCGCAGAAACCCTCAAGAAGTACCAGGAAAGCTTCCAGTATCTCGTTATCGACCCAGTCATGGTATCTACCAGTGGCTGCCGACTGATGCAGGAGGATGCACTCGATGTATTCATCACCGAACTGCTGCCTTTAGCCACCCTGCTCACCCCAAATATCCCAGAGGCAGAAATTCTTGCCAATAGAAAAATAGAGAATGCAGAAGATATCAAAGCTGCTGCAGCTGCCATCAGCAAACTGGGATGCAGATATGTATTGATCAAGGGCGGTCATTTTGATGGAGAGGAGAAGATAGACTACCTCTTCGAGGACGGAAAGCAGAAGACCAGCTATCGTGGCATCAGCGTAAACACTCGCAATACCCACGGCACCGGCTGCACCCTATCCTCTGCCATCACCTCCTATCTGGCAAGAGAAATGGATATGAACACAGCCATCGCCATGGCTAAGACCTATCTTTCTGGTGCCATCCTGGCAGGTAAGGACATAAAGATAGGAGAAGGTCACGGTCCGGTAAACCACTTCTACGAGCCAAAATCATTATTTACCAAAAGCTGATAAAGAGCAGAGAAAAAACGCTCATGAAAAAGCTGATAAAACAGAGAAGAGAAAAGACAAAGAATGATTGACCGTTGTTACATAGAAATCACAAACACCTGTAATCTCAACTGTCACTTCTGTCCCAAGCACACCCGGGAAAAGCGACAGTTGAGTGCTGAGGAATTCAACCTGCTCACCGACAAGATCCGTGGAAAGGTTTGTTTCCTCTACTTCCATCTGATGGGCGAGCCCCTGCTCCATCCCCTGCTGCCACAGTTTATCACAACGGCACGCGAGAAAGGATTCAAGACGGTGCTCACCTCTAATGGAACCCTCCTACATCGTGCCATGGAACTCCTCGACACCCTGCCCCACAAAATCCAGCTCTCCCTGCATTCCCACGAAAGCAATGCCAAGGGAGAACTCTCCAGCTATATGGATGAGGTGATGACCTTCTCCACCCAAGCAGCAGCCAAAGGCACCTGTATGGTATTGCGCCTCTGGAACCAAGGCGGAAGGGACAAAGAAAACGAGGAAGTGATGCGCCTCATCGAGAAATACGTACCCAAGCCATGGAAGGAACGCCCAGACGGATTCCGCCTTTGCGATCATCTATATCTGGAGTTTGACCGGATATTCGAATGGCCTAACTTCGAAAACGACATCAAGAAAGAGGATGATAACAAGAACAAAGATGAAAACAGAAACAAAGACGAAATAAGCGAGGGAAAAGACAAAGACGAAATAAGCGAGAGAAAAGACAAGAACGAAGGCAACGGCGAAAATCGGGAAGTCTTCTGCAAAGCATTGCTGAAGCAGATAGGCGTTCTTGCCGACGGAAGTCTCGTACCTTGCTGTCTCGACCATAACGGCGATGTCATTTTGGGCAACCTGCTTCATCAGTCACTCGAAGAAATTCTCTCTTCCCCTCGTGCCCAGGCAATGATAGAAGGCTTCAAGCACCATACTGCCACTGAAGCACTCTGTCAGAACTGCGAATCGGCACTCGTAAGAAACAGCTTCAGGGGAAAAGCCAGAAGTTAAGAAAACACCTAAAAGCAAGAAGCAATGAAATGGATTATAATCACAACACCAACCTTTATTTCGCATGAAGCAAAGTACATCGACCAGCTTTTTGAAGCAGGAATCGATCTGCTCCATCTGCGTAAGCCCGATTCTACACCAGAAGAATGCGAGCAACTGATTCAGAAGATTGACCCGAAATGGTATCCTCAGATCGTGATTCACGACCACTTCGAACTCTGCGAGAAATACCATCTCCACGGCATTCACCTCAACCGGAGAAACAGCAAGATTCCAGAGAACTTCCAGGGAAGCATTTCCCGCTCCTGCCACAGTTTCGAGGAAGTCACCGAATCGTTAGATAACGCTAATCCCGATTTTCCAAAGGGATCGAAGACAACATTCGATTACGTATTCCTCAGTCCAATCTTCGACAGCATTTCGAAGAAAGACTACAAGCATTCCTTCTCCAACAGAGACTTGGAAGATGCGGGCAACAGCGGCATCATCAACGAAAAGGTGATTGCCCTTGGCGGCGTCATCCCTCCATTCATCCCCCAGCTGCGCGCCTGGAACTTCGGCGGAGTAGCTTTCCTGGGTGACGTCTGGAACCGGCGACACGAATACAACTGGAAAGAATACCTGACAGATATCAGACAAAGATTAACACCACGAGGAGCCAAGAACACACTTAATGGCTCAAATGTTTGGTAGTTAGCCAAAATAGTTGTACTTTTGCACCCATGATTTATCCAGATAATTTTGAAAACAAGATAGGATTCAATGAAATCCGTAAAATGTTGCGCGAAAGATGTCTCTCTCCACTTGGCAAGGAACAGGTGGACAAGATGTCTTTCAGCAGCGATGCAGAACTCGTTAACGAGTGGCTCATGCAGGTGCGTGAGTTCCGTAGATTGATGGAGGAAGTAGAAGACTTTCCCCTTCAATATTTCTATGACATAAGAGAAAGTATCCTCCGTATCCGTGTGGAAAACACCCACTTAGAAGAGGATGAGCTGTTCGATTTAAGACGTTCGCTTGCCACCATCGCAGGGATGGTAAAGATCCTGAATCATAGCGATGAGGATGATGGCCACGGCGAACCGGAAGACGGATGGCGCAGAGAAAAGAAGTATCCTTATCCTGCCCTCCATCGCCTTTCACAGGACGTGATGACCTTTCCACAGTTGATTCAGCGCATCGACCAGATTCTCGACAAGTTTGGCAAGATTCGCGACAATGCAACCCCCGAACTTCTCCAGATCCGCAGAGAACTGGCTAAGACGGAGGGAAGCATCTCGCGTACCTTATATAGTATTCTGCGCTCGGCACAGAGCGAAGGTATCGTAGAGAAAGATGTTACCCCAACCCTGCGCGACGGCCGACTGGTTATCCCGGTCATCCCTACCCTCAAGCGCCGAATCAAGGGTATCGTTCACGACGAGAGTGCCACCGGTAAGACTGTCTTCATCGAGCCAACCGAAGTGGTAGAGGCCAACAACCGTGTGCGCGAATTGGAAGGAGAAGAGCGAAAAGAGATTATCCGAATCCTTACCGATTTTACCAACAAGGTGCGTCCTTTCTCCAAAGAGATATTGGACAGCTACCGCTTCCTCGCCATCATCGACCTGATTCAGGCTAAACAGAAACTCGCAGATGTATTCAAGGCGATAGAGCCAGAGGTAGAAGACCATCCACACGTGGATTGGATCCGTGCCATCCATCCACTCCTCCAGCAATCCCTGCAGAAGAAGAACGAGAAGGTGGTGCCACTCGACATCACCCTGACACAGGATAAGCGCATCCTCATCATCTCGGGACCTAACGCCGGAGGTAAATCCGTGTGTCTGAAGACCGTAGGTCTGCTTCAGTATATGCTGCAGTGCGGATTGAGCATTCCGGTGAGCGAGCGTTCCAAGACGGGTGTTTTCCAGAACATCATGATAGACATCGGTGATGAACAGAGTCTGGAGAACGACCTGAGTACCTACTCATCTCACCTTCTGAATATGAAGAATATGATGAAGGCAGCCAACGGCGACACCATCATCCTGATAGATGAGTTTGGTACAGGTACAGAACCAGGCATTGGCGGTGCCATCGCCGAAGCCGTGCTCGACAAGTTCTGCAAGCAGCAGGCATACGGCGTCATTACCACCCACTACCAGAACCTGAAGCATTTTGCCGACAGTCATGAGGGAGTGGTAAATGGCGCCATGCTTTACGACCGTCACGAGATGAAGGCACTCTTCCAGCTCGCCATCGGTCGCCCAGGTTCATCTTTTGCCATCGAAATCGCAAGAAAGATCGGATTGCCGGAAGAAGTCATCAAGGAGGCTTCGGATATCGTGGGTTCCGAATATATCCAGAGCGACAAGTACCTGCAGGATATCGTCCGCGACAAGCGCTACTGGGAGAACAAGCGCCAGAACATCCATCAGCGCGAGAAGGATATGGAGAAGACCATCTCGAAATATGAAAGCGACATCGAGGATATCGAGCGCAGCAGAAAGGCGATTCTCAAGAAAGCGAAGGAGGAAGCTGCCGAACTCCTGAAGGAAAGCAACAAGAAGATTGAGAATGCCATCCGAGAGATTCGAGAGAGTCAGGCGGAGAAAGAAGAAACCCGTCGCATCCGTCAGGAACTCGATGCCTTCAAGCAGGAGGTCCAGGAGATTGACACCAAGGAATCGGACGACAAGATTGCCCGCAAGATTGCTCAGATCCAGCAGCGCAAGGAGCGCCATGCCAAGCGCCAGGCTGAGAAGAAGGAGAACCAGGAGAAGGCGGCTGCAGCTCTGCGAAATGCACAGAGCAAGTTACAGAGCGACAGCAAACGGGAAATCCAAGTGGGCGATACCGTACGAATCAAGGGCTTGACTACGATAGGAAAGGTAGAGAGCATCAATGGAGATACTGCCACTGCCGTTTTTGGCGGCATGCGTACCAAGATGCGCCTCAACAGACTGGAGCACGCTACAGCCACAGCCGAAAACGTAGATAAGACCGAGGAACGCAAGGAGAACCTGGCTTCTTATGGTATCAGCAAGGAGACCCGCAAGACGATAGATGCCCACAAGACCAACTTCCACCAGGACCTGGACGTACGAGGTATGCGTGGCGATGAGGCACTGAATGCCGTTCAGTATTTCATTGACGATGCCATCCTGGTAGGTATGCCAAGAGTTAGAATTCTCCATGGCAAAGGCAACGGAATCCTCCGACAGCTCATCCGTCAGTACCTGAGCAGCGTGCCGAATGTGACGCATTATGCCGATGAGCATGTTCAGTTCGGCGGTGCCGGTATCACGGTAGTTGATTTTTAGAAGAAAAAAGCGCCTTAAAAAAGGAATTAGAGTTTTTTAGACATAACCTGAAAAGGAATTAGCAGCTTCTAAACATAACCTGAAAAGGAATTAGCAGCTTCTAAACATAACCTGAAAAGGAGTTATCATCTTCTAAACATAACCTAAAAAGGAGTTATCATCTTCTAAATATAATAAGGTGTAATAGAAAAAAGGGGGCAATTATCTGCCTCCTTTTTCTAAATAAACGTTAACACCAAACATTTTTTCGGCAGAAAATTTGGCAGGTTCAGAAAAATGCAGTACTTTTGCACTCGCTTAAAAGCAATACCGCTTTCAAGTATATGAGACGGACAAGTCTCATACGACCAGCTCCCTCGGAATCCCCCAGGATGGGAACATAGCAAGGGTACTTGGTTGTAGCGGTGCGATATGAATCGCTTGTCCACCCGCCTCTTTAGCTCAGTTGGCCAGAGCACGTGATTTGTAATCTCGGGGTCGTTGGTTCGAATCCGACAAGAGGCTCTAAAAGGAATCTTCTTTCAGAAGGTTCCTTTTTTTGTTTTTAAATCCATTCTATCTTTAATTATCTATAAATATTCTCCCCCTTTACACCTTATATAATAAAAAAGTTGTATTTTTGCAAATTGATATATTACATTCGTAGAAATACATTAAGACAATGAATACAGAAAATAACGAGAAGCAAGAAGAAAAGAAGAACGACGAACAGAGCCAGTCAAAGTTCGACACCCCTAATCAGAAGATCAAGATCTTTGTGATTGATACAGGTAAGATCAGACAGACCAAGGCTTTTGCCCGTCAAGACGGTACCCTGCTTGGTATCGTATGGGTAGCCAGTTTCGTTTGTACCATGCTGGCAGCCAACCCGGAATACCAGATGTTGGGATTGCTTTCCAATCTCCTCATCCTTTCCACTCCATTCGTGGTGGCAAAGCGACTGAAATATTTCCGTGATGTGGTAAGAGAAGGTCATATCTCCTTCAAGCACGGATTGTATTATTGTGTCCAGACATTCTTCTATGCCACCTTGCTGCTCACCATCATACAGTATCTCTGGTTCCGATTCATGAACACCGGTATGTTTATGACCCAGCTCCAGACCAACTACCAGATGATAGCCCAGGCTTATCAGTTGACAGCTGAGGAAACCAAGGCTCTCTTCGATGCCATCACGATGATGAAGCCTATTGCATGGGCATCCATGTTCATGATCACCGACCTGGTAGCAGGCGCAGTACTCAGTCCGATTCTCGCAGCCATCTATTCAAAGAAGCGAATCAGCCAGTAATGAGAATATACGGAGAAATCCGTAAGAAAGCATTAGAAAATCTTAAAACATAACATAAGAAAATGGATATTTCAGTTATTGTTCCTCTTTTCAACGAGGAAGAATCATTGCCAGAACTCTTTGCTTGGATCAAGCGAGTGATGGACACCAACGATTTCACATACGAAGTTATCTTCGTGAACGACGGTTCCACCGACCGTTCATGGAATGTCATAGAAGAGCTTGCCGAGAAGTTCGAGCAGGTAAAGGGCATCAAGTTCCGCCGCAACTACGGAAAGAGTCCGGCACTTTATTGCGGATTCAAGGAGGCACAGGGAGATGTTGTCATCACCATGGATGCAGACCTGCAGGATTCTCCTGATGAGATTCCGGGACTCTACCAGATGATTACTAAGGAAGGCTACGACCTCGTTTCCGGTTACAAGCAGAACCGCAAGCAGGGCGACCCTCTCAGCAAGACCATCCCTACCAAGCTGTTCAATGCTACAGCCCGAAAGGTAAGCGGAATCCATAATCTCCATGACTTCAACTGCGGTCTGAAGGCTTATCGCCGCGAAGTAGTCAAGAACATCGAGGTATATGGCGAGATGCATCGCTACATCCCATATCTTGCCAAGAACGCCGGCTTTGCCAAGATTGGCGAAAAACCGGTTCACCACCAGGCACGCAAGTTCGGAACCTCCAAGTTCATGGGCTGGAACCGTTTCGTAAACGGCTATCTCGACCTGATGACCCTCTGGTTCCTCAGCAACTTCGGCAAGAAGCCAATGCACGTATTCGGATTCCTGGGCAGTCTCGTGTTCTTCATCGGCTTCCTCTCGCTCATCGGCTTGGGCATCGACAAGAGCATCGACCTCTACCATGGCGTATATGGTCATCTCATCACCGACTCCCCATACTTCTACATTGCGCTCATCGCTATGGTACTGGGTAGCCAGTTCTTCCTTGCCGGATTCCTGGGCGACCTGATCAGCCGTCAGAATCCAAACCGTAACGATTATCAAATAGAAAAGGAAATAAGATGCGGAAAATAATACCAATGGTCATCCTGATGATGGTGCTCACGATGGTGGGATGTTCCACCCTCGACTGCCCGCTCAACAACACGACTTACACCAAGTACAAGTTGATGGGCAACATCAAGACCCTGCAGGACACCATGACCATCTCGACCACCAAGACAGCGGGCACCGACAGCGTGCTCATCAACAAGGATGTGAAAGTAGATAGTTTCATTCTTCCGATGAGTTATCATCAGCCGGAGGATGTTTTCTACTTCGAGATTCGCAACCGCGATCATCAGGTGTGGAAAGACACGGTGACCGTGAAGAAGGAGAATTATTCGCATTTCGAGTCTGTGGATTGCGGTCCGTCATTCTTCCATACCATTACGGAGGTGAAGACCACTCACAACTACATCGACTCGATAGTCATCAACAATAAAGAGGTAAATTATGATGCATCTAAAGCGCATTTCTATATCTATTTCGGCAATCGCCACTAAGGCTGCATCCATGGGGATAGGCAAAGCAGTTTCTATGGAGATGACAAAAGCTGTAGAGAAAGGAGCTTTCCTTCTGGCTTGTCTTCTGATGCTGGGAGGTGCTTCTGCGAATGCACAGAACCAGAAGAAGATGGCTACTGTGGAGAAGGATACCATCCCGTTCTTCCGCGGAATGGCTGTGGGAGTAGATGTCATCGGACCGGTTCAGTTGATGGTCAGCGATTACGGTCAATACGAAGCTTCCCTCCGTATCAATCTCAAGGATAAGTACTATCCGGTCTTCGAGCTGGGATATGGCAAGGCTGATGCCAGCGACGAGAGCACGAAGATCAATTACAAGACCAGTGCTCCCTATGCCCGCATCGGTATAGACTGGAACCTGCTGAAGAACAAGCACGACGATTACCGTCTGTTTGGAGGTTTCCGCTACGGTTTCACATCCTTCAAATACGATGTCACCTCTCCTCCCATCCAGGACCCGGTATGGGGAGGCGATGTTCCTTATGGAGCCGAAGGCGTGAAGAGCAACTATCACTGGCTGGAAGGAGTCTTCGGAGTAGATGCCAAGATCTGGGGACCTGTCCGCATGGGATGGAGCTTCCGATACAAGCGCCGGTTGGCTAAGAAGGATGGAGAAATAGGCAACTGCTACTATGTGCCAGGCTTCGGAAAGCAAGGCGGTTCCCGATTAGGCGGTACCTTTAACGTTACACTTGAGATATAATGTAAGCAAGACAATGAAAAAAAAGAAACTGATTTGGCAGATACCTTTTCTGCTCATTCTGATCATAGGCAGTATCTTCGTGATACGCCAGCAGCACAACACCCCGTTCCAGAAAGATGAGGGTATGGTATTCGGCACCATCTATCACATCACTTACCAGAGTGACACCAACTATCAGAAAGAGATAGAGGCTGAATTGCAAAAGGTGGACAATTCACTCTCCCCTTTCAACAAGACCTCCATCATCTCCCGCGTCAACCGCAATGAAAAGGTGAAGGTAGATGAGATGTTCAGCGAGGTATTCCAACTCGCCGAGAAGATTTCCGGAGAAACCGACGGAGCCTTCGATATCACCGTGGCGCCTATGGTGAATGCCTGGGGATTCGGTTTCAAGACCGGTAACCCTCCTACCCGACAGACCATCGACAGCCTGCGTGCCATCGTGGGATTCCACACCGTTTCACTGAAGGACGGTTACGTCATCAAGAAGAATCCGAAGACGATGCTCGACTGCTCCGCCATTGCCAAGGGATATGGTACCGATGTGGTAGCGAGACTCCTCAAGAAGAAGGGCGTTCAGAACTTCATGGTAGAGATAGGTGGAGAAATCGTGGTTAACGGCAACAGCGAGAAACTGCAGCCTTGGCGCATCGGAATCAACAAACCAACGGATGATTCGCTCAATACCAATCAGGCTATCCAGGATGTAGTCAGCGTAAGCAATATCGCAATGGCCACCAGCGGCAACTACCGCAACTTCTACTACAAAAACGGAAAGAAGTATGCCCACACCATCGACCCGAAGACAGGCTATCCGGTGCAGCACAACATCCTTTCTGCCACGGTATTTGCAGATGACTGTGCCACCGCCGATGCCTATGCCACCTCGTTCATGGTACTGGGATTGGATGGAGCCAAGAAGATCCTGGAGAAACATCCCGAGCTTTGCGCCTATCTGATTTATTCTGACCAGAAGGGCTGCAACCAGATCTGGTATTCCCCATCCCTTCAGAAGAAGTTAGGAAAATAAAGCTTCAGAAAAAGTAAGAAAAATAAAGAACGATGCAGGAAGATAAGTTATACGATACGCTCTTGAATCTGCCTCTGTTTCTCGGAATGAGCCGCGCCGACCTTCTTCAGATTGCCGGACACACCAAGTTCGATTTCCAGAAGATAGAAGCTGGTGAGACTTTAACCGAGATAGGTGAACCCTATCACCGGTTGCTCTTTCTCCTTTCCGGAGAAGTGGCAGTAGAGACCATGGCAGATGACCATGGGTATAGAATCGTAGAGACCATCAAGGCCCCGGAGGTATTCATGATAGAACGCCTCTTCGGATACGACCAGCACTCGCCCCATCACTATGTGGCGAGAAACGACTGCAGCCTGATGAGCATCAGCAAGAAAGAAGTGCTGCGACTCGCCAACCAATACGAAATCTTCCACATCAATCTGCTCAACCTCATCTCCACCCAGGCACAGAGAAGCAATCGCCGACTCTTCAGGGTACCCCCAAAGACGCTCAGCGACAGCATCATCCGATTCTTCGAGAATCATTGCCTGCGTCCGGCAGGCGAAAAAAACTTCCACATCAAGATGGATCGCCTGGCACAGGAGCTGAATGTCAAGCGGCTCAAGGTATCAGTGGCGCTCAACGAACTGGAAACTCAGGGACTGATCGAACTCCATCGCGGCAGAATCAGCATCCCGGCACTCGAGAAATTAATCAATAGATAACATTTACAATTATGCAAGATAACAACTCCACAAAGAATAACGAAACCCAGAAGAGAGAGAATCCTTTCTTCCTGCCTTACGGCACCCCACATTATACAGTCCCTTTCCACCGCATCCAGCTCGGTGATTACGAAGAGGCTTTCATGGAAGGTATCCGACGCGATGACGAGGCCACTGATAAGATTATCAATGACCCGGCAGAGCCTACCTTCGAGAATACCATTGCCCGCGTAGATACCGAGAAGGGTGAGCATTATTACGATCTCCTAAGTCGTGTTTCCAATGTATTCTCTTGCATGATGAGTGCAGAAACCTGCGATGAGATGGAAGAACTGGCACAGAAACTGAGTCCGATCCTCACCAAGCATGCCAACGATATCACCCTGAACAAGAAGCTCTTCGAGCGCATCAAGTTCGTTCACGATCATCCAAACCGTGAGCTCAATGCCGAGGAACAGATGCTCCTTGATACCAGCTACGACGGATTCGTGCGCAGCGGTGCCCTGCTCGATGAGGAAGGCAAGGAGAAGCTGCGCAAGCTTACCGAGGAGGCAAGCATGCTCACCCTCCAGTTCTCGCAGAATCTGCTGAAGGAAAACAAGGCTTACACCCTGCATATCACCGATAAGGCTCAGCTCGACGGACTCCCAGAGACCGCCATCGCTGCCGCTGCCCATAATGCAAAGGAGAAGAACGAAGAGGGATGGATCTTCACCCTCGACTTCCCTAGCTACTCTCCTTTCATGACCTACTCTACTCAGCGAGAGCTCCGCAAGCAGATGTACATGGCGAGAAATACCGTCTGCACCCACGACAACGAGCAGAACAACCTGCAGATCTGTCAGCGACTGGTCAACCTGCGCAGAGAGCTGGCACAGCTTCTGGGCTTCGAGACCTATGCCGATTACGTACTCCGTCATCGCATGGCAAGCACCACAGAGAATGTGTATAAGCTTCTGAACGATCTCATCGATGCCTACAAGCCTACCGCTATCCACGAGACGGCAGAAGTAGAGGCACTCGCCAAGAAACTGGAGGGCGATGATTTCGACATGCAGCCATGGGATTTCGGATTCTATTCTCACAAGCTCCAGATGGAGAAGTACAATCTCGATGCAGAGATGCTCCGTCCTTACTTCCAGCTCGATAAGGTGATTGATGGCGTATTCGGTCTTGCCAACAAGCTCTACGGCATCACCTTCCAGGAGAACAAGGACATCCCGGTCTATCATCCTGATGTCAAGGCATACGAGGTATTCGATAAGGATGGCAGCTATCTGGCTGTCTTCTATGCCGACTTTTTCCCTCGCAAAGGTAAGCAGGGAGGTGCCTGGATGACAGAGTTCCAGGGACAGTGGATAGATTACAAGGGCACCAATGTGCGCCCTCATGTGAGCGTGGTGATGAACTTCACCAAGCCTACCGCCGAGAAGCCAGCCCTCCTGACCCTGGGCGAGGTAGAGACCTTCCTCCACGAGTTTGGTCACAGTCTCCACGGCATGTTTGCCAACACCCGTTTCGAGAGTCTTTCGGGCACCAATGTATGGTGGGACTTCGTAGAGTTGCCATCCCAGTTTATGGAAAACTATGCGGTAGAGAAGGATTTCCTGCGCACCTTCGCCTTCCATTACGAGACAGGCGAACCGTTGCCGGATGATCTCATCGAGCGCATCGTGAAGAGCCGCAACTTCATGGCGGCTTATGCCTGCCTGCGCCAGGTAAGTTTCGGATTGCTGGATATGGCATACTATACCAAGAAGGAAGCCTTCACTGAAGATATCATTCCATTTGAGAAGGAGGCATGGAAGAAGGCGATGATCTTCCCGCAGCTGCCTGATACCTGCATGACCGTGCAGTTCTCTCATATCATGGCAGGTGGATATGCTGCTGGTTACTACAGCTACAAGTGGGCAGAGGTGCTCGATGCCGATGCCTTCAGCGTATTCAAGAAGAACGGCATATTCGATCAGGCTACCGCCCAGAGCTTCCGCGACAATATCCTTTCGAAGGGAGGCACCGAGCATCCGATGACTCTCTACAAGCGATTCCGCGGACAGGAGCCAACCATCGATGCACTGCTCGAACGCAACGAGATCAAGAGGAATGTAGAATCTAAATAAGATATGTAGTATCTAAAGTAGAATCTATATAGACAATATTGAATCTAAATAGAAAATGTTGAATCTAAATAGAAAATGCTGAAGGATGGAAAATCAACTTTCTAAACAGAAGAAGCTCGACCTGCGCTATCTGCGCATGGCTCGCATCTGGGCTGAGAACAGCTACTGCAAGCGCCGACAGGTAGGTGCCTTGGTGGTGAAGGACAAGATGATCATCAGCGATGGATACAACGGTACTCCCAGCGGATTCGAGAACATCTGCGAGGAGAACAATGTAACCAAGCCCTACGTTCTGCATGCCGAGGCCAACGCCATCACCAAGCTGGCACGCAGCAGCAACAACAGCGAGGGCAGTACACTCTATGTCACAGCCTCTCCCTGCATCGAATGCTCCAAGCTCATCATCCAGTCGGGCATCAAGCGTGTGGTCTATGCCGAGAAATACCGCCTCACCGACGGTGTGGATCTTCTGAAGCGTGCAGGAGTGGTGGTAGAATACATGAATCCGGATGAAGAAGCTTCACTGGAAACAGAAGATTCTCAGGAAGAAACCTCTTCGCAGAAGGAAACTCCAGAGAAATAAGAGAGAAAAAGAGAGAAAGAAACGTTAGTATATTAAATTAGTTAGTTATGAATATGAATAAGAATAAGACCAATCGGTATATGCCCTTCATCATGGCGCTCTGCGTTGTGCTGGGCATCATCATCGGCACATTCTTTTCGAATCATTTCGCCGGCAACCGACTCAATGTCATCAACAGTGGAAGCAACCGTCTGAACAACCTGCTCCACCTCATCGATGACCAGTATGTAGATGCCGTGAACATCGATTCGTTGGTCGATAAGGCGATTCCTCAGATTCTTGCCGAACTGGATCCTCACTCTGTCTATATCAGTGCGAAGGATGCAGCTGCCGCCACCGACGACCTCAAGGGTTCGTTCTCAGGCGTAGGCATCGAGTTTGTCATCCGCCAGGACACCATCCATGTGCAGAATGTGATTCAGAACGGACCAGCCGAAAAGGCTGGATTGCTGGCAGGTGATAAGATTGTAGCCGTAGATGGCAAACCTTTCGTAGGCAAGATTGTCACCAATCAGGAAGCGATGCACCGCCTCAAGGGTCCTAAGGATACCAAGGTGAAGATTGGCGTTATCCGCTATGGCAGCAAGAAGGTGCAGACCTTCAGCGTCACCCGTGGCGAGATACCTACCAAGAGTGTCACCGCTGCCTATATGCTCGATGACAACACCGGATATATCCGCATCAAGAACTTCGGCGAGAATACCTATCCAGAGATGCTCATCGCCCTGGCAAAGCTCTCGCAGCAGGGATTCAAGAATCTCTGTATCGACCTGCGCGACAATTCGGGAGGTTATCTCACAGCCGCTGTGAACATGGCAAACGAGTTCCTGCCTGAGAAGAAACTCATTCTCTATACCCAGGGCCGCAAGTCGCCTCGCCAGGATTATCCGAGTGATGGCAAAGGTTCCTACCAGAAGATTCCGATGGTAGTGCTCATCAATGAGGGTTCTGCTTCTTCGGCTGAGATCTTTGCAGGAGCCATGCAGGACAACGACCGTGCCACCATCATCGGCCGCCGTTCGTTCGGTAAGGGATTGGTACAGCAGCAGATCGAGTTCCCAGACCACAGTCTCATCCGTCTTACCATCGCCCGTTACTATACTCCATCAGGCAGATGTATCCAGAAGCCATATACCTTGGGCGACAGCGGTGACTACGAGCAGGATCTCCTCACCCGTTATGAGCATGGCGAGTTCTTCTCGCAGGATAGCATCAAGCATACCGGTCCGGCTTACCATACCGGCATCGGCAGAGTGGTTTATGGTGGTGGTGGCATCACCCCTGATATCTTC
This sequence comes from uncultured Prevotella sp., assembly GCA_900551985.1. Taxonomy (GTDB): domain Bacteria; phylum Bacteroidota; class Bacteroidia; order Bacteroidales; family Bacteroidaceae; genus Prevotella. The sequence goes on along the minus strand of URYG01000023.1, from coordinate 8,763 downwards.
GTTCCAGAAGATACCCTGGGTATGACATCTTACTTCAAGGAAGCGAGCATGAGCGGACTGATTCTCCAGTTTGCGTTTACCTATACGGACGACAACCGTCCGAAGTTGAACAATTTCAAGGAGATGATGGAACTCGCCGATTATCTTGACAAGCAGAACCTGGTAGAGCAGTTTGTCGTTTATGCCGACAAGCGCGGACTGAAGCGCCGCAACCTTCTCATCCGCAAGTCTCACAAGCTGCTGGACCGTGTACTCGACAGCCGCATCATCTACAATATGCTCGATGAGCAGGCGTGGACAGAGTACATCAACCAGGATGATCCTGTGATCAGGAAAACCCTCGAGGTCTTCAATAATCACGCCGCCTTCCCTAAGAAGCCGGCTGCACCGGCAAAGGCTGCAAAGTCAAAGGCAGCAAAGGCTGCAGGCAAAGTGGTAAAGAAGAAGTAAGCATGGATAAGAAAGAATTAAGAAAAATAATAAGAGATAGAAAGCGACAGTATTCCTCAAGTGCTCTTGAGGAACTGTCGCTTTCTGTCTTGTCTCATCTCGAAGAGAACGGGCATCTGCAGTCTGCCCATACGGTGATGATGTACTATTCCCTCCCCGACGAGGTGAATACCCATCATTTTATCGACCATCTTGTGGCTTCCGGCAAGAAGGTTTTGTTGCCCGAAGTAATTGACGATCATAATATGGTGCTCCGTGAATATACCGATAGCCAGGATTTAAGAGAAGGCGCCTATCATATCATGGAGCCTGCAGGCACCCTTTTTCCTCCCCATCGCTACAGTGAGATAGATGTAGCTATCATCCCAGGTATGGCATTCGATATCCAGGGTAATCGTCTGGGCAGGGGCAAGGCCTATTACGACCGCTTCCTCCCGAAGATTCCTGGAGCCTACAGAATAGGCATCGCCTTCCCCTTCCAGCTCCTGCCTCAGATTCCAACGGAGGAAACAGATATCGCCATGAATAAAATCATCTCGTAAAAAAGAGAGCATCTCATTAAAAAAGAGATTATCTCATAAAAAAAAGCATTTTTTTCGCAGAAAAATACAATATAATGCGGAAAAATGCGTTAATAAAAGAAAAAAAGTCGTTTTTTTCATTGACCCCATTAAACCTTTTGGGTGAATAAGGGTCAAATAGAACGATTAGAATTCATAAACTGAACTTTTATTATATCGTGTAAGATTCAATAGGAAATTTATTAGTTAGTATTAAGGTAGTTTGAAGCACCGGCTTGTGAAAGTCGATGCTTTTTTCGTTTTTTAACGGCAATCAATATGATTTCTCGTCTTTTTTTACTACTTTTGTACTTCAAAAAGAAAACAATGATGAAACGAAGTAACTACATATTATTATCCATTCTGGCAATAGGTCTCATAGCTTCTTGCGCAGAAAAGAAAAAGAGCAAGATAATCATTGCCCCAAAACCAGTGGCTCAGGTGGCCAACAAACCCACCCAGGAGATGAGCGGATATGAACAGTCAAGAGATGTAGAATGGCTGGGCAACCATTACAAGGTGGTAGTGAAGCGAGAAGCCGACCACGAATTACCCATCATCCAACTGGACAAGACCAACAAGTATTACGATAACAAGATAACCATCCGCATTCTGAGAAGCGATGGTACCGAGTTCTTCAACCGCACCTTTACAAAGGCAGCCTTTGAAAGTTATCTCGATAAGCAGACGAAATCGATGGGAGCCCTTCTAGGCATCGTTTTCGATAAGACAGAAGGAAACAATCTGAGTTTTGCAGCCAGCGTCGGTTCTCCGGATATCACCAGCGATGAATATCTTCCATTGGTACTGAAAATATCAAGAATGGGTGCTGTCAGCATCAGCAAGGACCAGGTTCTTGATACCGAATCCGGTACCGAATCCACCTCTTCAGCCTCTTCTACTTCTAAAGAAGAATTAGAAGATGATGACGAAGGGGTATAAAAAAGAAATTCTATTAAGCGCAAGAAGTTTGCGCTTAATAGAATCTGATATCAGCAATCACCATACTTCCCACCTGCTCGTTCAATCTGCGAACCAGGATGGAGCGATTCATGGTAAGATCTGCTCTCAATGCCGGATTCATCACTTTCACAAACAGCGTCTGGTTCTTGATAAACTTCTCACCGCAATAGGCTGCGATAGGTGCCCCTACCACAGTCTCCCAACTATCTATCAGCCGCCTCTGCTGCAAAGGCGTCTCCAATCCCTGGTTTCTCAGAAACTCAGGCAACAGTTCTGCTATCGATTTAACTTTCTGTCTAAACATACGCTACTCCTCCTAAAAATGCTATCAAAAAACATACGTTATTCTAAACATACGTTATTCTAAACATACGCAATTTCTCCATTATTCACCTCAAAAATCCGAAAATCGCCATTCAGCCGATGGAGAATCTGATCCAGATGATCCCTATTCGTATCCGTGATGAAAATCTGACCGAAGCTGTCACTCGACACCAGTTGAACGATGGCTTCAACTCTCTGAGCATCAAGCTTGTCAAAGATATCGTCCAGCAGCAGCAAAGGAGTGGTATTCGAACACGTACGCTGCAGGAAACTGAACTGCGCCAGCTTCAGGGCAATCACATAACTCTTGTTCTGTCCCTGACTTCCCTCGCGCTTCATCTGATAATCTCCGATGGTAAATTCCAGGTCGTCCCGGTGCATGCCGTGCAATGAATATCCTACGGCTCTATCCTTGAACCGGTCACGCTGAATCACCTCCAGCAACGGTCCCCGCTGACAGTGGGAGATATAATGCAGCCCCACCTTCTCCTGGTTGCCCGAAATATGCTGGTAAATCTCCTGAAACAGCGGCACCAGTTCGTTCACGAAAGCCTGCCGCTTGGCATAGAGCATTTCTCCGTTCATCGCCATCTGCTGTTCCCAGAGTTCCATCAGCGTAGCATCCGGTTCCTCCTCCATCTTCAGCAGCGCATTTCTCTGCTGCAGCGCCTTGTTGTAGTTGTTCAGCGCCTCGATATACGTATTGTCGTATTGCGAGATCACCACATCCATCAGCTTTCTTCTCTCCTCGCTTCCGCCTTCTATGAGCGAAACATCCGAAGGCGAAACATAGATGAGCGGGATGAGTCCGATGTGCTGCGAGAGCCTTTTATACTCCTTCTTGTTGCGCTTGAAGTGCTTCTTGGTGCCCCTTTTCATGCCGCAGTAGATGTTCTCCATATCTCCATTATCGCTCTCGTAGTTGCCCTCCAGCATGAAGAAAGCCTCGTCGTGCGTGATGATCTGCGAATCGATGGGATTGTTGGCACTCCTGCAAAACGAGAGATAGTAGATGGCATCGAGAAAGTTGGTCTTACCCATACCATTATGGCCGATAAGACAGTTGATCTTGGGCGAAAGCTCCAGGTTGGCGCCCTTGATGTTTTTGTAATTAATAATGGAAATATTCTTTAAAATCATAGATACTTTTCTGCTAATTGACTGCAAAGTTAGCAGAAAAAGCCCAAAAAACGAAAAAAGTAGGCTAGAAATTTCAATATCTGAATAAAAATCAGTAAATTTGCAACCTAAAAGAGCAAGGAATCACAAAGAATAATAAAAAACAAAAAATAAGAAATGGCAAACAACAACGTACAGGCTCAGGAAATCGAGAGCCTTAACATGAAAGAGGCCTTCTTCATGAAGTACAAGAAGGCAATTATGATCGCAGTGGTAGCATTGATCGTTATCATCGCAGGTGTATTCGCTTACATGTCTCAGATTGCAGGTCCTCGTGAGGACAAGGCAAGCACATTGCTCGGCAAGGGTCAGACCTATTTCCAGAACGAGATGTATGAGCAGGCACTCAACGGCGATGGCGCTGGCTTCGTAGGATTCGCAAAGATTGCCAGCGAATACGGCAGCACCGATGCAGGCAACCTCGCCAACCTCTATGCAGGTCTCTGCTATGCCAACCTCGGCAAGTGGGCAGAGGCAGAGAAGAGCCTCGACGCATTCTCATCTAAGGGCGACGAGATGATCAGCCCAGCCGCTCAGGCAGCCCTCGGCGATGCATACGCTCACCTCAACAAGCTCGATGATGCCGTAGCCGCTTTCAAGAAGGCAGCTTCCATGGCAGACAGCAAGGCTGAGGATGATGCCAACAACTCTCTCTCTCCTGCCTTCCTCATCAAGGCTGGCGAAATCCTGGAGAGCCAGAACAAGAAGGCAGAGGCTTTGACCATCTATCAGGACATCAAGAAGAAGTATGTAAACTCTATGCTCGTCCAGAGCTCTGAGATCGATAAGTACATCGAGCGTGCTTCCAACTAAATCAGAACATTATGGCAACAGCACTTCATAATTTGTCGGAATACGACTTTTCCAAGATTCCAGATGCCAGCAACATGTGCTTCGGTATCGTGGTAGCAGAATGGAACCCAGAGATTACAGGCGCCTTGCTCGATGGAGCTGTCAAGACGCTGGAGAAGCATGGAGCCATCCCTGAGAACATCCATGTGAAGACCGTACCGGGAAGCTTCGAGCTGATCTACGGCGCACATCAGATGGTGCTCAATGGCGGCTACGATGCTGTCATCATCCTGGGTAGTGTGATTCGTGGCGAGACTCCGCACTTCGACTATATCTGCGAGGGTGTCACCTATGGTATTGCGCGCCTCAATGCCACACAGGAAATCCCTGTCATCTACGGACTTCTCACCACCAACGACCTCCAGCAGGCGAAGGATCGCAGCGGCGGCAAGTTGGGTAACAAGGGTGACGAGTGCGCTATCGACGCTATCAAAATGGCAAAATTCTAATAATATAAGAAAGCTCTTGACGTTGGGGCGAACCCTGACTTCAAGAGCTTTTATTATATCCTCATCATATATTTTATCATATATATTACATATTTATCATATAAATTATACCCTTAATCGTATGAAGAAAGTATTTTTTATCCTCATCCCGGCGGTTATCCTCAGCCTCCTCTCCTGCTCTCCCAAGAAGCCGGCAGAAGAGAAGAAGAGCGCCATCGATACCATCCCCACGATGGTGATGCAGATACAGAAATGCACGCGCCTTTATACCGCCGAGGCGCACGTTCATAAGATCATCACCCACGATGACCAGTTCAAGCTTAAGGGTTCCTTCCTGAAGCACGAATTCAACATCCCCGTGCCAGGCTCCAACCGAAAGGTAGCCATCCCCATGGATGCTACCATCAAGGCGTATGTAGATTTCCAGGGATTCTCCGACAGGAATGTGTCACGTAAAGGCGATAAGATAGAAATCATCCTGCCCGACCCGAAGATGGTGCTCACCAGCACCCGAATCGATCACAAGAAACTGAAACAGTATGTCTCCCTCACCCGCAGCAACTACTCCGATGCCGAACTCACCCAGCTGGAACAGCAGGGCAGAGAGAGCATCATCCGCGATATTCCCAACCTCGACCTGATGGAGCAGGCTCGCGTCAGTGCTGCCAACACCCTCATCCCGATGCTCATGCAGATGGGGTTCCGGGAAGAGAACATCCAGGTAAGCTTCCGCAAGAAGTTCACCCTCGATGATATCAGGGGATTCCTGCAGAACTCGGGAGTGGAGAAGAAAGATAAAAACTAGTGAGAAAAGAAAGACAAACCCTCAAACTAAGGAGGAATGAGATATGAAGAAATATGGCATCATCCTGCTCACCATCCTTGCCCTCATACTCGCGGGCACGCTCTATTGGCTCAACAAGGATAATACGGTGAGCGTAACCACAGAAGAGAAGACCACCCTGTCGCCTACCCAGGTAGAGAGCATCGAGGCGATAGGCGAATGGGAGTTTCTCGCCATCAGCAACGAGGAACTGGTAGATACCGTTCGTCGAGGCTTCTTCGGCGACGACCAGCTGGTGCGCATCTATTACGGCACCCTGCGCCTGGGCATCAACATGAAAGATGTAAAGGAAGGATGGATCCAGGCAAATGCCGGGAAGGATTCCATCGTCTGCACCCTCCCTCCTATCCGACTGCTGGATAACAACTTCATCGACGAAGCCCGAACCCGCAGCTTCTTTGAAGAAGGAAAGTGGACGGGAGCCGACCGCCAGGCACTCTACGACCGCGCCTATGCCCAGATGAAGAAGCGCTGCCTCACCCCAGCCAATATCCGTATCGCCCAGCGCAATGCCAGGCAGCAGTTCCGCGATATGTTCAAGGCAATGGGATTCCCTAACGCCCGGGTAGAGTTTGAAGAAAATTAGATATAGATTTTATAATAGTATTTTAAAGAGAGATTAACATGGAAGCAATCAACGAATTTTTCACATCCTTCAGTTCGTTCCTTTGGGGATGGCCGATGATCATCCTGCTGCTGGGAACCCACATTTTCCTGACGGTTCGCCTTCGCTTTCCGCAGCGTAAGATTTTCCAGGCGATATCGCTGTCCTTCAAGAAGGACAAGAATGCCACTGGCGATGTCTCCCAGTTCGGAGCCCTCGCCACAGCCCTTGCCGCTACCATCGGTACCGGTAACATCATAGGTGTGGCTACAGCCATCGCCCTGGGCGGACCGGGTGCCGTATTCTGGTGCTGGCTCACCGGTGTCTTCGGCATCTCCACCAAGTATGCCGAAGGTCTTCTTGCCGTGAAATACCGTGTCAGGACCAAGCGTGGCGAGATGCTTGGCGGTCCGATGTATGCCCTCGAAAAGGGATTGGGATGGAAGTGGCTCGGTATCCTCTTCGCCCTCTTTGCCGCCCTCGCCTCCTTCGGCATCGGCAGCACCGTACAGGCGAACGCCATCTCCACCCTGGTAGAAAACCAGTATGGCATCAGTCCATACATCACCGGCGCCATCGTCACCATTCTCGGTGCCGCAGTCATCATCGGTGGTGTGCAGAGTATCTCAAAAGTATGTGGAATGCTTGTGCCTTTCATGGCACTTTTCTATGTGGTGGGCTGCATCTACATTCTGATTGTCAATCACGCCTATCTCCTGCCAGCCCTGAAGGTTATCTTCGAATCCGCCTTCACTACCCGTGCAGCCGGCGGCGGTTTTGCAGGCAGCACCCTCATGATAGCAGCCCGCTATGGTATCGCCCGCGGACTCTTCTCCAACGAGTCTGGTCTCGGTTCGGCACCTATCGTAGCTGCCGCCGCCCAGACCCGCAATCCGGTACGCCAGGCACTGGTATCTTCTACCGGAACCTTCTGGGATACCGTCATCATCTGTGCCCTCACGGGATTGGTCATCACCTCCAGCATCATCGCCTATCCTGACATCGACTACCACAATGGCGCAGCGCTCACCAAGGCAGCCTTCAGCAAGATACCATACATAGGAGCCCCATTGCTCACCATCGGTCTAGCCACCTTCGCCTTCAGCACCACCCTGGGATGGAGCTATTATGGCGAACGCTGCGTAGAGTACCTCAAGGGCAAGCGCTGGATGCTCATCTATCGCATGTTATATATTGTGAGTATCTTCCTGGGCAGTGTCATCAGCCTCGGACTGGTATGGAATATCGCCGACTGCATGAATGCCCTGATGGCGATACCAAACCTCATCTCCCTGCTCTGCCTCAGCGGCATCATCGTTCACGAAACCCGCAAGTATCTCTGGCGCGGCCAGCTCGACAGGGAGATGAACGAAGATGAGATTGAGGAATTAGAGTAGCGGATACCGGGATCAGCAAACTAGCGCAGCGGATACCGGAATCTGAGAACTAGCGCAGCGGATACTGAAGATGCTTCATGCTGTGGCCACCCCACACGGCATCATTCACGTATTCGAATCCCATATTGGCATAGAGTCTTTCTGCCTTCGGATTGCCCTTATCCACGAGCAGTCCCACGGCAGGAAGGCCCATTTCCCTGCCCTTTTCTATCACCGCCTTGAGCAGCATCTTGGCGATACCCTTGCCACGGAAGGCAGCAGGTACGGCGAGGCTGTCGATATAGAGTTCGCCCTCCTGTGTTTCCGGATCCATTCCTGTATAGTCAATTCCGAAGGTTGCCTTTGCCTCCTCGATGAATCGCTTGCGCAGCGCCTTGAGCTGTGCACCGTCGTAAGACACGATGATACCGGCAGTAATACCCTCGCTATTGGTAGCCAGGAGCGTATTGCGGTAACTATACTGGCTATCCTCCATTTTTACGAGTCTTTCCATCACCTGGTGGAATTCCGCCAGTGTATGATGAGCACCAGCCAGATTCTGGCAGCATCCTGGGTTCATCGCCTCCATGATGAGCGATGCAATGTGCGACGCCGTGTCAGGCGTAGCCGGTCCAATATTTATCTTCATTTTTGTTTAGAGTTATATCATTACATTATTTAATTAGTCATCCGATTCTTCTCTTCAGGTCAGAATCTGCTTGCAAAGATAGCAAAAACAATCGAGACAAAAGAATTTTTATATATTTTTCACCCTGCCCCACCAGTGCACTGCAAATTTTTCCCTTTATTCAGGTACTCTTTTGGTAACCCTATCCTTGAACTTTACAATTCCAACACAGTTCATACGGATCGCATGCTTGATGCACCGTTTCAGTGCATCAAGAGGTTTGTGGAGGTGGTTACAGTGGTTACGGTTACAGAAGTTACAGTTTTCCTGGAGGGGGTAAACTGGGTCTCGGGGAGCTTACGGAATGTAAGTAGTATATATTTATAATCTCTTTCTAAAGACAGAAGAAGGTAAAGGGGATTCGAAAAACTGTAACTTCTGTAACCGTAACCACTGTAACCGAGAATTCACTCTGCCGAGAACCACAGGGGAACTCCCGGGAAACGCCCAGAGAGTCGGCAATGACAGTGCAAA
>URYG01000022.1 GCA_900551985.1 uncultured Prevotella sp. | reverse complement strand
AAATACAGTTTGCTTGTGTGCAAATACGTCATAACCTATTATCAGGTGGTTATTGCGGTGAGGTCCCACCTCTTCCCATTCCGAACAGAGAAGTTAAGCTCACTTGCGCCGATGGTACTGCAATGCAATGCGGGAGAGTAGGTAGCCGCCTTCTTTTATCAAGAGCCTCAGATTTCGAAAGATTTCTGAGGCTTTTTGTGTATCTAAAAATTTAAATTATGCATTATTATTTGAGTACATGGTGGAGATGGTTAAGACGCTGCGGCTATAGTCGCGGCTTTGGCGTGCAGTCGCCTTCTGCCTATAGCTTTATCCGTTATGTCATCAATGAGCATTATCCTTATTATGCATATCAGGAGCTGCAAGACCAGTTTCCACAGCTTAACAGGCGCGAACATAAGGTGGGTCGTCTTCTTCTGCGGCTCTCGAATCATTGGCAGCCTGCCATCCGATTGTGTAATCATCATATCTTTGATGCTTATCTGAAGGCAGGTTGTATGAACGCAGAATCTTTCGAGATGGCTGATAGCTTATCTCTTTTGGATAAAAACGTCAAAACGATGGTGGTTGTTGATTTGGATAAAATGCCTATGGAGCTTGTCTTGAAGAATCTGCTTCCGCTTTGTCATAGTCAGGTGATGCTGGTTCTTTTAGGTAATCTTCATGCCAGGAAGACCTATTCATCATGGCTTCGTTTGCAGGAATCTGAGTTCTCCGGCATCACCTATGACCTCTATTATGTGGGTGTTGTTTTCTTTGATCATAAGATCTATAAGCAGCATTATCGGGTAAATTTCTAGAAAAAGAGCCCTTTCATGCAAGAAAGTAGTATGTTTGGTGAAAAAAAATGCCGAAAAACTTGTAGATAAAATAAATTTTATTACTTTTGCAGCCAAATTAGTAAGAACGTTAAATAATATAGCTATGTATTGGACACTTGAATTAGCTTCAAAGCTAGAAGATGCACCATGGCCTGCAACTAAAGAAGAGCTGCTCGACTATGCAACTCGCTCAGGTGCGCCTCTGGAAGTTCTGGAGAATCTGCAGGAAATAGAAGATGAAGGTGATGTCTATGAGAGCATCGAAGACATTTGGCCTGATTATCCTTCAAAGGATGACTTCTTATGGAATGACGACGAATATTAAAAGTCGATGATAGGGCTGTTCTCTACATGGAGAACAGCCTTTTTCATCTTCTTTCTATTCCTTTTTCATCTTCTTTCTGTTCCTTTTTCATCTGATATCTGTCAGGATGTTCCTACAATCATCACCTTACATATAATATTCAGCGATAATTTACGTTATTACATTGTGTTAAGACGAATCATCATATTATGTTTTTTGCTGGCAGGCGTGCTCTGTACGAGAGCACAGTATGATCCATCCTTCAGTCATTATTTCGATATGGAGTCATCCTTTAATCCTGCAGCAGTGGGTAAGCAGGCAAAACTGAATGTTACGGCTGCTTACGCTCTTGATATGGCTGGATTCGAACACAATCCCCGTACGATGTATCTGGCAGCAGATATGCCTTTCATGCTTTTCAATCATCAGCAGGGTGTGGGCGTTTCGCTGATGAATGACCAGATTGGTCTCTTTACCCACCAGCGTCTTAGCCTGCAGTATGCTTATAAAAAGAAGATATGGGGAGGAATGATGAGCATCGGATTGCAGGGCGGTATGCTGAGTGAGAGTTTTGATGGCAGCAAGGTGGATGCTGGAGAATCGGGTGACCCTGCTTTTGCTACGACAAATGTAGAGGGAAGCGGTATGGATTTTGCCTTGGGGCTCTATTTCATCCATCGTAATTGGTATGTTGGACTTTCAGGGCAACATCTTACTTCTCCTACGATCAATCTGGGTGAATCAAATGAATTTAAGATTGATGCAACGTATTATTTGACTGGTGGATACAATATTCAACTGAGAAATCCGTTTTTATCTATAAAGTCATCTGCTCTTGTCAGATATGATGGCACGGCGTGGCGAGGCGATGTTACCGGACGGCTGGTCTATCAGCACGAGGGAAAGCATCTGTATGGTGGACTCACCTACAGTCCTGATCATTCTGTGACCTTTCTATTGGGAGGTACTTTTCATGGGGTGATGCTTGGGTACAGTTACGAGTGCTATACTTCGAAGTTGAATGCGGGTAATGGTAGCCATGAACTCTGCATAGGATACCAGACAGAGATCAGCTTTGCCAAAAAAGGAAAGAACAAACATCAAAGTGTAAGAATACTATAGTATATCATCAAGAATATGAATATTGAAATGAAGAAAATATTAGGGCTCTTATGTTCACTCACAGCACTGCTCTCCCTGAGTGGCTGTTTCAGTGCCAAATCTACTTCCATGGCAGGTAGAGGAGGAGAAGTTGTGGGCGTAAGCGGAAGAGGGTTCGTGGAGCCTACACCTTACGGAATGGTAAAGGTGAACCGTGGTTTCCTGAAGATGGGTCTTGAGACTCAGGATTCGCTATGGGGTGCGAAGACTCCCCGTAAGGATGTTTCCGTAGATGGTTTCTGGATGGATGATACTGAGATTACGAACTCTGAGTACAAGCAGTTTGTGGCTTATGTACGCGATTCTATCCTTCGTACCCGTCTTGCCGATCCTGCCTATGCCGGCGATGAGACCTATATGATTACCGAAGACAAGAATGGCGACCCGGTTCCTCCGCGGGTTAACTGGAAGAAGCCTTTGCCAAGAAAGCCGAATGAGGATGAACTGCGTGCGATAGAAAGTCTCTACAATGTGAATCCGGTGACCGGTGAGAAGCTGATCGATTGGCGCCAGCTCAACTATAAGTATGAAATCTATGATTATACAGCAGCTGCCCTTCGCCGTAACCGAATCAATCCGCAGGAGCGCAGTCTGAATACAGATATCCAGATAAATCCTGATGAGGTGGTGATGATTTCGAAGGATACCGCTTATTATGATGATGAGGGTAGAGTGGTGAGAGAGACCATCAACCGCCCGTTGAGCGGTCCGTGGGATTTCCTCAATACCTATATTGTGAATATCTATCCGGATACCACTTGCTGGGTGAATGATTTCCGCAACTCAGATAATGAAACTTATCTGAGAAGCTATTTCAGTAATCCTGCCTACAACGATTATCCTGTTGTGGGGGTCACCTGGGAGCAGGCGAATGCCTTCTGTGCCTGGCGTACCGACTATCTTCTGAAAGGTTTGGGACCGGAGGCAAGATTCGTGCAGCGTTACCGTCTGCCAACTGAGGCAGAATGGGAGTTTGCTGCCAGAGGAAAGAATCAGAGTGAGTTCCCTTGGGACAATGCTGACGTAAAGAATGGAGATGGATGTTTCTATGCCAACTTCAAGCCAGATCGGGGCAACTATACCAAGGATGGTAACCTGATAACGAGTAAGGTGGGTATTTATTCACCCAACTCGAACGGGCTCTATGATATGGCTGGTAATGTGGCAGAATGGACCAGTACCGTTTATACCGAGGCAGGAGTGGATGCGATGAACGATCTGAATCCTGACCTGAAATACAATGCAGCCAAGGAAGATCCTTACCGGTTGAAGAAAAAGAGTGTAAGAGGTGGTTCGTGGAAAGACCCGGAGTCGTTTGTCCGCTCAGCATGGCGCTCTTGGGAATACCAGAACCAGCCACGCTCATATATCGGATTCCGCTGCGTAAGAAGTCTGGCTACTACATCGAGTGCCAAGCAGAAACCATCAAGAAATAAGAATAGGAGATAATCAAAATGGGTGACTATAGTAAATATAATATTGTCTATCGTCTGCAGAAGTGGATGGATAGCGTTCCGGGACAGACTTTCCTGAACTATGCATATAGTTGGGGTGCGAGTATCGTTATTGCAGGTACTCTCTTCAAGTTGACGCATCTTCCCGGAGCCAATCTGATGCTCTTCCTGGGAATGGGTACTGAGATTATCGTGTTCTTCCTGTCTGCTTTCGACCGTCCTTTCGATAAGACTGCTGATGGCAGAGAGATTCCTACTCATGTGACGGAGGAATATCTGGAGACGGGTAAGGTAGAATACCAGGACAAGAATGTGGCTGCTTCCTCAATAGTTCAGCCGGATGCTTTGACAGAAATGCAGGTAGCTTCTGAGGAAATGCAGAAAGTGCAGAGCAGCTATGTGGATGAACTGAAGAATCTGGTAGATACCCTTGGCAAGGTTAATGAGCAGAGTTCCCGTCTGACCCGTGACAGTGAGGAGATGGAAAATCTGAACCGCACGCTTACCGGTATTACCAAGGTTTATGAGATGCAGTTGAAAAGTGCCAGTCAGCAGATTGGTACCATCGACCAGATCAATGAACAGACCCGGAAGATGGCTCAGCAGATAGAGCAACTGAACAGCATCTATGCACGTATGATAGCAGCGATGACCGCAAACTTAAAAGAAAAATAAATGGCAATAAAGAAAAGACCGATTTCACCACGCCAGAAGATGATCAATCTGATGTATGTCGTCTTGATGGCTATGTTGGCACTGAATACTCCTACTGAAGAGGAACTCGGTGTCAAGGGAAAGTCGTTGGTGGAGAAGGTGAAGAGAAGCTTGCAGGACGAACCGCGGAAGGGCGATGGGCAGAAGAAGGATGTGAAACTCGTGGAACTGAATGTGAGTGAGATGAATGCCTTCGTGATTCCTGAAAAGACGACCCTTTATGCGGGTGAGCGATTCAACTCACAGGTGGTGATGGCGGCTATAGACAGTACCCAGCGCCCTGAGATTTATGTCAATGGTAGTCGGCTTCAGGCTGCTGATGGTAGATATAGCTTTACGGCTGGTGGGGTAGGAGAACATCAGTTTAGTGGTTATATTCTGATGAAAGGTAAGGAGGGGGAGGAAATCCGTCGTAACTTCAGTCAGAAATATACCGTATTGCCTGTTCCGAATTCTGCTACGGTGGCAGCCGACCTGATGAATGTACTTTATGCAGGTTATGCCAATCCTGTCAGTATCAGTGTGCCAGGGGTTCCGGCGAATGCCATCTCTGCCTCTATGAGTGGCGGCTCGTTCGTATCCAAAGGCAATGGTCATTTCGTGGCTACTCCATCTACCGTTGGCAAGGATGTTACCATTCATGTAACGGCAAGAGATAAGGGACAGGTTCGCTCGCTGCCGCCTTTTGTTTTCCATGTCAGGAAACTGCCAGATCCTACCGCTTATATCGCGATGGGAACAGACAGATTCAGAGGTGGCGGTTTGGCAAAGGCCAGTCTGATGGGTGCCACGGGCATTCATGCAGCCATCGACGATGGACTTCTGGATATTCCTTTCAAGGTAGTAGGTTTCGAAACCGTCTTCTTCGACAATATGGGTAATGCCATTCCGCTGGCTTCTGCTGGAGCCAGTTTCTCCGACAGGCAGCGTGAGGAGTTCAGAAAGCTGTATCGCAACCGTCGTTTCTACATCTCTCATATCAGAGCAGTAGGTCCCGACGGCATTATGCGAACCCTGCCTTCGGCAATGGAAGTTATCGTGAAGTAATAACCGAGTTTTCAAATTAAAAAATCAAAGTCAATGAAAAAGATATTGTTCTTGTTCCTGCTTTTGGGAATGGTGCAGGGCATCTGGGCACAACCTGAGGCCCGCAGGCAAGCGGCAGCACAGAAGAAAGCGGCGCAGCAGAGTGGCGATACTCCAACCCTGCGTGCGCAGATCTCCTTTCCTACTGCTCTCCCGATGGATGAGGACGTGGTTTGGAGAAGAGATATCTACCGTGAACTGGATCTCAACAACGAAGCCAATGCTGCGCTCTATTATCCTGTAGAGCCGAAGGGAAATCAGATGAATCTCTTTACCACCATCTTCAGATTGATGATGACGGGAAAGATTACCGTATTCCAATATCGCATGGATGGTAATGAGAGTTTTGCCGCTGCCGACCGGGTGGATCCGAAGTCTTTCCTGGATAACTATCATATCTACTACGAGAAGCAGGCAAATGGTAGAATCAAGTTAGACAACAGCGATATCCCTTCGCGTGAGGTGAAATCGTATTATATCAAGGAAAGCAGTTTCTTCGACCAGCGTTCGGCTACCTTCCATACCAAGGTGTTGGCGCTTTGCCCTATCATGGCCCGTGAGGATGACTTTGGAGACGGTGGAACCAGGTATCCCCTCTTCTGGGTGAAGTATGATGATCTGGCTCCTTATCTCACCCGACAGCAGGTGATGACTAGCAATCTGAATAATGCCGTGGTGATGAGTATTGATGATTACTTTGCCAGAAATCAATATAAGGGTAAGATTTACAAGACCAATAATCTGTTGGGACAAACCCTTTCTCAATACTGTACCACGGATTCTGCCATGGCAAAGGAGCAGAAACGCATTGAGGCAGAACTGGTTGCCTTTGAGAAGAATATCTGGGGTAATCAGGCACGAAAAGATTCACTGGACAGCATTGCCAATGCTGCAAAGGATGTAAAGGGGAGTGTAAGGAAGAATCGCCGAAGCACAGGCTTGCGTGGCGCTGCTGCCAATACCGGCAAGGTTTCCCGTGTCAAGCCAAAGCGAGTTAAAAACAGAACCTCTTCTGCCAGCGGTTCGGCTAGAGTCACGGTGAGAAGAGAGCGCCATTAAGATGTTGGGAAGAGAGCGCCATTAAGTAAAAGAGATGTTGTATTCAACATATAGTGTGAACATATTGAATTAGTAACAATTAAAAAAGGTAAGAAAATGAAGAAGATTTTATCACTTGTATTCATGGTAGCAGCAATGATGTATGCTACTAGCGCAAACGCACAGATTAAGTTCGGTTTGAAGGGCGGTTTGAACGTGACAAGCATGTCTTTCAGCGAGGATGTATTTGATGCTTCCAACAAGACTGGTTTCTTTGTTGGTCCTATGGTGAAGGTTACTGTGCCTATCGTAGGTTTGAGCTTCGATGCTGCAGCTTTGTACGACCAGA
Source organism: uncultured Prevotella sp. (assembly GCA_900551985.1). Taxonomy (GTDB): domain Bacteria; phylum Bacteroidota; class Bacteroidia; order Bacteroidales; family Bacteroidaceae; genus Prevotella. Next base: position 16,745 of record URYG01000022.1, on the reverse strand, counting down.
AAGAGGCTGATGTTAAGTATGTCGGTACCAATGGTGACTTTGGCCAGGCAAACGTGAAGCAGCAGTCTATCAACATTCCTGTCAACGTACGTTATGGTTTTGGCTTGAGCAGCCTGGCTAACATTTTCCTCTTTGCTGGTCCACAGTGGGGTATCAACGTTGGCGACAAGAACTTTACATGGAATGAGACAAGCAGCTATTCTTTGAAGAAGTCAAACTTCAGCGTAAACGTAGGTGCTGGTGTAACCTTGCTGAACCATCTTCAGATATCAGCCAACTATAATATCGCTTGCGGCAAGTCGGCTGATGCTAGCTTCTCCAAGGCTTTTGATGCTGTTACAAAAGCAGACAAGAGCCGTAACAACTCTTGGCAGATTGCACTCGGCTACTGGTTCTAAGCTACTGTAGCCAGTATCTCTTCGAGAAGATACATTAAAATATATAAAAGCAGGTACCTGATGATGGGTATCTGCTTTTATTAGAAGAAAGAAACAATGAGATATGTAGATGTGATATTGCCTCTTCCGCTCGACGGCACCTTTACTTATTCTATCCCCGAAGGGATGGAAGAGAAAGTCGTGGCTGGTATGCGAGTACTCGTTCCCTTAGGAAAAAGCAAGAAGTATATTGCCATGGTAGCGGATGTGCATTCAGAAAAGCCGGATTTCAACTGTAAGCCGATAGAGGCTGTTCTTGATTCCTATCCCTCTCTCCTTCCCCAGCAATATCGCCTTTGGCAATGGATCAGCGATTACTATATGTCTCCTCTTGGTGATGTATATAATGCAGCCATGCCTGCCGGTATGAAATCTACAGAGAAATTCAAGCCCAAGATGGAACTCTATGTGGAGTTGGCTAGCAGTTATCGCAATGAGCAGGCTCTGCACGTGGCACTCAATATGGTGCAGCGTGCCCTGAAGCAATCGGAGGCTTTGACCACCTTCCTGGCTCTTTCTCATTGGGATAGTCTGGAGGGAGATACGCCTAGGGAAGGTATCAAGAAGGTGACGAAGGAAGAACTGATGAACGAGGCGCGATGCACGGCGGCTGTGGTCAAGGCACTCATCGACAGAGGTATCCTCTTTACCTACGAGTTGGAAGTGGGCAGATTGAATACGGCAGGAGAATCGCATCTTGACCAGATCAAGCCCTTGTCTATGCCGCAGCAGGATGCTTACAATCAGATACTGATGCAGATGCTGAAGAAAAACGTAGTGCTTCTGCATGGTGTAACTTCCAGCGGAAAGACGGAAATCTACATCCATCTTATCAGAAAAGCCATCGAGGAACACAAGCAGGTGCTCTATCTGCTGCCCGAAATCGCCCTGACGGTTCAGATTATGGAGCGACTGCACAAAGTCTTTGGCGACCGGCTCGGTATCTATCATTCCAAATATAGTGATGCAGAGCGCGTGGAAATCTGGCAGAAGCAACTCTCCGGACATCCCTATGATGTTATTCTGGGAGCAAGAAGCGCAGTCTTTCTGCCTTTCCAGAAACTGGGACTTGTCATCATCGATGAAGAGCACGAGACCTCTTTCAAGCAGCAGGATCCGGCTCCACGCTATCATGCCCGCAGTGCCGCCATTGTGCTTGCCAATATGTATCCGGAGGCAAAGGTGCTTCTGGGAACGGCTACGCCTTCGATGGAGAGCTATTACAATGCCCAGCAGGGTAAGTATGGATTGGTAGAACTGAAGACCCGATACAAGGATATCCAGTTGCCTGAGATACAGGTGGTGGATGTGAAAGACCTCCGCCATCGCAAGATGATGACGGGTGTTTATTCGCCTGTGCTCCTGGCGGCGGTAAGGGAAGCCCTGAAGAATGGAGAGCAGGCTATCCTCTTCCAGAACCGAAGGGGATTTGCACCGATGATAGAATGTAAGGTGTGCGGATGGGTGCCGAAGTGCAAGAACTGTGATGTTTCGCTTACCCTGCATAAGAGCATCAATCTCCTGACCTGTCATTATTGCGGTTATACCTATCCTGTGCCAACGGAATGTCCGAACTGTGGAAGTACTGAGTTGATGGGCAGGGGTATCGGAACAGAGCGCATCGAAGACCAGATTTCCGAGATCTTTCCTGAAGCCCGTATCGCCCGAATGGACTTGGATACAACCCGTACCCGAAATGCCTACGAGCGACTGATCTCCGATTTCTCTTCGGGAAAGACGAACCTTCTGATAGGTACGCAGATGATTTCGAAGGGCTTGGATTTCGATAAAGTGAGTGTTGTGGGCATCTTGAATGCTGATTCGATGCTCAACTATCCTGATTTCCGAGCTTACGAGCACGCTTTCATGATGATGGCACAGGTGAGCGGAAGAGCCGGAAGAAAGGGCAAACGGGGACTCGTGATTTTGCAGACCAAAAATCCGACACTGCCTATCATCAGTCAGGTAGTACACAACGACTATGATTCTCTTTTCAAGGGAATCCTGGAGGAGAGAAGAATGTTTCATTATCCGCCTTTCTTCCATCTTATCAATGTGTTCCTGAAGCACAAGCACGAAAAGATCTGCCAGCAGGCAAGTCTGGAATTGGGCAAGACGCTGAGAGGATGGTTTGGTGAACGTGTACTCGGACCGGATAAGCCGGCTGTAGCACGTGTAAAGACAATGAATATCCGCAAGATAGTTATCAAACTGGAGAATGGTATCGACCAGAAGAAGGTGCGCGAATATCTGAAGTATGCTCAGCAGATGATGGCGAAAGATCCGAGGTATGGAGCTTTGCAGATATATTATGATGTGGATCCGATGTAGATAAAGTAGTCTTATCGGAATCCTCTGTTCCTGATAAAAGAGAAAGGCTATCCCAATCTTGAGAGAGGGATAGCCTTTTTGGATGTTTGTAGTTATGTGTCTTGTATTATCTGATATGTTCTGATAAACATAATTCTAATTCTACTTTGTCAACCTTGTGTTTAGAAGTTGATATCAAGACCTACGGCAAACACATTGTTGTTACGGGTGTAATCAGAGCTGTAGGCTTGACTTGTACTCTTGTCGGTTTCTGTGGTCTTCTTGTGCTGATAGAAGGTGTGGAAGTAAGCCACGTTCAAATCCATCTTCTTATTGATGTGGTAAACACCTCCAACTGCTACAGAGTTGGAACTTGTAACGAATGACTTATCGTCCATATATTCATCGCTTAGACCATAGTTCGTGTTCTGCCAACCAGTACTAAGGGTCACCTTTTTGTTGAGGTCATATTCGATACCTGCGTTGTATTCCAATGTGCCTCGTTTTAGCTTCTTGTGGCGATCTACTTGGTTCGTTTTGCCATCTTTGTCTGTCCATGAGTAAGAAGACGTTGCGTTTTTGTCGTCGAACCAATGGAAGCCCACGTTGATGCGAAGAGCATCGGTTGGACTGTATCCTGCACCGATGGTTAAGAGTGAAGGGATATCGCCAGCCACTTTCTTGTTTTGGTCTTCATCATATTCAGCTATCAACTCATTGATGCTGTTTTTAGCTTCAGCAATGGCAGGGGCAACTTGTGCCAATGCTGCTGCTGGAACACCATATTGCAAGAGGTTAGGACCAACATCGTTAAGCTTGCCAACAGGACTGATGACAGTGCCTTGGTTCTTCAAACGGAGGCGAGTCTTAAATTCATATTTTGCAGAGAAATTCCAACGTCCTGTCTTATAATCGATGCCGATGATTGGAGTGAAACCGATTCCACTTTGGTTGGTGTTCAATTCGATGTCTGAACTCTTAGGGTCATTTTTATCTACAATGCTTGAAAGTGGAAGGGACTTGCCTTCATTTCCTACGAATGCGATGTTCTCTACGTATCCATAATAATTACATGTCGCATATACGCCACGCACGCCGAGAGCTACAGCCAAGTGCTCGTTAAACTTATATGCTGCGCCAAGAGACAAGCCAAAATAGTATTGGCGACCATGCATGTAGCTATCGTATGAATACATGTAACCGCCCATCTGTTTAGTTACAGGGTTCGGAATGTTGGGATTGGTTGGCAAGATGTGACCCATATATGGGGCAAGTGCGTTGCCAAGCAGACCGATGTTAGCTACGACTTTCTCGAAAGAGCCAAGACCATTATCGAAAGTACACTTACCACCACCGCCAGTGAGGGCGAAATTAGCCTGCCAAGACCACTTGCCCTTGTTGTAAGCATACTGGAAAGATGGGATAACAGGGGCGAATGCCTTACCCTCGAAGGTACGAGGAGTAGTTGGATTCTTTGCATTATAATTAAACAATGCATAATCATTTTCAATGCTACGTGTTTGGTAAGCCAACTGCCAGTTGATGGCAAGATGCTTTCCTTCACCCATGAATACAACGCCGGCTGGATTGTAGTAAACGCCGTCAATACCAATTGAAGCCTCACGGCTCATCATTCTGTTGAATGCAACGTGCTGATTGGTGTTAGTGAGCAAACCACCTGCAAAAGAAGGTGCTGCACAAGCCATCGCAATGGCTAAACTAACTAATTTTAGTTTCTTCATCTTAATAATATTAAATAAAAACGTCCGCAAAGGTAACTATAATGTTCTATTTTGCCTTAATACTTATATGATATTTAAAGTATATTAACGTAAATGGCCCAAGAATCTGCACAGACTTTAAGTTTTGTGCAGCTTCTTGGGCTATTTGAGAGCCTTTATTGTAAGTTTAGAAACCTTGAAAAGTGAGCTGTTTTCAAGGCTTTTGTGAGTCGGTTTCAGCTTGAGGAGCTTCTTCCTCCTTTTTCATGCTTTGGTTCTCCTTCACATTCATGTGAGGATAGGAGATGCGGGTATGGTAAATCGCCTTCAGACGATCGATAAGCACCAGCTTGGCAAGTGCAATGTCACGGAAGGTAATCGGGCATTCCTTGAAGAATCCATCTGCCACCTGTCCATCGATGAGCTTGTTTACCAGATTACTGATACTTTCCTCTGTGTATTCATTCAGTGAGCGGGAGGCAGCTTCTACTGTGTCCGCCATCATCAGGATAGCCTGCTCTCGGGTAAACGGATTTGGGCCCGGATATTGGAACAGTGACTTATCTACTACTTCCGTAGGATGGGCATTGCAATAGTTTACATAGAAGAATTTGGCAATTCCCGTGCCGTGGTGAGTGGTGATGAAGTCCTTGATAATACCCGGCAAACCAACCTTTTCTGCCATCTTCAGTCCTTCTGTTACGTGACTGATGATGATCTGGGCACTTTCCAGGTCACTCAGCTGGTCGTGTGGATTCACTCCAGCCTGGTTCTCCGTAAAGAATACCGGGTTGGTCATCTTGCCGATATCGTGATAGAGTGCTCCGGTACGTACCAGCAGACTGTTTGCCTCGATGCGGTTGGCTATCTCCGCAGCCAGATTACCTACGGTGATGGAGTGCTGGAAGGTGCCAGGGGCTATCTCACTCAGGTTGCGCAACAGACCCTTGTTGGTGTTGGACAACTCGAAGAGTGTGACATTGGAGGTGAAACCAAACGTCTTCTCGATGATGTACATCAGTGGATAGGCGAGCAGCAGGAAGATTCCATTGATGGTGGAATAGGTGTACATGCTGCGGTCGATGTTGAACACCTGATTGTCTTGCATCAGCTGGAGGGCCACATATACTACGGTGGTACTGATGGCAACCAGTAGGGCTGTGAAGAATATCTGCGAGCGCTTGGACAATTCGCGCAGACTGTAAATCGCAACCAGACCGGAAACCAGCTGCACGATGATGAATTCATATTGATATCTCACGGCTGCCGCACAGATGAGAATCATCGTGACATGTGTGATGAAAGCCGTTCGTGAATCCATAAAGACGCGCACAAAGATAGGCGCCATGGCAAATGGGATGATATATACGCTGAAGAAATTGTGCTTCATGATGAGTGACACGAAGATTGGGAACAGCGTAATCATCGCATAGAGCATGGTGATGCTGCGTGGCTTGTCGAAGTAGTCTTTGCGGAAGAGCGTGAGATAGAAGGTAAACATCATCACGAGGATCAGTACGAAGAGTGCCTGGCCGATGATGGTGGTGGTAAGCTCGTCTTCGGTAGAACTTCGGCGCTTCGTCTCCTTGTCGAATGAGGTGAGTACACGATAGGTGTAGTCGTTGATGATTTCGCCTCGGTCGATGATTTTCTGTCCACTCATCACCATTCCACTGGCCAGCGGAATGCTGCTCAGCAAGTCTGTTCGTTCTGCCTCCGATCGTTCCTTATCATATATAAGGTTGGGTTCCACATAGTCGTTGAGATTGCAGCGTGAGAGAATCTGCCGCTGTGCTGAAATCTTCTCATCAAAGAAGATATGTTCATAGGCGGCAATGGTAGAGTAGAAGTTACCGATAGGAAAGCTCTTGGCATTCTTGCCGCTGATGATGCGTATCATACTGGTAGAATCCTTGTAGATACGGTTATATTCAGGCGTGCTGACAATGCCCGTCTGATAAACCTGCTTCAGCTGGTTGGCTATGAGTTCCACGTATTCCTTTGGAAGTCCAGGGATTCCCTGGTTGAAATCGTGGAGGAAACGCTTGATCTGTTCATTGCCGACATTGGAATTCACGGTATAATACGGCTGGAACTGCCGCAGCAGCGAATCCTGCTCGTGCTTGATGGCTTCATCGGTCTTGTAGATCGGGAAGTCGAAGGTGGCAATCACAGAACCGTACATCCAAGGTTTTCCCACATCGTAACGGAACTGTCTGCCCTCATTGCGTGGCAAAAACCAGACAATGATGGCAACTGTAAAGATAACGAGAATGGTCTTGGTGATCAGGTTGCGCCAATAATTCTCCTCGGGATTGTTGAATATACTCATGTTTGTTACACTTTATGGTTTGTGACGTTTATGGGCTAAAAAGCTGCTCATTTTCCCAGATATTGAGCAAAAAAGCAGCATTTCTCCCAATAATTCCTTTTTACAGTGCGAAAATACGAAAAAAAACTATTATAATCGCAAAAAAAACTGTAAATTTGCAGAAAAATTCAAAAATAGCTATAAAATAAGACATGGCAGATAGAAAAGTAAGAGTGCGTTTTGCCCCAAGTCCAACGGGAGCACTGCACATTGGTGGTGTCCGTACCGCCCTTTATAATTATTTGTTTGCTCGCCAGCATGGTGGTGAGCTTGTGTTCCGTATCGAGGATACAGACTCTCATCGTTTCGTACCAGGAGCCGAGGAATATATCCTGGAATCTTTCAAGTGGCTCGGTATCCAGTTTGATGAAGGTGTGAGCTTCGGTGGCGAGCATGGTCCTTATCGTCAGAGCGAGCGTCGTGATATCTATAAGAAATATGTACAGCAGCTTTTGGACAATGGTAAGGCATATATCGCTTTCGATACTCCAGAGGAGCTGGAAGCTAAGCGTGCTGAGATTCAGAATTTCCAGTACGATGCTCATACCCGTATGCAGATGCGCAACTCTCTCACCCTTTCCAAGGAGGAGGTAGATCAGCTCATCGCAGACGGTAAGCAATATACAGTACGTTTCAAGATTGAACCAGGACAGGAGATTCATGTCAACGATATGATTCGTGGCGACGTGAAGGTGATGAGTGATATCCTGGACGACAAGGTGCTCTATAAGAGTGCTGATGAATTGCCTACTTATCACTTGGCAAACATCGTGGACGACCACCTGATGGAAATCTCTCACGTGATTCGTGGTGAGGAGTGGTTGCCTAGTGCTCCATTGCACGTTCTCCTTTATCAGGCTTTCGGTTGGGAGGATACCATGCCTCGCTTCGCACACCTTCCTTTGCTTCTCAAGCCAGAGGGTAAGGGTAAGTTGAGCAAGCGCGATGGTGACCGCCTCGGTTTCCCTGTATTCCCATTGGAGTGGCACGACCCTAAGACCGGTGAGGTTTCTTCAGGTTATCGTGAGAGTGGCTACTTCCCAGAGGCTGTAGTCAACTTCCTGGCGCTCCTCGGCTGGAACCCTGGTACAGAGCAGGAAATCTTCTCTCTCGATGAGTTGGTGAAGGCTTTCGATATCTCCCGCTGTTCCAAGGCTGGTGCCAAGTTCGACTTCAAGAAGGGAATCTGGTTCAACCATGAGTACATCCTTATGAAGAGTGATGATGAGATTGCCAACCTCTTTGCACCTATCGTGGCTAACAATGGTGTAGAGGAGACTTTGGATAGAGTAAAGCAGGTGGTACACATGATGAAGGACCGTGTGAACTTCGTCTATGAGTTGTGGCCATTGTGCTCATTCTTCTTTATTCCTCCTACAGAGTATGATGCCAAGACAGCCAAGAAGCGCTGGAAGGAGTACTCTGCACAGCAGATGACTGAACTCGCTGAGGTTCTTGAGGGCATCGAGGACTTCTCTATCGAGGGTCAGGAGTCTGTCGTATTGAAGTGGGTAGAGGACAAGGGCTATAAGCTCGGTGATGTGATGAATGCCTTCCGTCTGACTCTCGTAGGAGAGGGCAAGGGTCCTGGTATGTTCGACATCTCTGCCTTCCTCGGTAAGGAGGAGACTTTGCGTCGCCTTCGCAAGGCTATCGAAGTTTTGGGTTAATTCACAATAAACATCTCTCTGAGGAACTTTTGCCGTCGGGCTGAATGTTCCTCAGAGAGTTCACGTATTTATAGATACTAACCAATAAAAGTAATATCATGATCTATAATATCGTAATATATTTCGTCCTATTGGGCATTGCCATCGCCAGTCTGTTTAATGAAAAGGTACGCAAGATGTGGCGTGGCGAGCGTGAGGCTTTCAAGATATTGAAGCAGAAGGTGGATCCTAATGCTAAGTACATCTGGTTTCATGCAGCGTCGCTCGGTGAGTTCGAGCAGGGACGTCCGTTGATGGAGCGCATTCGCAAGGATTATCCTCAGTATAAGATTTTGCTCACCTTCTATTCTCCTTCGGGTTATGAGGTGCGCAAGAACTATGAGGGTGCCGACATCATCTGCTATATGCCGGTGGATACCCGTCTGAATGCCATCCGTTTCCTTCGCCTGGTGCGCCCTGTGATGGCTTTCTTCATCAAGTATGAGTTCTGGTCTAATTTCCTTCATATCCTGAAGCATCGCAACATTCCTACCTATAGTGTGAGCAGTATCTTCCGCGAGGATCAGGTGTTCTTCAAGTGGTATGGCAGGAGCTATGCCAATGTACTGAAGTGTTTTACCCGTTTCTTCGTGCAGAATGAGGAAAGCAAGCGATTGCTGGAAAGCATCGGAATCAAGGATGTGGATGTGGTAGGAGATACCCGTTTCGACCGTGTGCTCCAGATTAAGGAGGCAGCAAAGCACTTGCCTATCTGCGAAGCTTTCAGAAGTGGGGTGGCTGCTTCTGATTCTGCTGCGTCTTCTGAGAAAGTCTCTCATCCAGACTATAAGGTCTTCGTGGCAGGTAGTTCATGGCCTCCAGATGAGGAAATCTTTATCCGTTTCTTCAATGAGCATAAGGATTGGCGACTGCTGATTGCTCCTCATGTGATTGCTGAGGAACATCTGAAACTGATTCTTTCTCTCTTGAAGGATAAGAAGGTGGTACGTTATACCCAGACTACTCCAGAGGAGGCTGCCAAGGCTGATGTGCTGATCATTGATTGCTTCGGATTGCTGAGCAGTATGTATAACTATGGAGATGTGGCTTATGTTGGTGGCGGATTTGGTGTGGGTATTCATAATACCCTGGAAGCTGCTGTATGGAACATGCCGGTTATCTTCGGTCCAAACAACAAGAAGTTTCAGGAGGCTCAGGGCTTGCTGAAATCGGGTGGCGGTTTCGAAATCAATAATTATGAGGATTTCGAGGGCTTGATGAGCAAGCTGATGAACGATGAGGCTTACCTGAAGCAGGCTGGCGATGAGGCTGGTGCTTTCGTAGCGAGCCTTTCGGGAGCTACTGGCAAGGTTCTGGCTAAGGTTACATTATAAGATATAAAAGGGTTACATTATATAATATATAGTATCTTACATATAAATAAAAGGTCTCATGGTTTTTGAAAATCATGAGACCTTTTTTGATGTTTGGCATAGAATTCTATTTGTTTCATTCCATGCTTGTATTATGCTTTTTCTATTTGATGATGCGGTAGTAATCCTCCTTGCGGGGCTTTACGGTATGAGGATGTGCAGATGCATAACCCAATGCCAGGGCTCCTACTCCCATCAAACCTTCAGGAAGATTCCAATCCTTCATCAACTTCTTGCCTTCCTCTGATGCGAACATACCATCTTCACGGTTGATCCAGCAGGAAGAAAGACCGATAGAGTGGGCTGCAAGCATCATATTGCCCAAGATGAGGCTGCCGTCTTTTACTCCGTTCACATTACTTTCTGGAGCCAGGACGATGACGATGGTTGGCGCTCCGTAGTATGGATCACTCTCTACACCCATGATTTCTGCATTCATCTTGCGAAGCTGTGCGCAAACCTCAGGATTTTGAACTGCTATGATGAATGGCTCCTGAGTGCCATGACCGGTAGCTGCCCAAGTGCCAGCTTCCAAAACTGTCTTCAACTCCTCGTCGGTAATCTGGTCAGCCTTGAAGCGACGAATACTTCTTCTCTCCTTAATGGCTTTCAAAACTTCATTTTCCATCTTATTTTGCTTTTTAGAACTTTTTATTTAAAATGATGATTTTTCTTCCGCTCTGTTATGCTGGGCATCCGCTTAAATCCTCTTCATCCATATACTGGCTGAGAACGCGCGCGATGCGAATCAAACCCTGCATCAGGGTCTTGCGAGGACAGGCGATGTTGAGGCGCAGGTAGCCCTGACCAGCCTTCCTGCCATACATCGTACCGCTGTTGACGAACACCTTGCCGTCATTCATCAGCTTTTCGTAAGCCTCGTCGCTTGATAACTCGAATGGCAGGATATCGAGCCAAACCAGATAAGTGCCCTCAAGACGGGTAACGCGAACCTGCGGTAACTCAGAATTGAAGAATTCCTTTACTGCCTGATAGTTCTCGTAGAGATATTGGTTCAGTTCGTCGAGCCATTCCTCACCCTCGTTGTAGGCAGCCTGGAGAGCGATGACGCCGAAAGGATTGACATCACATACCTCGTTGATGTTGATGGCACGGTTGATGCGGCGGCGCAATGCTGCATCCGGACAGATGATGTTGGCAATCTGAAGTCCAGCAATATTGAACGACTTTGATGGAGAATTCAATACCACGCAGTTGTCACGGCAAGCTTCGCTGATGCTTGCAAACGGAATGTATTGATAGCCTGGCATGATGAGTTCGCAGTGGATTTCATCGGCGATGATCTTCACGTTATGTTTGAGACAGATGTCGTTCATTCGCTCCAGTTCCTCTTTCTTCCATACTCTTCCGGCTGGGTTGTGAGGATTGCAGAGGATGAATGCGGTGGTCTTCTCATCGGCACACTTGCGCTCGAAGTCTTCGAAATCTATCTCGTAAGTGCTGTTGCCTACACGCTTTAGTTCATTCTCTAACACTTCGCAGCCACTGTTCTTGATGCAAGAGAAGAAACAGTTATACACAGGAGTCTGCACCAAAACCTTCTCGCCTGGCATGCAGATAGCCTTCAGGCAGCTGGAGATGGCAGGTACTACGCCCGAAGTATAGAGAATCCAGTCTTTCTCTATCTTCCACTGGTGGCGGCGGGAGAACCAGTTGATGATTGCCTCGTAGTAAGAATCAGGTACGAGGGTGTAGCCGAAGATACCGTGAGCTACTCGCTTCTGCAGGGCTTCGATGATGCAGGGAGCTGTCTGGAAATCCATGTCTGCTACCCACATCGGAATAACGCCGTTTTCCTTTATCAGATCCCATTTATAGGAATTGGTACCGCGACGTTCGATGATTTCATCAAAATTGTATTTCATTTTTGTTTTCTATCTATGTTATTTCTTCATTGCTCGTAGGATAGATCTCCTTTTCCTTCATCAAAATCTCCGTTCATAAGTGTTGAACGTATGTTCAACACTTATGAACTTACGTTCAACGCTTTTGAATGTCCGTTCAACGTTTATGAACGGAGATTTCTCTTAATACTAAGAACAATTCTCCTTAATGGCAATGCTTATTTTGTTTAAGGGAATACAGAATCGCAATGAATGCTTCTTCTATTTCGAATGGTCGATGATTTCACATGCTCCCTTAGGCGCCTTGGCAAACTCTGTGTAGGTTACGCTTCCCACTTCGTCTGCCTCAATTCTTCCGGAAATAGGGTTCTTGATATTGGTGATGCTTCCCTTGATGTGTGCATTGATGTTCATGCAATCCTCAAAGGCACGGTCGCATTCCTTGTCAAAGGTGCAGTCTTCGAGGGTGACATGGTCCATATAGCAGAGAGGCTGTTCGCCGCTGATGTGGCAACGTACGAACTTGATGTTCTTGCTGTGCCAGGCAAGATACTCGCCATTCAGTTCTGAATCATAAACGGTCACATTCTCACACTCCCAGAAACTATCCTTGGTAGTAATCTTGGCATGGTGAATCTCTACGTTGCTGCAGTATTGGAATACATACTTGGAGTCGCTCTCCAGTCCATCTACATAGATGTTCTTGGAAAACATGAATGGATAGGTGCCATCGTGAAGCTTTACGTTCTTCAGTTTCAGACCATCTACCTTCCAGAAAGTCTCGTCTGCATCCGTGATGTTGACGTTCTCCAATTCCAGGTTCTTCATTTCGCGGAAGAACTTAGGACCATCGATGGTGCAGTCTTTCATCACCATATTATCACTATACCAGATGGCGGAACGGCTCTCTGGGGCGAAGTAGCAGTCTGTGATGAGGGAGCCATCCACATGCCACCAAGGGTATTTGCCATAAAACTTGGAATGGTGGCATTCTATGTTCTTGCAGCACTTGATGCCCGACTCGCCATCTGTAATCGTGATGTCCTCCAGGCGTACATCGTGAGCACCGAAGAGAGGGCGCTCGCCTCCGAATGATTTGTTCTTTATCTGTTCCATAATTTTCTATTATCCTTTCTTATTTGTTATTTCAGTTTGCAAAATTACAAAAATAATGCCAAAGTCGTATAACCCAATTTGCTGAAAAATGTAACTTTATGGCGTATTTGCGGATAAAGTGGCTGAAGACAGGAAAAATGGAAATCAAAAAAGGCTGAATCATGAAGCATTTTCACGATTCAGCCCTTATCGAGTTAACTTCTAAAAATCCGAAGTGGAGAATTACAAGTTAGGGTTCATCTCTTTCCACTCAGCTACTGGAGGAACGATGCCAAGCTCTACGATCTCATCGCGCATCTTGCAAAGGTGCTCGTAAGACTTCTGGAGGCTAGCAAGCTCTTCCTCAGTACCTGTAGGCTCTGTGAAGTGAACACCAGTCTTGTCGATAGTAGTAGGCATAGCCATCATTACGTTCTTGAAACCGAGCTTGTCGTGGTTTACATAGCAACCTGCTGGCAATGTGAACTTCTCACCACCCATAGCAGCCTCGATCATCTTAACTGCATTGTAAGCTGGGCTCTGGAATGAAGAACGGCCACGGAGCTTGATGATGTTAGAACCACCCTGTACTGTGTGGTGCTTGATCTCCTCCCAACGCTCGTCAGAAAGACCCATCTCTGCCAATGGCTTGCCGTCAACCTTAACCTGAGAAGCAAATACAGCCATCTGCTCGCCGTGACCACCATAAGTGTGAGCACCAGTAACCTTATCCTGCTGTACACCGAACTCAAGAGCCAAAGCCTGCTGCAAACGAGTAGAGTCGAGAGCTGCGAGTGAAGTCAACTGATTTGGCTTCAAACCAGAGTGGATAAGAGCTGTCAAAGCTGTAACGTCAGCTGGGTTGAAGATAACAACTACGTGCTCAACCTCTGGGCAGTACTTCTTGATATTGTCACCGAACTCAGCAGCGATCTTGCAGTTACCCTTGAGAAGGTCCTCACGAGTCATACCCTCCTTACGAGGAGCACCACCAGAAGAGATGATGTACTTAGCACCAGTGAAAGCTTCCTCAGGATTTACTGTATAAGTAACGTTAACACCAGGGAATGCACACTGCTGAATCTCATCGAATACACCGTGAACACCTGGCTCGAAGATGTCGTAGAGACAAATATTAGGAGTAAGACCGAGCATCAAAGCGCTCTGAACCATGTTAGAACCAATCATACCGCCTGCACCGACGATAACGAGCTTGTCATTTGTTAAAAATTCCATAACTACAATTTTTTATTTAAGTGTTTATAAATTTCTTGTTAGGGTAGACGGCACCTGGTCGCAGCCCTTGCTTTTTGGGATTGCTATCGGTTAAAAAGACCGTAAATCTCGCACTTTTAGCTTTCCGACCGCAAAATTAATAAAAAGTAATGTAAATCGTGCATTATTTTACGCTTAAATTTGTGATTAATTCTTAAAATTAGTATCTTTGTAATCTCTAATTAGCAAAATGCCGTTATTTCCTCTGCTCTGGAGGCGGTAAATGGCATGAAAATCGAATATGTTATTATCAATACTTGGCAATTATGAATGAAATCAATCTAAGATTAGCTAGCTTGAGGGAAGTGATGAAGCGTGAGCATCTGGCAGCCTTTATCTTCCCTAGTACGGATGCTCATCAGAGTGAGTATGTGGCAGACCATTGGCTCGGCAGAGCTTGGATCTCCGGATTCAACGGATCGGCTGGAACCGCTGTAGTAACCATGAACTCTGCTGCATTGTGGACAGACTCCCGCTACTTCCTTGCGGCAGAAGAACAGTTGAGTGGAACAGAATTCCAGTTAATGAAGCTCAAGATTCCTGGAACTCCTACTATTGCAGAATGGCTGGGAAAGGAATTGGCAGCTGTTGCATCTCCAGAGGCCGGACTGGATGGTATGGTCAACTCATACTCAATGACCTCGGCACTTATCTCTGATTTGCGTAAGGAGGGTGGTATTACCTTGCGCACTAATTTTGATCCATTGAAGGAGATATGGAAAAATCGTCCTGCTATTCCGGAAAATCCGGTGGAGATTCAGCCTATGGATTTTGCTGGTGAGACAGCCGTTTCTAAGATAGCTCGGGTCAGAAAGGCTTTGCGAGGTGTTCATGCTGATGGTATGCTGGTGTCTGCACTCGATGATATTGCCTGGACCTTGAACTTGCGTGGTACGGATGTGCATTGCAATCCGGTATTCGTTAGTTATCTTCTGATTGCATCTGATAAGGTATCGCTTTTTGTAGATGAGGCTAAGCTTACAGATGAGATTCGTGCTTACCTTCAGGAAGCTGGTATCTCTGTATATAATTATAATAAGGTGGAAGAGGGATTGAAGCAGTATGCAGAATATAATATTCTCCTGGATGGCAATGAAACCAGTTATCATCTTTGGAAAACCGTGAAATGTCAGGAGATCATTTCCCAGAACTCTCCAATCCCAGCTATGAAGGCTGTGAAGAGTGAAGCTGAAATTGCTGGCTATCGCCGAGCGATGGTACGTGATGGTGTGGCAATGGTCAAGTTCCTGAAATGGCTGCTCCCTGCTGTGGAAGCTGGAGGTGAGACCGAGATTTCCATCGATAAGAAGTTGACAGCATTGCGTGCTGAGCAGGATTTGTTCCGCGACATCTCGTTTGATACAATTGCAGGTTATCAGGAGCATGGAGCTATCGTGCATTACGAGGCATCTCCTGAGACCGATATTCCGCTCAAGCCGGAAGGACTTCTTCTGCTGGATTCCGGAGCCCAGTATCAGGATGCAACTACAGACCTCACCCGTACCATCGCTCTTGGTCCAGTAACAGACGAGATGAAGCATATCTACACCTTGGTTCTCAAGGGACACATCCAGCTGGAGTTGGCAAAATTCCCGGATGGAGCTTCTGGTACTCAGCTGGATGCGCTTGCCAGAGAATGCATGTGGAGAGAAGGCCTGAACTTCCTGCACGGTACCGGACATGGTGTAGGTTCTTATCTGAATGTGCATGAGGGCCCTCATCAGGTTCGTATGGAATATATGCCGGCACCTCTCCGTGCAGGAATGACGCTGACAGATGAGCCAGGACTCTATCTTGCTGGAAAGTTCGGCGTGAGAATCGAGAATACCGTACTGATTCAAGATTATAAGGAGACAGAATTCGGTAAGTTCCTGCAGATAGAGTCCCTTACCCTCTGTCCGATCGACACCACTCCGATAGATGTAGAGATGCTCTTGCCGGAAGAGATTGTGTGGCTCAATGATTATCATGCTGAAGTGTATGCAAAATTGGCTCCTTATCTCGATGAAGAAGAGAAAAAATGGCTGAAAAATGCCACAAAAGCCATAAAATAAAGGTTTTAGAGCAAAAAAATGCCTAAAATCTTGGTTTTCTGAAAAATAAGATGTAATTTTGCACCCGCAATTTGTGGCATTACGCCCATTTCGCTAGAAATAACATAAGTTTAACATAATAAATTAAAAAGCAAAAAAATGATTATTGTACCAGTTAAGGACGGTGAGAACATCGAGAGAGCTCTCAAGAAGTTTAAGAGAAAGTTTGAAAAGACAGGTGTTGTTAAGGAGTTGCGTGCTCGTCAGCAGTACGACAAGCCATCTGTTTTGAAGCGTCTCAAGATGGAACACGCCATCTACGTACAGCAGTTGCGCGCTAACGAGGAATAAGATTATCCTCGGTAGAGGATGAAAATGCTCTCTTATTGGAAGCAAAAGTCCAAGAAGAGAGCATTAAAAGTAAAAAATCCTCAAAATATTTGGTGGTTTCGAAATATTTTCGTAATTTCGTTGCCGAATAACAAAAACTACAACTGTTATGTTGAATATAGACAAGTTCTTGGAATACTTATGCAGTGAGCTGAACAGGTCGCCG
>URYG01000021.1 GCA_900551985.1 uncultured Prevotella sp. | reverse complement strand
TGACATCACTACCTTTCTACCAATAGATGAATTGATTAACCACATAAATGATTGAATTTTAATTATTTAACTGTTTGAAACTAATTTATTATTTCCTTCATCTCGTACTTGCAATACCACATTCAAGGCATTCTGCAATCCTCATTTATAGGTATATTTTCGCAAGTCTGCTGCAAAATTACTATATTTTAATGATTTCTCAAAGTATTTTTGCTAAAATTTCAATTAAATTTCTTACTTTTGCCGAAAATTAGATAAAATATAGATTAGAGACAGATTATGAACTTCAATTATGACGTACTCGTTATCGGTGGAGGACACGCCGGATGTGAGGCTGCGGCAGCAGCGGCAAACATGGGTGCCAACACCTGTTTGATAACGATGGACATGAACAAGATTGGTCAGATGAGTTGCAATCCTGCCATAGGCGGTATTGCCAAGGGACAGATTGTGCGAGAGATTGATGCACTGGGCGGACAGATGGGTATCGTTACCGACAAGACGGCTATCCAATTCCGTATGCTTAATATAGGAAAGGGACCTGCCGTATGGAGTCCTCGTGCCCAATGCGACCGCGGCAAGTTCATCTGGGAATGGAGAACCATCCTCGACCATACCGACCATCTCGACATCTGGCAAGACCAGGCCGATGAGCTTCTCGTAGCAAACGGAGAGGCAATCGGCGTGCGCACCATCTGGGGCGCAGAATTCTATGCCAAGAGCATCATCATCACCGCCGGCACTTTTCTCAACGGATTGATGCACGTGGGAAGAAAGATGGTGGAAGGTGGAAGATGTGCAGAACCTGCCGTTCATCATTTCACAGAAAGCATCACCCGTTGGGGAATCACATCGGCAAGAATGAAAACAGGAACTCCTGTCCGCATCGACAAGCGAAGCGTTCACTTCGAAGACATGGAGGAGCAACCGGGCGACATCGATTTCCATCAGTTCTCGTACATGGGCAGCCACAGAGTTCTGAAACAGCTTCCTTGCTGGACATGCTATACGAACAGCAAAGTGCACGAAATCCTGAAAAGCGGATTGGATGACTCTCCTTTATATAATGGGCAGATTCAGAGCACCGGTCCCCGTTACTGTCCAAGCATCGAAACCAAGCTCGTCACCTTCCCTGACAAGGAACAGCACCCGCTCTTCCTGGAACCAGAAGGCGAAGATACCAATGAAATGTATCTGAACGGATTCTCATCCAGCATGCCGATGGACATCCAGCTGGATGCACTCCACGAAATCCCAGCGTTGAGAGATGCGAAAATCTACCGACCAGGTTACGCCATCGAGTACGACTACTTCGACCCAACCCAGCTGAAGCATTCGCTGGAGTCGAAAATCATCAAGGGTCTTTTCTTTGCCGGACAGGTAAACGGAACCACCGGTTACGAAGAAGCAGGAGGTCAGGGCACGGTTGCCGGAATCAACGCAGCACTTCATTGTGTAGGCGACAAGACTTTCGAGATGAAGCGAGACGAGAGTTACATCGGTGTGCTCATCGATGACCTCACCACAAAGGGAGTAGATGAACCCTACCGTATGTTCACCTCAAGAGCCGAGTACCGCATCCTGCTCCGCCAGGACGACGCCGATGCCCGACTCACGGAAAAAGCATACGAACTCGGCATCGCCAAGCGCGACCGTTACGACTGGTGGTTGGAGAAGAAGGAAGCCATCGAGAGAATCATCGACTTCTGTGCCAACTATCCTATCAAGAAAGACGAAATCAATCCGAAGCTCGAAGCACTCGGCACTACTCCACTCCGCGCCGGTTGCAAGCTCATCGACCTCGTGGCTCGTCCGCACCTCAACCTCCAGAACCTGTCGGAAATCATCCCCGACCTGAAGGCAGCGATGGATGCGCCAGCTAACCGAAAGGAAGAGATTGCCGAGGCGGCAGAAATCAAGATGAAGTACAAAGGATACATCGAGCGCGAGCGACTCATCGCTGACAAGATGCACCGTCTGGAGAACATCAGAATCAAGGGTCGCTTCAACTACTCTGAGATTCTCGAGATCTCAACAGAAGGACGCCAAAAGCTCGAGCGTATCGACCCAGACACTTTGGCTCAGGCAAGCCGAATTCCTGGTGTTTCTCCAAGCGACATCAATGTATTGCTCGTCTTACTGGGAAGATAATAAGAGATACAGCTCGCCTTGCAGGGAAGGCAAGTTGAAGAAACGGCGGTTTTTGCAGAGAAATCCTGCGAAACAAAGGATACACAGCAATGTTTCACGTGAAACCAACCACATATAAAACATTTGATATTAAAGAACTTAGATTCTTTTGCATCAAGTAAATTGTGGTTAAAGCAAAACTTCAGCGTTTCCGTGAAACACAGCCGATAAAAGCTGCCAAAACTCGAAGAAACAACAAGAAATATGGTATTAATTTATAATATAAAAAACAATGAATAATCAGCTATTATTAGACAATCTGCGTTGCATTCCAGATTGGCCAATCAAGGGTGTAAACTTCCGCGACGTAAGTACCCTGTTCAAGAATCCAGCGGCTCTCAAAGAGATCTGCGATGAGATGTACGAGATCTACAAAGACAAAGGTATTACCAAGATTGTAGGCATCGAATCACGCGGCTTCGTGATGTCTTCTGCCCTCGCAATCCGTCTCGGTGCAGGCGTAGTTTTGTGCCGAAAGCCAGGTAAGCTTCCATGCAAAACCGTGCAGGAAAGCTATGCGAAAGAATACGGTATGGACACCATCGAAATCCACGAAGATGCCATCAACGAGGACGACGTAATCCTCCTCCACGACGACCTTCTCGCTACCGGAGGAACCATGAAGGCAGCCTGCAATCTGGTGAAGAAATTCCACCCAAAGAAGGTGTATGCTAACTTCATCATCGAGCTCGTAAACGAGAATTTCGAAGGCAGAAAGAACTTCGATGAGGATGTAGAAGTATCTACTTTATTGCAGTTGTAAAGCATGAAAAATGCTTGAATAATGCATATTGTTCTGCAGTAATAAAGCACATGGGCGTTGCCGTTTCACGTGAAACGGCAACGCTCTTTTACCCTATTTTAACCCCATAAAGGTATGACGAAACAAGAAAATGAGGAAAGATTGGCCCGGTTGAAAAGCATCGTTTTAAGCATGCCGGAGAAACCGGGAAGCTATCAATATTACGACGAGAATCATACGATTATATATGTAGGAAAGGCGAAAAATCTGAAGAGAAGAGTATCTTCCTACTTCCATAAAGAGGTAGATAGATACAAGACAAAGGTGCTTGTTTCTAAGATTTTCGACATCTCATACACCGTCGTGAACACCGAAGAAGATGCGCTTTTGCTGGAAAACAGCCTTATTAAAAAGTATAATCCAAGGTATAATGTTTTGCTGAAAGACGGCAAAACCTACCCCTCTATATGCGTTACAAACGAGTATTTCCCCCGCATTTTCAAGACTCGCCATATCAATAAAAAGGTGGGAACCTTCTTCGGTCCTTACCCTCATATAGGCAGTATGTATGCCGTTTTAGAGGTCATCAAGAAGCTCTACAAACCCCGCACATGCCGCTTCCCGATTACAAAAGAAGGCGTGGCAGAAGGCAAATACAAGCCGTGTTTAGAGTACCATATTCATAACTGCGGCGCTCCCTGCATCAACAAGCAGAGCTACGAGGAATATCAGGAAAACATGCGCCAGGCGCGTGAAATTCTGAAGGGAAATACCCGGGAAGTAAGCAAATATCTCTATGATCTGATGATGAAAAATGCCGAACTTCTCCGCTTTGAAATAGCCGAAGAATACAAGAAGAAGTACCAGTTGCTGGACGAATTTGAGGCAAAAAGCGAGGTAGTAAGCCATACGATTACCGATGTGGATGTCTTCACGATCGTGAATGATGACGCCAACAAGAACGCCTTCATCAACTATATTCACGTGAAAAACGGCACCATCAACCAGAGCTTCACCTACGAGTACAAGCGCAAGTTGGAGGAGAGCGATGAGGAGCTTCTCATTACTGCCATACCGGAAATCAGGGAGCGTTTCCACTCTACTTCAAAAGAGATCATCGTACCTTTCGAGATGGAATGGAAGCTGAAAGATGCCACCTTCTTCGTGCCGCAGAGAGGCGACAAAAAGCACCTTCTGGAGCTATCGGAAATGAACTGCAAGCAGTATAAATTCGACCGTCTGAAGCAGGCAGAAAAGCTCAATCCGGAGCAGAAACAAACCCGACTGATGAAGGAATTGCAGGCAAAACTAAAGCTGCCAAAGCTGCCTTATCAAATAGAATGCTTCGATAATTCCAATATATCAGGCACGGATGCCGTGGCTGGCTGCATCGTATATAAAGGTATGAAACCATCCCGAAAAGATTACCGTAAATACAATATCAAGACGGTGGAAGGACCGGATGATTATGCTTCGATGCAAGAGGTAGTAAGACGAAGATACAGTCGCATGAAAGAGGAAGAAACACCACTTCCGGACCTTATCATCACCGATGGTGGAAAGGGTCAGATGGAGGTAGTTAGAGAAGTGGTAGAAGATGAGCTGCACCTGGAAATCCCTATCGCAGGTCTTGCCAAGGACGACCGCCATCGCACCAACGAACTCCTCTACGGCTTCCCGCCACAAACCATCGCTCTACCACCAGAAAGCGAGCTTTTCAAGGTATTGACGCAGATACAGGACGAAGTACATAGATACGCCATCACCTTCCATCGCGACAAGCGAAGCAAGCACGCTCTCCATTCAGAGTTAGACGACATCAAAGGCATCGGTCCTAAGGCAAAAGAAGCACTTCTGAGCAAGTTCAAGAGCATGAAAAAGATAAAGGAAGCAAGCCTAGAAGAACTAGCAGAGGTATTAGGTCCTCATAAAGCCGAGATTCTTGCAAAATATTTCGCCGAAAAAGACGAGAATATGAAATAAAAGTCGTATATTTGCAGTTGAAACTATGTAATAATAATATAATTCAAACAGATGAGAATAGTAATACAGCGTGTAGGCCATGCCTCTGTTACCATCGAAGGAGAAGTGAAATCTGCCATCAAGCAGGGCTATCTGATCCTTCTCGGCGTTGAGGAAAGCGACACAACAGAAGACGTTGATTGGCTTGTTAGAAAGGTCATAGGCCTTCGTGTTTTCGACGACGAAAATCACGTAATGAACCGCTCCATTATGGATGTAAATGGCGAGGTTCTGGTAATTAGCCAGTTCACCCTATTCGCCAGCTACAAGAAGGGAAACCGTCCTAGCTGGCTCAGAGCAGCCAAGCACGAAATCAGCGTTCCGCTCTATGAAGAGTTCTGCAAGAAGCTATCCGATGCACTCGGAAAGCCAGTAGGAACAGGCGAGTTTGGTGCCGACATGAAAGTAGAATTGCTGAATGACGGTCCTGTTACCATCATGATGGATACCCATAATAAGGAGTAAGAAAATGACCATAAAAGAAGCACAGGAAGCAGTAGATAAGTGGATAAAGGAATATGGCGTTCGCTATTTCAGCGAACTTACCAATATGGCTTGTCTTACGGAAGAAGTAGGAGAACTGGCTCGTGTCATCGCCCGAACATACGGCGACCAGAGCTTCAAGAAGGGTGAAAAGCCTAACCTCGGAGAGGAAATGGCAGACGTTCTCTGGGTTCTCATCTGTCTTGCCAACCAGACGGGGATAGATCTTACGGAAGAGCTCCAGAAAAGCATCGACAAGAAGACCCAAAGGGATTCGGAAAGACATAAGAATAACCCGAAATTGAAGGATCATAATGATTCAAAATTAAAGGAATAGCAAAACCGAAATTGAAGGAGTAAACCAGAAATAAATAGAATAATATAGATAACTCAACTTTAATAATTAAAAAGTAACATTAAGTATGAGCAGCATTAAAGAACAGGTTCTTGCACAGCAGCAGGGACAATACAGCGAGTCGGACGATAAGTATTTATCTGTCTTGAAACAGTATAACTGCGACCTCAACGACGAGGAAGTTGCAGCAGAAGTAAAGAAGATTCTTGACGAGAAGGTAGCAGAAAACGAAACCATGGAGGTGAAGAAATTCCTCTTTGGCAGCATCGAGCTTACTTCTCTTCACACAGAAGATACAGAGGAAAGCATCCTGGCTATGATCGAGAAAGTGAATCAGTTTGCCAAGGATTATCCAGAGCTTCCTCACGTTGCAACCGTATGCACCTACCCTAACTTCGCAGGACTTATCAGTCAGAGTTTGGAGGTAGATGGCGTGGAAATCGCAGTAGTAAGCGGCAATTTCCCATCATCACAGACATTCATCGAGGTAAAGATTGCCGAGACAGCTATGGCTATCAAGGATGGCGCTACAGAGGTTGATATCGTTATGCCTGTAGGCAAGTTCTTCAGCGAGGATTACGAAGGTCTCTGCGACGATATCCAGGAGTTGAAGGCAACCTGCGGCGAGCATAAGATGAAGTGCATCCTGGAAACAGGCGACCTGAAGAGCTGCAGCAACATTATGAAGGCCTCTATTCTTGCCATGTACTCAGGTTCTGATTATATCAAGACTTCTACGGGTAAGGAGAAGATTTCTGCTACTCCAGAGGCAGCTTATGTGATGTGCCAGGCTATCAAGGCATATTATGAGAAGACTGGTATCCAGATTGGTTTCAAGCCAGCAGGCGGCATCAACACCGTTCACGACGCAGTGGTTTACTACACCATCGTGAAGGAAGTTTTGGGCGAAAAGTGGCTTACTAACGAGTGGTTGCGCCTCGGAACCTCACGCCTTACCAACCTCCTCTTGAGCGAACTTGTAGGAAAGGAAATCAAGTACTTCTAAAAGGCGGTTGCATAGGTAAAACCTTTATAAAGGGGATTGAACAAGTCAAACCTTTATAAAGTAGATCGGTAAAACACGATACAAGAAGCAAGAAATACAGTAATAGATAAATAGATAAACAGATAAAGGGCTGATTCTCAATAAGAGAACCAACCCTTTTTTAATGTATATCAAGTTTTAATAAATCAAAGTTGCGTGATTAAATGATATTACGCCTTGCGTTCAATCACAAAATCCAGATAAGCCTTCAGCGCATTATAGATGCACTTATCCTCAACATAGTTGTCAAGGAAAGTCATCGCCTCGGCATGGAAATCCCACATACGCTTATCAGCGTATTCGATACCGCCGTTTTCCTTGGTAAATGCTACCAGCTGAGCTATCTCCTCTCGGGATACTGTACGAGCCTTCACCTTTCGTGCAAGCTTCAGCATCTCCTCATCGCCAGTAGATTTCAAGGCATAGATTACAGGAAGCGTAAGCTTACCCTCGGTCATATCATTTCCTGTAGGTTTACCTATCTCCTTGGAGTCGTAATAATCAAAGATATCATCACGAATCTGGAAGATAATACCCAGGTTCTGACCGAAACGCCTAGCCTCTTCAATCTCTACGGCAGAAGCATGGGTTGACATTGCACCAATACCTGCACAAGCCTCAAAGAGAGCAGCTGTTTTCTGTTTGATTACCTGATAATATATCTCTTCTGAGATTTCATCATTACTAATACTGTTGAGCTGAAGTATCTCGCCATTCGACAAGATACGACCCAATTCTGCCAGATAGCGTACGATTTCCTCGGAGTGTGAATAGGAAACATTGAGCAAAGCGGTAGAAAGAATATAGTCACCCACCAGTACGGCTACCTTATTATTATAAGTAGCATTCACACTTGCCTGGCCACGACGCTCGCCGCTTTCATCTACCACATCATCATGCACAAGAGAGGCGGTATGGAGCAACTCCAAACCGACTGCTGAATGCTGGGTAACCTCTGAAACCTTGCCGAAATTTCGTGCCATCAACAGGATGAGCATAGGGCGCATTCGTTTACCAGCGCGCTGACGGATATGGTCGAGCACCTGGGAAAGAAGGCCATCGCTATGCATCAAAGATTTGTTGAACAAATCAACAAAATCTGCCAATTCTGCCTCAATAGGCTGCTTAATAAGTGATAAATAGTCCATTAATTCTGAAATTTGATACAAAATTACGCATTTATTCTTGAAATATCGCATTTTTTTAGTAATTTTACACCATAAAAATGAATATTATGGATAAATTGTTCCTTTTAGATGCATATGCGCTCATTTATAGGTCGTATTATGCCTTTATGAAAGCCCCTCGAATCAATTCGAAGGGACTTAATACTTCGTGTGTAATGGGCTTCTGCAATACCCTCAACGAGATACTCACCAAGGAGAAGCCAACCCATATTGCGGTGGCTTTCGACCATGGCAAAACCTTCCGTCACGAAGCTTTTCCTGCGTATAAAGCACAGCGAGAAGAGACACCGGAAGACATCAAGCTCTCGGTACCTATCATCAAGAATATCCTGGAGGCTTATCATATTCCTATCCTCCAGGTGGATGGTTTCGAGGCGGATGATATCATTGGTACCGTTGCATTGAAGGCAGGCGAGATGGGTATCGAAACCTATATGCTCACACCGGATAAGGATTATGCCCAGCTGGTAAGAGACAACGTATTTATGTTCCGACCTCGCCATGGCGGTGGTTACGAGAAGTTAGGCGTTGCTGAGATTGAAGAGAAATACAGCATCTCTTCCCCACTCCAGGTTATCGATCTTCTGGCATTGATGGGCGACTCTGCCGACAACTTCCCTGGATGCCCGGGTGTTGGAGAGAAGACAGCCATCAAACTCATCAACCAGTTTGGAAGCGTAGAGGGATTGATAGAAAACAGCTCCGAGGTGAAAGGCAAGCTTCGTGAGAAAGTAGAGGGTGCCATAGAGGACATAAAGATTTCAAAGTTCCTGGCAACCATCAGAACCGACGTACCGGTAGAGCTCAAGATGGAAGATCTGAAACTGGAAGAACCAGACAATGCCAAGCTGGATGAAATCTTCACCGATCTGGAGTTTAAGTCGTTCGCCAAGCGTGTTCTTAAAAAACCTCAAAAAGTGCAAACAAAGTCTACAGGAGAGCTTGATCTCTTTGGCGCACAGCAAGACGATGGTCAGGAAGAGCAAGAAAACACGAGTTTTGAAACCCTTAAAACGGTTAGTCACACATACAAACTCATTGAAACAGAAGGAGATGCACTAAATCTTTTTGACTATTTGATTACAAAGCAGATTCTCAGTTTAGATACAGAGACCACTTCCACCTCCGCAGTAGATGCAGAATTGGTGGGATTGAGCTTTGCGGTAAAGGAGAAAGAGGCTTTCTACGTAGCAATTCCTGCAAAACGTGAAGAAGCCTTAAAATTCGTAAACATCTTCAAACCGCTCTACGAGAACCCGGAAATCCTGAAAGTGGGACAAAACATCAAGTACGATTACGAAGTGCTGATGAATTACGGAGTGGAGATACAGGGAAAGATGTTCGATACGATGATTGCTCATTACCTCATCCAGCCGGAGCTTTATCACAATATGGATTACCTTGCCGAGGTATATCTCAAATACCAGACGGTTCACATAGAAGAGTTGATAGGCCCTAAGGGAAAGAACCAGAAATCGATGCGCGACCTGTCTCCGGCAGAAGTTTACGAGTATGCAGCAGAAGATGCCGACATCACCCTGCGCCTGAAGAATGTGCTCGAACCAAAGCTCAAGGAGATAGAGTGCGAGGACTTATTCTGGAATGTGGAGATGCCGTTGGTGCCAGTTCTTGCCCACATGGAGATGAATGGCGTATGCATCGATACAGATACATTGAAGGAAACGTCTAATAATTTAACCAACCGACTCAATGAGATAGAACATCATATCTATGAGTTGGCAGGCGAATCATTCAATATCGGTTCTCCACGTCAAGTAGGCGAGATTCTCTTCGGTAAGATGAAGATTGTGGAAAAGCCAAAGAAGACGAAGACCGGACAGTACGTAACGAGCGAGGAAGTATTGCAGCAATTGCGCAGCAAGAGTCCTATCATCGATGAGATACTGAACTACAGAGGATTAAAGAAACTATTGGGAACCTATGTAGATGCCCTCCCTAAGCTCATAAATCCTCGTACAGGTCATATTCATGCCTCTTTCAACCAAACCATCACCGCTACGGGTCGTCTGTCATCCAGCGATCCGAACCTGCAGAATATCCCTGTGCGCGACGATGATGGCAAGGAGATAAGAAGATGTTTTATCCCAGAGCCGGGTTGTCTGTTCTTTTCAGCAGATTACTCCCAGATAGAGCTCCGCATCATGGCACACCTGAGTGAGGATCCTAATATGGTAGAAGCATTCCTGGAAGGATCAGACATCCACGCAGCCACTGCAGCTAAGATCTGGCATGAAGACATCAAGGACGTAACCGATGCCCAGCGCAAGAAAGCAAAGACGGCCAACTTCGGTATCATCTACGGCATCACCACCTTCGGCCTTGCCCAACGTATGAACATCGAAAACCGAGAGGCGAAGCAAATCATAGAAGATTACTTCCGCACCTTCCCGGGCGTACATGCCTATATGGAGAAGTCGAAAGAGATAGCCAGGGAGAAAGGCTATGCCGAAACCCTCTTCCACCGTCGCCGCTACCTGCCGGATATCAACAGCAGGAACGGCACCGTAAGAGGCTTCGCAGAGCGCAATGCCATCAATGCCCCTATCCAGGGATCGGAAGCCGACATCATCAAGGTTGCCATGGTGAAGATCTTCAACCGATTCAAGGCAGTGGGCATCAAGAGCAAGATGATCATCCAGGTACACGATGAACTCAACTTCTCTGTCTATCCTGAGGAAAAAGAGAAGGTTGAGAAAATCGTGATAGAGGAAATGGAGAATGCCTACAAGCTCAAGGTTCCTCTGATTGCGGATGCCGGCTGGGGAAAGAACTGGCTGGAAGCGCATTAAAAAGAGCATCAGCTCTTTAGGAAAAGACTTCAAAAGAAAGAAGAAAGACTTCAAAGAGCAACAAGAAGAAGCGTTTCCTAGCGTTCAAATAAACAAAAAATAGCTGCAAATGGTAAAAAACGAGCCATTTGCAGCTTTTTTTATAGGTTTATGAGATTCTTTTATTATTTTTTTGTATATTTGTAGCAGAAATCTATCAAGTATAGGTAAGGCAAGGAGAATTGAACCAAAATGAACCAACAGATATTGGCTTTTTTTCCCTACCTTTGCAAAGAAAAAGAATAATGATAATATAAAAAAATCAAAGCTTATGAAACATCTATTTTTTCTTGTAGGTTTGCTCTGCCTGATGGCAGCGCCTATCAGCTCATTTGCCCAGGCACAGAATGCTAAGGACTTAAGAAAAGAACGCTTGGAGATGCTCAAGGCATCTAAGTCGGAACTCAATGAGAAAGCATCAAAGGCTGCTAAGAAAGAAGCCAAGAAGCTTCAGAAAGAAGGCTGGCAGACTGCTCCAGGTGCACTCCCACTGGAAAAGCAGTTGGATAAGTCATACGCTATGCAGTATCAGTACGACGAAGCCATGTACCCAATGTACATCATGGGTGAAGCCATGAGTATCGGTGAGAACTATGACGGTGCCAAGATGCAAGCCATGGAACTGGCCAAGCAGAACCTTGCTGCTCAGATCCAGACAGAAGTTTCAGGTCTTATAGACAACTCTGTAGCTACCCAGCAGCTTGCCATGGAAGAAGCAGTTACCGTTACCAAGAGTATCATGGCCAGCAAGAGCCTCATCGTACAGAGCATCGGCAGAACTATCACAGTCATGGAGTGCTACCGCACCTTGAAGAACAAGAACAAGGAAGTACTCGTCCGCATCGCATACAATGGAGCCATGGCTAAGGCTGCAGCCAAGAATGCCATCCGCCAGAGCCTCGAAAACGAGAGTGCGGAGCTTCACAAGAAACTTGATAACGTATTGGGAACAAAATAATATTTGAAATATCACATGAAAAAGACTACATTGGCAATAGCATGCCTGTTAGGATGCACTGCACTCAGCCTCTCTGCACAGGAGGCTGAGAAAAAGCAGCTGCACGAAATCAAGGTAAAATTCGATAAGGTACCAGAAGGACTTGCTAACTACTATAGCGGTTATTACTACTACAATGGTAAGGAGATCTACAACATGCGTAACTACCTGATGTACACCGGTCATCACATCAACGCACTCTCCATTAACCCTAGTGGTAGCTCTTATGCTTTCATCGACAGCAAGAAGGATAAGAATACGATTGATATTTTCAGTTTGATCAAGAAGGATATGCATCTGGGCAAGATTGCCACAAGCAAGCTGTTCAAGCCATTGGCTATCTGCTATTCACCAAACGCCAAGCTCCTCTACGTGATGGGATCGGATTCAAAAATCCACATCTTTGAAACCCGCAAGACACGCGAGGTAAAGAGTTTCGCCATCAACGAACCAGCAACCCGTCTCGATGCAAGCCCTAACGGATTCTTCCTCATCGCCAGCACCAAGGATAAGCTTCAGGTCATCAATCTGGAGAATGAAACCGTGCGCACTACCCTTCCGCTCAAGGCTGATTTCAAGGACGTAGCCTTCTCAAGCAACAGCAAGCAGATGGCTGTTCTCGCAGCAGACGGAACCTGCGATGTATATGATACCAAGACTTTCACTGTGAGCAAGCACTTCGATGCCATGGGTATCGCTGAAAGATGCTTCTTCCACCCGGAAAACAAGTATCTGGCTATCGTAACAGGCGACCAGCGTGTGGCTTTCATCAACCTGCTCAATGAGGACGACCGCCAGTACGTGGATGCCAAGGAAGGCGGAATCAAGTACATCAACTTCTCAAAGAACGTGAAGAATGATATCTACCTGGTACACAACTATACCAGCGGAATCGTCTTTACCCCGGTAGGATTCCTGAGTCCTAACCGTCAGGAGAAGCTGAAGAATGAGTTGAACAGCCGTATGGATGAGTGGATGAAGCGTATGGAAGGCGAGAGCCTTGACGACTACAATGCCCGTGTAAACGAGGAGTCAAGATTGAAGCAGATGCGTCTCTTCGAGTCTCAGATTGCTACCAACATGGCAGATAATCTCCTCACCACATCCGACGTAAAGCTCGGTAACTATAACTCAGACATGAACATGTTGACCCTGGAATTCAACAACATGCCAAGCATCTACCTGACAGTACCTGTTAGCGAATTGGAGGGCATGGATGCAGGAAGCCTGGAATTCACCAATACCCAGTATGGATTGAACGACAAGGATGAGTTCGAGCTTGTATATACCGAGGTTATCAACAAGAAGACCGGTAAGAAATACGTGTTCGACAACACCGAGCGTAAGTCATTGGCATTCTTGGAGTCAGACGACAACTTCGTACCATTCGAGCAGCTTCAGGGAGCCAAGATGGAGGAGTTGAAGCTTGAGGAAATCAAGAACAAGATCATGAAGAATGCCCAGGAGCAGAACATCATCTCCGATCATACCAAGATTGATGTACACACCAAGGTAGCCAACGCCACCGATGCATCAGGTAAGAACATCTTCAACTATGATGTAGATGTATCTTATACAGTAGATGAGGAGTTCTCTGCCAAGGATGACTTTGCACCAGGTCGCTTCAAGGTAGAAGAATCCAATGCCGCTCAGGCAATGCTCGCCATCGTGAAGAAGGCATTGGAGGAAGATTTCGCCAAATATACCGCAGAGGGCAAGCAGGTGAAGATCCAGATTACCGGTATGGCAGATGCCTTGCCATTCAGCCGCACCGTGGCATACGATGGCTGCTATGGCGACTTCGAGCAGGAACCAGTACACAAGAACGGCGAACTGAGCAATATCACCGTAACCAAATCTACCGGTATCGGCGAGAACGATCAGCTGGCTTACTTGCGTGCCATGGGTGTGAAGGATTATATCGAGAAGAATATCCCAGCACTCCAGAAGATGAAGACCTCTTATGATACTTATATCGAAGTATCTGAGAACAAGGGTGGAGAATACCGCCGAATCGGCGTGAAGTTCACCTTTATTGATGTATTCTAATATTGATGTATTCTAAGATGTACGGCTGTACATTCTAAAAGACATATACATATTTTTATATATAATGAAGAAAGTATTTATTGCAATATCTATTTTACTCTTATCGTCGGGCAGCAAACTGGCTGCCCAGACGATAACTGACTCTAATGACGCCTACAGAGAGTTTGTTCAGCTCGCCAACAAGGACGAGGACAAATCCCAGATGTACGATGCGCTATATCGTTGCTATACGGCAACTTATGCCATCATTACCCACTCGGAGAAGACGAGTGCCGAATATTCACAGGCGATGGCCAACATGAAGAATATCATTGCCTTCCTGCCTAATGCCGCTGCCTACAACAGTAACAACCAGAGCACAGGAAACGCCATCAAGTTTGCACGCGCCTACGTGGATGTGGTCGGCTTATCCGACTTTGCCGATGGTGGCTACACCTCTCAAAATGCCTATTCACAGCTCTCTTACTTTGCGGCAGCCAATCTGGTAAACCGCCGCCAGTATGAGGAAGCTATTCCATACCTGCAAGCTTATCTCCGTTCGGGTGACGAGAAGTACCGCAAATCGGTATTCGTCAACCTCATCAAGGCTTGCGCACAATCCAATAAATATCAGCTTGCCGTCATCACTCTCGAACAGGCATCTGATAACTATCCTACCGACTATGATATCATTTCGTCGGCAGTAAATCTGTGTATCGACCACAAGGACAATGCCAACCTCCAGAAGTTCGTAGGCAAGGGCCTTACCCTCCGCCCAGACGATGAAACCCTGCTCAACATCCAGGGAAAACTCTACGAGGAAGGTCACCATTTCGAGCAGGCACTTGACATCTACAAGAAACTGCAAGTAGCTCATCCTAAGGCTCTTGATGTTTTGAAGCACCTGGCTATCAACAACTACAACATAGGTGTGCAAAACTATAACCAGGCGTTGGAACTCAAGGAAAACGATCCTCACATCAAGGACCTGGAGACCGTATATAAGGATTATTTCACCTATTCCATAGGTCACATCAAGAACATCATCATCAGCGACCCTCTTTCGCTGAAATACACCCAGGCACTCGCCATCGCATACAAGTGTGTAGGTGATAAGGAAAACTTCAACATCATCAACAACAAGCTGGCTTCGCTCGGAGGTGGTAAGATCGAGTCGAATGTGATTCCTCAGCTCATCGAGTTCAATGGAGAGGTTAAGCCAACCATCGCTGCCGCAGCGCCTCAGACACAGACACAAAGCAGCGAGCAGAGTGCTGCAGAGGAGAAGGGAATCCCGGCTTACTCTGCCTTCGCCATCCCATTCATCGAAAACCGCATCGACAAGTGGCAGAAGAAGGACAGCTACGAGACGCTGGATGAATATCGTGCCCGCATGACCGAGAAGAACCGCGATGCCAAAATTACTGAAATGCAGCGACTTGCGCAGCAGGAATACATCAGCAAGTACGAATCGAGAGTAAACCTGCGCCATCTGGAACTGAAGCCATACGATGCCGACCACGAGGTATTCCTGGTAACATCGCCTGATCTCGGCGAGATGATCGTACCGGTGCCAAGAGCCAACAACGAGGCACGCATCTTCGCTTCCAACTGGAACGGCATGCAGTTTAAGAATCCAGAGTACTTCATCGACAAGGATCACCTGGCACTCGCCAAGCTCACCATCATCACCCCATCGGGCAAGCAGTATCAGTACGATAACGCAGCAGCGCTCAACTATACCGCCACCAACGTAGAGGTACACTTCGACCCTATCAATGCCAATATGCTGGCATCCAACGAGAATGCCAACAAGCAGACGGTACAGCAGCAGAACGTGAAGCTGGGAACATCGGATGTGGATGAAAATATTCCTGAGAACCCAACCAGCAACACCAAGACCTTTGCCGTGGTCATTGCCAACCAGAACTACAGCAATGTGGCAGGCGTACCACTGGCTCTGAACGATGGTCTTGCCTTCTCCAAGTACTGCGAGAAGACCCTGGGTATGCCGGCAGAAAACGTACGCTACTATGCGGATGCATCATACGGTACGATGCTCCGCGCCATGCGCGATATCAAGAACATCGCCAGCGCATTCAACGGCGACATCAACATCGTATTCTACTATGCCGGTCATGGTATTCCTAACGAATCTACGAAGGATGCCTACCTGCTTCCTACCGATGCCGACGGCACGCAGACAGAAGGTTGCTACTCTCTGAACAAGCTCTATGCCGAGTTGGGTTCTACCAAGGCTAAGGAGATTGTGGTGTTCCTGGATGCCTGCTTCAGCGGTTCAAAGCGCGAGGAAGGTATGCTGGCTTCTGCCCGTGGCGTAGCGCTGAAGGCTAAGCAGGAAGATCCACGTGGCAACATGGTGGTATTCAGTGCGGCATCGGGCGATGAAACCGCGTTCCCATACTCAGCCAAGGGTCATGGCCTCTTCACCTACTATCTCCTGAAGAAACTCCAGGAAACCAAGGGTGAGGTAAGCCTCGGTGAACTCGAAAGCTACATCTCTGAGAATGTGAAGCAGCAGTCGGTGGTTATCAACCGCAAGGTTCAGACACCTACCGCCACTCCTTCTACCTCGCTTGCAGCAGGATGGAAAGAGCTGAAGCTGAAATAAGAATAACATTAAAAAATCAGCAAGGATGAGACACTACATTTTTGTGATGATTCTGATGCTCCTGGGCGTAGCTACAACCAGCTATGCCCAGCGCACCAGGAAAGTGCACGGAGAATACATCTACCATGCACCGGAAAACGTATCGCTGGAGCAAGCCAAGAAGACGGCTCTGAGCAGAGCGCAGATTCAAGCCCTGGGCGATGAGTTCGGCACCGTGGTGGCGCAGCATAACGCTACCCTGATGAACAATACCAACGGCTCTACCCAGACGGATTTCACCTCGCTGAGCAGCAGTGATGTGAAGGGCGAATGGCTGGAAACCATCGGCGAACCTAAGTACGAGATCAGCTACGAGCAGGGCATGCTGGTGGTGAAATGCTCGGTAAGCGGAAAAGCGCGGGAGCTGGTTGCCACACAGAACAGTTTCGCGGCAAAGATTCTGAGAAACGGCACAGAAGACAGATTCGAAAGCGACAACTTCAAGAGTGGCGACGAACTCTATCTCTCCTACCAGTCATCTACCAAGGGATACGTAGCCGTTTATCTGATAGATGACAGCAAGAATGCCTACTGTCTGCTGCCTTATCAGTCATCGCAGGATGGCAAGGTGAGGATAGATGCCAACACGAGATACGTATTTTTCAATTCCAAGACGGCTGCACCGCTCTTTCAGCCGGCAGATGTAGATGAATATAAGATGACCTGTGAAAAGGCGGCAGAAACGAATTATATCTATGTTATCAGTTCGCCTAACCCATTCATCAAGGCGATAGACAATGCCGTAGCCGGTTTGCCTAGAGAATTGAAGTACGAGGATTTCCAGAAGTGGCTTACCAAGAACCGTACAGCCGACAAGGATATGCAGGTAGAAATCAAAACCATCTCTGTGAAGAAGTAGATGCTATAGAAGATAGAAATAGCAGAATAAAAGAAGGATTCAAAAATAAAAGCCCAGGCGGAATGCTCTGGGCTTTTATTTTTATATAGAGTTTGCACTATCTCCCGTGCAAAAAAGTACTAGCGTAAAATGAAGTGAAACGCTGAAACGCTCAGCTTTTATAATCTCTTGATCACTGATTCCAGCTGCTCACCCAATCCGATGGTATAACCCTGAGAGAGGAATACCACTCTGTTGAAGGTATCAGAAATCGTGAAGATTGGGAGCAGGTTCTTGTTCTGAAGCTTCATGTTCTCCACCATCTCCTTGCGGCAGGAACCATCCTTGTCGATACCGAAGATGATGTTCTTTGGCAAACCAGGGAACTCTGAGATTCTGAACTTCTTGGCTGATGCCTCATCCTCAAAGAGAATAACGATAGGACGACCCCACTTCTCGAATACCTGTGCCACCTTGGCGATGTCCTTCAAGGCGTGGTTGGTTGGCTCCTGACCTACACCGATCATACCTGTTACGAAGTAGCCGCGACCTGTCTGGCTCAAAAGGCTAACCTCCTGATTGCTTGGCAAGAGGATGAACTTGGATTCAGAATTGAAGTTACCCTTCACGGTAATCTCTGTCTCAGAACTGCGCAGGTTCATATTCACCTGGGTAGTAGCACCCTGCTTGACATGGAACAGCTGCATCTCTGCCAGCACACCACCGTTGGCAAGACGGGTACCTGATACCAGGGCATAGTCGCCCTCATCCAGATCTACACCATTCTTGAAGGTACCGCTCCAGGTACAACCCTCCTCAGGATACTCCAGAAGCGAAGTAGAACCATCAGGATTGATGCGGTGGATAGTGAAGTGGCTGTAGTACTTAGGATCATCCACAGCACCATTATCCTTGTAGTTCATCACGAACTTGCCCATGGCAGAAGCCTTCTGCACGGCATTGTCGAAATCTACGTCAATCCATTCGCCACCATTGGCATTCTTATACTGAGTCTTCTTGGTCACCTCATCCACCTGAGCCTCGATGCCCAAGCTTCTGGCTACATCTACGAAGAATACCTTGCGAGAGCGGGCATCTGTAAGGCGTGAACGATATACGCCGATAGGTGTCTGGGCAATCTGCAGCGCCTTCAGGTCTGGATTGATGCGGATATTCTTCTTCACCCACTCTACCAGGAGATTAGGATTGTTCTTGAAGGCAACCTGCTGCTTGGCAAACTCCTTCTCGAAGAACTGCTTGAACGGAGTGATGATCATCTCGTTTTCCACGCGAGGAGAAAGCTGGTCGCTCTTGGCATTGAAGTTATCTTCCAGGATATCCATCTGCATATCTCTCAAGTCCTTGGCACTCAAGGTACCGAGCAGCTTGACGGCACGGTCGATACGATCCTTGTGATTCTTCAGGAAGGTGAGGATGACACGGTGGTTGCCGCTTGAACCTACCAGATACTTCACTATCTTCTGGGTATTCTCCTCAGAACCTGCTGCAAGACCATTATCCTTCAGAGCCTGCAATGCACTCTCCTTGTTGTAGAAGGTAGCAAGATAGGCGTGACGGATAGAATCCTCATAGGCAAAGCGCTCCAGGTTCTTGGCTCTTGCCTCGGCAGATACCTCTGGGATGTTGGCATGCTCTGGAGGAGGAACGATATCGAAGGAATCGCGGAAGAGGATGGTCTTCTGCTCAGCACCAGAAGCTGTTACCTGATGATCCATGCGAACCACCACCTTCTTGTCCTTGCCGAAAGATGCCTTGGCAAAGCCGTACTTGCCGTTCTTGGATGCCCAGATCATCATATCGCCCTTGCCGGCAGAAAGGAAGGTGGCACCATCAGCACCTGTATATTTGGTTACTACGGTGCAGAACTCTGCATAGTTGTAGATTTTGAAGTCCACCTTGGCTCCATCTACAGGATTGCCTGCTGCATCTACGATTTCGAAGTCGATGCGGGCAGAAGAACCGTAGTTGTCGATGAGGTTGATCTCGGTATAGTTGGAAGTGCGGAGCATTACCTCCTCAGGACCATTGTAGTCGCCGAACGCCTTGGTATGCATCAGCATCGCACGGGATGCAGGAGCATTAAACCAAGCCAGATTCAGTACAGCTTCCGGCTCGCAGGCACCCAGGAAATACCAGATTCCGTCTGCCCAAGCCTCTACCCAGGCGTGGTTATCGTCGGTATGTGCCCAGCGTGGGGTATAAACCTGGCGTGCAGGAATGCCGATCGCTCTCAGGGCAGCTACCGTAAAGGTACTCTGCTCACCGCAGCGGCCGTAAGCCGAACGGATGGTAGAAAGAGGTGCTGAAGTACGGCCGTCGGATGGCTGATAGGTTACCAGCTCGTGGCACCAGTGGTTCACCTCGAGGATAGCATCCTTCATACCCATACCCTTTACGCGCTCCTTCAATTCCTTGAAGAATACCATACGCGAATTATCCAGGTTCTCATTGTTGATGCGCACAGGGAGCACGAAATGGCGGAAGAGCAACTCAGGCACCTTGTTTCCCCAAGCCATCTGCTGGCGTGCCTCGAAACTGGTGCGCACATTCTCCAGGAAGAAGCTGGTAGGATAGTCGGTTACATCAGCCACAGGCATGTAGGCATAGAGGAACTGCAAGGCTCCCTGCTCATCGGCTGTAGCTTTCTGCTTCTTGAGCATCTTCTGGTCATAAAACTGCTTACCTACAAGATTTACCTTCTGTTTGAAGGCCGTTTCCACTTTCGTGCGATAAGCTGCATCGGTAATGAAGTGGCCGTTTGCTGCCAACATTGTCTGCCAAGAGGCTAAGAATGTAATGGCGAACATTACTAAAAACTTTCTCATTGTTAGTTAGCTTTTTAATTACTATAATTATTTTCCAGTTAATATATTGATGTCTCGTTATAAACTTTCTGCAAAAATAATGTTTTTTTTCGAAATAATAGCCATCCCCAAAAGAAAAAATGTTATCTTTGCAGCAAAAATTGAGAAATCAAGTAAAAATAGAAAAAATTAGTAATAATCAAATAACTAAAATAGAAAGAAAAATTAGAAACTATGAACAGAGACGATTTTAAGTTTGAAATATGCGCCAACAGCGTAGAAAGCTGTCTGGCTGCGCAGGAAGGGGGAGCCAACCGTGTGGAACTGTGTGCAGGCATACCTGAGGGTGGCACTACCCCATCGTATGGCGAGATAAAGGTTGCCCGAAAGTTGCTGGATAAGACCTTGCTCCACGTCATCATCCGCCCTCGTGGTGGCGATTTTCTCTACACTCCGCTGGAGATTGAACGCATGGAGGAGGATATCCGCCTCTGCAGAAAACTGGGCGTGGATGGCGTAGTGATAGGATGCCTCACAGAAGACGGAGAGGTGGATATGGAGGCGAACCGCCGACTCGTGGAACTGGCGAAAGGCTGTGACGAACAGGCGAAAGACGGCAAAGAACTGAAGCCGATGAGCGTTACCTTCCACCGTGCCTTCGACCGTGCAGCCAACCCTCAGAAAGCCTTGGAAGACATCATCTCCCTGGGTTGCGACCGCATCCTTACATCGGGTCAGCAACCTAAGGCAGTAGAAGGCGTAGCGCTTCTCTCAGAGCTCAGGCAGGCAGCAGCCGGACGCATCATCCTCCTTGCCGGATGTGGCGTTAACGAGGATAACATCCGCACCATCTTCGATGCTACAGGTATCCACGAATATCACTTCTCGGCAAGAGTCAACGTGCCTAGCAAGATGAAGCTGCTCAATACCAACGTGTATATGGGTGCCGAGGGCGCTGATGAAAGCAACTCTCCTGTCACTTCCGCAGAAAGAGTAAAGCAAACCATCGCCAACCTTTTGGGATAGTTTTTCCCACAAAACAAGAAAGTGTCGCAATCTCCAATATACCAGGAGATTACGACACTTTTCCAATATATTATTCACACAATCTTAGAGTGCGATTTCCACAACCTTATCCATCTCTGTAGGAACCTCTCCGAGATTCAGGAGCACGCCACCTTCGCACTTCTGAACCTTCACCGGCTTCTTGCTGGCAAAGTCGAATGCCTTCTTCACCTTCTTGTTTCCGAGAGGCAGGAAGAGGCTCTTATCCTTCAGGTTCAGGATATGAACGAAAAGACGGTTGCCCTTCTGGGTAGTAACACCCCAATCATGAGGAGCCACGATGCCACCACGGGTACCATAGATGGTTTCGCCGTAAGTCTTCATCCACTCACCCATCTCTGCCAGGCGCTCCAATGCTACTGCTGGAAGCTCACCATCTGGCTGAGGGCCGATGTTCATCAGCAGGTTGGCATTCTTGCCAGCTGCATTCACCAGGTAATGTACCAGCGTCTTGGTAGATTTATAATCCTGATCGGTAATCTTGTAACCCCACATGCCGTTCATCGTCTCGCAGGTTTCGAGAGGCAGGCGGCTGATATCCTGACCAGACAATCCAGCCTTGTTCTCACCAGGAAGGTCACGCTCGAATGCCTGAACATCCTCGCCCTCGAAAGGAGCAGAATGATGGTTGTTCACAATCAGGCAACCTGGCTGCAGGCGATGAATCAGCTCATACTGCTCAGGCAACTGCCAGTCGAAGTTAGGATTCTGATCCTGATCCCACAATCCGTCAAACCAGATACATCTCACCTTACCGTAGTTGGTAAGAAGCTCAGTAAGCTGGTTGTTCATAAACTGATAGTAGCTCTTCCAGTTACCCTCTGGGTTAGGGCGGCCTGTACCTCTACCCGTTCTTCCCCAAACGGCATCCTCACGATACCAGTCGATATGAGAGTAATAAAAGTGCAAAGCGATGCCCTGCTTGTGGCACTCATCAGCCAGCTCCTTCACGATGTCGCGGCGGAAAGGAGTAGCATCTACGATATTATAATCAGAATACTTGGTCTTGAACATAGAGAATCCCTCGTGGTGGCGAGTGGTGAAGCAGATATACTTGGCACCTGAAGCCTTGATGGCAGCCACCCATTTGGCAGCATCAAACTTAGAAGGATAGAAACCGCCAGCCAGCTTGGCATATTCCTTGTAGTTCAGGTCCTTATTGGTCATTGTCCATTCTCCGGTAGCGAGCATGCTGTACAATCCCCAATGCAGGAAGATACCGAACTTATCGTCCTGGAACTGTTTGCGTGATTCCAGGTTTTCTGCTGATGGCTGATAATGCTGAGCCTTGTTTTCCTTGGCAGCATCATTCGCAACCATGGCATTAGCCGAAAGGCAAGAGCAACCCAAAGTAAGGATTGCGGCACATAATTGTGACTTGAAATTCATTTTAATTCCCATAATAAAATTGTTATAGTTAGTTATGATGGTGCAAATATACAACTTTTTTTTCAGAGCAAAGCGATAAAACACAAAAAACTCTATATATAGGATAAAAAAGATGCCTGCAGCGAGAATAAGGAAGACCAGGAATGGGGATAAGAAAGGAGTTTTAGGGGAAAGAAACAATGTTACTAGAATTTAAAAGATATAATAAAATTATAATTTATTCAATTTTATTTGGAAGTTAGAAAAAGTATTCGTATCTTTGCATTGTCGGTCAGAAAGAAGTGCGGTAAAGCATCTGAATAATAGGATATTCCCAGATATGCAGCAGTACTTTTCTAATAACGGCTACAAGAACAAGATTATTAATATAAAAAAGAAGAAAGGAAACATTATGAAGAAATATGTATGTGACGTTTGTGGTTGGATTTATGATCCAGAAGTAGGAGATCCAGAGGGCGGCATCGCTCCAGGTACTGCATTCGAGGATATCCCAGATGATTGGGTTTGCCCTCTTTGCGGAGTAGGCAAGGACGATTTCAGCCTTGTAGAGGAATAAGGCTCTTTTGGGGAATCACCCGAAGGAAATCCTAGCAAAGAAATCATCAGAATGAAATGCCTGATATTCGGGCAATACATTCATAAAATAATAGGAGGAACCATTATGACGAAGATTAGAGAAATCTACCGCTGCCAGGTTTGCGGCAACGTGGTAGAAGTAGTAAACCCAGGAGCCGTGCTCAGCTGCTGTGGCCAGCCGATGAAGCTGATGAAGGAAAACACCAGCGATGGCGCCAAGGAGAAGCACGTACCAGTGATAGAACCTATCGAGGGCGGTTACCGCGTAACAGTAGGAAGCGTGGAGCATCCGATGCTCCCGGAGCATTACATCCAGTGGATAGAGCTGCTCACCCCTACCGATGTGCTTCGCCATGAATTGAAGCCGGGCGAAAAGCCGGAAGCCATCTTCATGACAAGCGCTGAAGCCAAGGATGTTACAGCTCGCGAATACTGCAATCTCCACGGATTGTGGAAAGGATAAAGTACAGAGAAAAGATACAAGAGACCATTTTCCCGGCATTGGGAAGATGGTCTTTTTTTATCGTACAACAGCTGAAAAACACTTGCACAACAGCTGCTATGCAAGCGCACATCACCTGATGTGCAAGCGCACAACAGCTGTTGTGCGGCGCTTTCTTGGTGCTGTTGCCGCCTTGACC
>URYG01000020.1 GCA_900551985.1 uncultured Prevotella sp. | reverse complement strand
CAAGCCCATAGCATCTCTTGAAATCGCACCTCACGGTGAAACGACAAGGGTCTATATGCCACGATGAACTGGTGGCGTATAGACCCTTGGTTGCGAATCGGCATCCGCAGTGTTGCCGCTCATTAAAACTTATATATAGGCAAAACCTTGACCTGATATCCATTTTTCTCAATTACCCTTTCCTCGTTCATCGTGACAATAATCAGATTGGAACATTTGAGTTCTCCCGCACATTCAATGATGCTATCTATCTCCCGCTTAAGTGTTCGTTCGGAAGAGAGGTCATAACATACTTGTATAAGACTTTCTACATGAGCCCCCTGTCTTGTAACAAAATCAGTCTCCTTGTCATTACGGGAGCGATAATAGAAAAGCGATGTTTCTGCATGATATTCCCTGCGAACCAACTCTATAAAAACCTGATTCTCCAATAATCTGCCTAAGTTCTCACTCACACTAAAAGCCTTGGCTTCTACAAAACCATTGTCAACCACATATACTTTCTGTGGAGCTTTCTTCATCATTTTCAACTTGTTGTTGTAACGTGGCAGATAATACAAGAGGTAGGGTTCTCTTAAATATCCCATAAACTTCTTGGTGGTTGCTACGCTTGAAAATCCCAGCGCTTCTGCCAGTTCGTTGGCACTGAAAGGATTGCAGAAGTTAGAAACCAGATACATGGCCAGATTGTTCAAATCCTCTACATTGCGTACCTTATGGCGCTTGGCAATGTCTTTCCAAATGATGGAATCAAAGAGTGTGGAGAGATAGTTTTGGGTCAGACTTCTTGCTGCTACAGTCTCAGGATAGCCACCATGGTGCAGATAGTCTGCTATAAGCGAGAGGTCGGATACGCTATCTTTCATCTCTGATACTTCCGAAAGATTCCTGTGGTTCCAGATAAAGAATTCAGAAAGACTGAAAGGCAGCATCTCTATCTGGATATATCTGCCAGTGAGCAATGTTGCCATTTCGCTGCTCAGCAATTTGGCGTTGCTTCCCGTAATAACCATGTTGATTCCCATACGGTAAAGCTTGGAGACCCACAAATCCCAACCATCCAGATTCTGAACCTCATCAAGCAGAAGATACTCGAAGTCGGGATATACGGCACGTAGTGTTTCCCAAACCAAATCATCGTCCCATGCACTCAGGAGTTTGCCGTCATCAAAATTCAGATAGGCAAAGTTCCTGCCTTTCAGCATCAGCAAAGCCTCTGTCGATTTGCCGGTTCTTCTAGGACCCGTTATCAACTTGATTTGCTTACTTGCCAGCAGTTCATCCACATCATATTGGGTATGACGTGTAAGATAAGGTCGGGAAAGTAGAATATCCCGTTCCTTTTTCTGGTTATTGATAATTGTTCTCATTTCTCTTCTGATGAATTGGTTAAACCGGGGCAAAGATACAAAAAATATTCAATATATTATCCGTATTGAATAAAAAAGTACTGATTTTATTCAATACGATGGATAAAATGAATAAAAACGACAAGGGTCTATATGCCACGATGAACTGGTGGCGTATAGATTTCTGATTTTATTCGCTGCCGCCGAATAAAAAAAGCCCTATATCCGAGTAGGAATATAGGGCTTTACAATTTTCATTTATTAAAACGTATTATCTATAGAAGTCTAACTTCTCATGATTCTTGTAGAGGTTCTGGTTCTGAAGCTCCTCGTTCAGAGGAATACGATAGAGGTAGTACTTGCTGTTAGGACAGAAGTCTGTACCATCGTTGAACTTGAGAACATCGTGGCCGGTACCTGTAGCGTCTTCGGTAGTGATGTTTCCTTCCTCATCTTCTTCCTTGACGATGACAGGACCCTCAAAACCCTTGCGCTCGATAGACTGCTGGTTACGGATGATATCAGTGATGGCAAAACCTTCACCCCAGAGTTCCAGGCGGCGCTCCAGCCAGATAGCCTTCAGCAAATCCTCACCGGTTGCTGTAATCTCAGGAGCTGTCTTGCCCTCCTTCATACGAGCCTGCTGCAAGGTATAGAGAGCTGATTTTGCTCCATCGATGTCGTGGAGATAATAAGCTGCCTCTGCCTTGATGAGATACATCTCTGAAGTACGCATCAGATCCATATCGGTAATTCCATTGTCAATGTTCTGGAAGGCGAACTTCGAGTTCAGCAGACGAACTACCTTACCGCCCTGTGCGGTGTAGCCCCAATCCTGGAACAGATCCTTGCGGTAGTCGTTATCGTTATAGTTTTCTACGAAGAATGGATCTACGCAGAGACTGCCGTAACCATCCAGAGACTTGTCCTTGAAGAACATGGTGTAGGCAGCATCGTTGTCATCCTGTGTTGCAGAATATCCCCAAAGCCACTCGCCGTTGTTGCAGTTGTTGAAGCCGCTCTTGTATTCAGCCTCAGTCATCAGGTAAGGGTTCTTCTCCAAAACCTTGCTGGCATAATCGTAAGCTGTTTGCCAATCACGTGCATAAAGGGCTGTTCTGGCAAGAATACCCATGGCTACGGTTTGGTTGATCTTGTAATAATCTGTAGGATCTGTACCGCGATTATACTTCTCAGGGATCAATTCTACCGATTTCTTCAAGTCTGCCAATGCCTGGTCATATACCTCCTTGACGCTGGCAGCAGGATTGCCGGTCAAAGCCTGGTTCATATCTGTTGGCTCTGTGTAGATAGGAACACAGACCGCATTAGGATCTTTTTCTACAGAGAAGGCGAAGTGTGATGCGAGCATCATATACATATATCCTCTGGTAGCGTATGCCTGACCCTTGATACGGTTCTTGTCGGTATCACTACCTGAAGCCTGGTCGATGTTGGCAATGATGTTGTTGCAGTTGTTGATGGCATCGTAGCAGATATCCCAGAGTACGGAGTTGTGCTGGCCACGACCGTAGCCTACGGTCAGGTTGTAGCATTGGCTGTAGCCATAGCTCTTTGCCTTTACACAGTCTGAGCCCATGAAGTCATCGCTCAGGAGAACAGAGAATATACCAATAGACTGATAAGTCTGTCCTTCATTGAAGGCATAACTCCAGGCACCTCTCAATACATTCTCAGCGTATGTGGTAGTCTTGAATGCCGCATCAGAGTCGAGTGATGTGGTAGGGGTGGTATCCAGGTCGCATGAAGACAATGTGGTTGCCATCAAGGCGAGGCTCACACCCATTCTTGTTATATATTTATTCATCTTGATACTTCTATTTTAGAGTTTTACATTGATACCGAATGAGATGGTCTTCATAGCAGGATAGCGGTAAGATACAGTACCGTTCAATGGCTGCTCTGGATCCAATCCCTGCTGATGACTGAATGTCAACAGGTTCTCTGCCTGAATGAATACATTGACATCTTTCAATGTCAGTGGCTCCAGGAGACTGTGTGGCAATGAATAGTTCAATGTCACGGTCTTCAGGCGGAGATAACTGCGGTCAACCAACCATCTGGTAGATGATGAGGTGAAGTAGCTGGTCTGCTGATCTACAATCTTCGGAACGTTGGTATTTCTGTTCTCTGGAGTCCAGCGGTTGATCAGGTCGGCACTCTTGGAGCTGCCGTTCAAGCCACCTACACCCATCAGACTGGTATAGTCGTTGTTGTAGAGCTTACCGCCGATAGCGTATGAGAACAGGGCTGAGAGTGTGAGTCCCTTCCAGCTGATGTCGGTAGAGAAACCACCGGTTACGTCAGGAAGAGAAGAGCCAGACTTCACCTTATCGTCAGATGTAAGGCTGCTGTAATCTTCTGTCACCTTCTTCACACCATTATCATAGTAGTACCACTGTGGGTTACCATTGTCAGGGTTTACGCCTGCCCACTCATAGAGATAGTAGTCGTAGAGCGAACCGCCCTTCACCCATTTCTTGCTGCCGCTCCACATCACTTCTGTAGGGAGCTGCTCAATCTCGTTCTTGTAAGTGGTAGCATTCACAGACAGCTTCCACATCCAGTCCTTGGTATGGATAGGAGTGCCGCTGAGAGTGAACTCCCAACCATAGTTCTTCAGCTTACCGATGTTGTCGTCGATGCTTGAGAAACCTGATGATGGTACCAGGCTGCGGCTGAAGAGCAGGTCCTTGGAAGCACGCTCGAAGTATTCGATGGTACCGGTGAGGCGATCGCCAAACATGCTGAAATCTACACCGATGTTGGTGTTCAGGTTGGTCTCCCAAGTCAGGTTAGGAGTTGCCAGACGAGATGCATGCAAGGTAGCTTCTCCATCAAACTTACCGATGCTGTAGAGTGCCTGGTAAGCATAGTAGCCTACGTTGTCGTTACCCTGGGCACCATAGCTGGCACGGAGAGTCAGGTTGTTCAACCACTTGGTAGCTGGCTCCATGA
Organism: uncultured Prevotella sp.; assembly: GCA_900551985.1. Classification (GTDB taxonomy): domain Bacteria; phylum Bacteroidota; class Bacteroidia; order Bacteroidales; family Bacteroidaceae; genus Prevotella. The sequence continues at coordinate 20,564 of URYG01000020.1, read as the reverse complement.
ACTTCTCGTTGATGATGCGCCAAGAACCACCGAATGACCAGAATGTACCCCAACGGTGATCTGGATGGAAGCGTGATGAACCATCAGAACGCAAAGATACGGATGCATAGTACTTCTTCATATAAGAGTACTCGGCGTTACCGAAGAAACTCAACAGCTTATACTGGTCGGCATTACCACCGAAATCTACCAGTGTAGAAGCTACGTCTGGCTCATAGTAACCGTCGGCAATCACATTAGAACGCTCACCGCTGAAGTTGGAGGTGTTGTACTCGTAGTACTCCTGACCAGCCATCAGGGTGATGTCGTGCTTCTCAGCAAAGGTATGCTGATAGTTGACCACGTTGTTGATGGTGAAACCTGTAGTACGGGTGTTGCCTTTAGCTGAAGAACCGATAGGACGCTTGCCGTAGGTAGGGTTGGTATAATCGTGAGTGAACAGACTGTTGTAGTCGAGGTTCATCGTCATCTTGTAAGTCAATCCTTCCATCGGCTTCACCAAAACGAAACCTTGTGCAGTAACTGCATCACGCTTGCGGTCGTGCTTGTCGTAAAGCATAGACTGGGCGAGGTTCATACCTGCGTATGATCCTGAACGGTAGTTACCATAGTCATAAATCTTGTTGCCGTTGTTATCGTAGAGATAAGCACCGGTCTCTGGGTCACGCTCATAAACCGGATAGAATGAAGGCAACTGACGGGCAAACAATACCACGTTGTCGGTACGAGTATCATTCTGCTTAGGATAACTCTGGATAGAGTGAGAGGCAGAGAGGTTCATACCCACCTGCAACCAAGACTTCAGATCGGAGGTCAGGTTGGTACGTACATTGTAACGCTTGAAACCTGAGCAGATATAAGCACCCTGATCATCCAGGTAGCCCAAAGAGATGTAATATTTAGAGGTCTTGCTACCACCGGAAATGCGGGCGCTCAAATCGGTATAGTGAGCATTCTGGCTCATGGCATCCTCCCAGCTGTCATCCCAAAGGGTGTGAGCACCGGCTACCAGATTACCATTCTGGTCGATTGGCTCGGGATAAGCAGTACCGTATGGATTGATACCCAATGACTTAACTGTGTTTGCCGATGCTAAAGTTGCAGCTTCTGCCTCTGTCTTTCCGTTGTTGATGTATTTGTTGCGCAAACCTTCCCACTGCAACTTGAAGTAGTCGTCGGTGTTCAACTGATCGTAATCTGCTACGGCACGGCTAGAGAAACCATACTTGGTTGTCAATTCGATGGAAGGAGCTGCACCTGCCTGTCCCTGCTTGGTGGTAATCATGATTACACCATTGGCAGCACGAGAACCATAAAGAGAGGCTGCGGCAGCATCCTTCAAAACGGTGACAGAAGCGATATCCTGGCTGTTGATGTTAGCCAACTTACCATCGTATGGAATACCATCTACCACGTAAAGTGGAGTAGTTGAGGCATTTACGGATCCTACACCACGGATATAGACGCTGGCATCCTCACCTGGCTGACCGCTGGTAGAGAATGACTGAAGACCAGCCACAGTACCCTGCAAAGCCTTGGATACGCTACTAACCTGTGAAGAGGAAATCTTCTCTCCACCTACAATACCTGCAGAACCTGTAAAGGAAGCTTTTTTACGTGTACCGTAAGGCACACTGATTACGATTTCTTCCAATGAGCGCTCGTCGGCACCCAAAACAATGTTTAGGTTTTTACCTGCCTTTACGGTTTTAGTGGTCATACCGATGTAGGACACTTCCAACTTGGCATTGGCAGGAACATCCATCTTGAAATTACCGTTCATATCGGTAACAGTACCCGTTTTTGTACCAACGACCTTGATAGATGCACCAATGATAGGAGCACCATCTTCGGCTGCGGTAACAGTACCGGTAACTTGAGTTTGAGCCAGGGCCATTCCTATACTGAGAAACAGTCCGGCGAGAAACATCATGAGTCTTTTTTCCATAAGAATCTCTCTCTTGTAATTTAATTAATACTATATATATTCTATTCTGTGTTGTATAAAAATACATTTATTATAAAATGCAGTTTTTCGCATCTGATAACCTACATTTGTTTTCGTTTGCAAAATTACACAATTTTTTCTATAATCTACTATCTTTTGTTTATTTTTTGAGGATAAATGATAGAAAATATCACAGAATGGTAGTTTTTTGTGGCTTTTGCTTCTGTTTTTATATGCGATTTGCTTGTTTTTATTGAATCCTTATTCAGAATGGATGCAATATTCTTCGTGTTTTTGAGTGTGTCTATCTATATATAATAAGGTATCTTGGATTGTGTCTCAGGTGAAGACGGCAAAAGTGGATAGGAAGGAAAACTCGAAGGTTGAGATGCAACTATAGGGAGGATTCTTCGTTAAGGGATATAGTCTCTTGGTTCTATCGAGGCGGAAAAGTACCCTATAGGTTTGGCGCAAAAAATCGCCGAAATATTTGGCTGTTTTAATCTTTTGTTGTAAATTTGCCAATGATTTGCTGTTTATACAATTAGGCAGTATATAGGTTATGAAGCAGAAACAAGTGAAATTAATCCCTCATCACCAACACTGTGCTCCTAGGGTAGAGGCTTTGCGATAGGTAACTCTGTTGTTTAAAAATATCGTGCAGAATGCTGGATATAATCTCCAAATAGGTGTGGTGTGAGTATAAATAAGAATAGAGGTTTAGAATATATAGCTAGAATGAGAACTTTTGCATTTATAGTATTGAACATTCTGGCGCTCTTGTTTATAGATGCAAGTGCGTCAAATTTATTGTATCCTAACAGTCAAAGCACAAGTTTGAACTGTTTTGTAAATTTGAAATTGCCTTATGATGCGAACATTGTAAATACAATATATCAAGATAACAATGGTTTGATGTGGATAGGTACCAAAAGAGGTTTGATAAACTATAATGGTTTCAACTATCATCTATGCTATTTTGGTAAGAATTTACCTGATGAAAATACAATACAATCTATAATTCAGGCTGATGACGAATATTTATATGTTGGCACGGATAATGGAGTCCGTAAGTTTAGTCTTTCTACATGGAAATTTGAAAATAACGAAAAAGAACTTGCTGCAATCAAAGCTGTAAGAACATTGGCTGTGTTTGATGACAAACTTTGGATAGGTACACGTGATGAAGGACTTTTCTTTTATGATTTGAAGCAGCGTAAATTACATAAGATTTCTTCTGCTTCTTTTAGGCATAAGCTTGTTTATAGTTTATTGGCTGTAGGTGATAAACTGTTTATAGGATCTTATGGAGGTTTGAATATTTTTAATAGAGTTACTCGTGAATTTACTGCTATAAATACGTCAAAAGAGAAGGCTACTATAGTAAATAGTTTTGCTTTTGATGCAAGGAATAATTGTTTGTGGTTAGGTACGGAAGGTAAATTGTTGCAATATAATTTAAAAAATAATAGTATAATAGTCAAAAAAGAGTTTTCTGGTACATTCTTGAAAAATATTGTAGTTGATACACAAACGAATCAGCTGATTATTGGAACCGAAATAGGACTGCTAACTTATCAAATAAGTACAGGCTTGTTTGAATTTATAGAACATGATGTGCATAATCCACAATCATTATGCAATAATTTAGTTTATGATCTATATAAGGATGCCCAAAACAATCTTTGGGTAGCTACAGATAATGGTATATCTATGTATCAACACTCTCCTTTGCTTCAAGAGATAAAGCTATCTGATTTTATAAATACCAGTAAAGGCAACCTTTTTACGAATATACTTGTTGGTAGGAATGATGATTACTGGTTAGGAGGAGAGAATGGTCTTCTTCATGTGACAAGAGACAAGACTGTTTGGTATAATACAGCTAATGATTATTATAAATTAAGAAATAATAATGTCAGGGCAATTTATGAAGATCGAGAGAAACAAATTTGGATTGCTACTGATGGGGGAGTTGCTAAACTAGACAATGGAACAAAACAATTTGTGTATTTTAAGATAGGTGACAGGCAGAATTATACAAATTGGACTTATGGTATTTACGAAGACGATGCTCATAGAATGTGGATAGCTACTTATATGAGCGGTCTTGTTGTTATAAACAAGAAAGACTTACTGAAGAGTTCTTTGACTCATTATGCGCTTTCTCAAAAGAATTTTTATGGTTCAAAACATATAAAGTCAGTATATAAGTTAGAAGCGGACTATAAAGGAAATATTTGGGCAAATACAAATGAAGGACTAATATGTATTAATCCTTCTAGTGGTGCGTATGAACAGGTAGGAATCTATCTTGATAATTTCATTTGTGATGGCAATTCTATTTGGTATTCAGATCAAGGCTCTATCTATAAATATGATATTAAGAATAAGAAAAAGTATAAAGTTCCTTATCAAATTTCTTATGGAAGTGCGAACTCTATTGTTGGTATTCGCAATCGCATTTGGATTTCTTCTGCAGATGGAATATCGTATATAGAAAAGAAGTCGCTAAATGTGTTTCCTTGCTATATTATAGACAAACATTTTAAATGTGCAGTCTATGATGCTGTTAACAAAAGAATTCTTTTTGGTGGCGAAGATGAATTGGCAACAATAAATGTTGCCAAGTTTGATAAGGTGTATCGTAAAAAAGCAGCGGTTATATCTGCATTGTATTGCGATACAGTGTTTATTCCTATTATAGGACATCATTTTCAAAAAAACGTTCAGCTTTCATCTTTTAGAAACATTTCCATAGAATTAGCTTCTTATGACTATTCTTCTCCAGGAGAAGTTTTTTATTATAAATGGAATAATGAGCACGAGTGGAAAAAAATGAAAGCAGGTAATAATCTGTTGGAATATCCTGTGATGCCTAGTGGTGAAAATATTCTGAAAATATGTTTGACTAATCCAAAAGTTGATAGGGATGCACTCATAACTACGTATAGTTTTAAAGTGCCTTTCCCATGGTATTTGTCAATATGGGCATGGATGAGCTATCTATTGTTGTTTGTAGGTTGTGTGGTGGCTCTATTAAAAATACAGAAACGAAAGAATGAGAAAATATTTGAAAGAAAAGCCAAGGAGAAAACAATGGAGTTAACTAGAATGAAAATGGACTTTTTCGTCAATGTGTCTCATGAGTTGAAGACGCCTTTGAGTTTGATAATAGCTCCTTTAGGAAAAATGTTGGCAGAAAGTACTAATTCAAAAATGCGTGATACGTTGAAAGGTATTCATCGTAATGCACTAAAGTTGAATAGTCTTATTTATAAAATAATAGATGATAAACAAACGGAGTATGAATCAGAGTATCAGGTTTTGCGTTCTCATGTAGAACTGGTTTCTTTGATTAATAATTGTATGTCAAGTTTCTCGCCAATTATAGGGGAGAAGAATATTGCTGTAGACTTTTCGCATCAGATGAAAGAGTTGTGGTTGAATGTTGATATGATAAAAATAGAATCGGTTTTTACGAACTTGTTGTCAAATGCAATAAAGCATGTTGATGATAATTGTGGAGAGATAAAAATAAATCTGGTTCAGAAGGATAATGAGATTATGCTTTCTGTAAGAGATAATGGACGTGGTATTCTTTCGGAAGAATTACCTTTGATATTTATAAAACATTATCAAGGTAAAACTGAAAACAAAGAAAACTATGGCACAGGAATAGGATTATACTTAGTTAAAAAGTATATAGAGATGCATTTGGGAAAAGTGTTTGTCTCTAATGATAATGGTGCAGTCTTTACGGTGTCTATACCATTAAAAGAAAATAGCATAATTAATGGTGAATTGTTGGCAAATGAATCCGAACCGGAAAATAGTGAAGTGCATCTTCCGGTAATTTTAATTATAGATGATAATGAGGAGGTCGTAGACTTCTTGTGTTCTGCTCTTTGTGAAAAGTATAAATGTTTCAAGGCGTATGATGGAAAGGAAGGGTTGGACGTTTTACAGAGTCACAAGGTAGATTTGATAATCGTTGACCAAATGATGCCTGTCATGAGCGGTTTGGATTTCGTGCGAACAGTCAAACATAATGCGTTGACGGAAAACATACCTATCATAATGCTTACTGCTAAAGATGATTTTGATACAGAAATGCAGAGCATCAAGGTCGGAGTTGATGTGTTTTTATCTAAGCCTTTTGACTTTAATAAACTATTACTTCAAGTGGCTAGATTGATAAAACATTCTCAGAATATCAAGAAGAATGCCCACATAGAAAAAATAATGAGCTCTTCAACAGGTGTGGATGAAGAGAATGTTGAAAGCCCAGATGAATTATTTATGAGGGAATTATTGAAGTGCATTGAAAATAATATGGATAAAGAAGGATTTAATGTTTCTATGATAGCAGAATTGTTGAAGGTTGACCAAAAACAACTTTATCGAAAGATAAAACAGTTGACTGGCAAAACACCAGTAAACTTTTTGCGTACGATGCGCTTGAAGAGGGCTGCGGAATTGTTGAAACAAAATCGTTTTACGGTGTCAGAAGTTATGTATATGGTAGGCATTTCTAATGCTTCTTACTTCACAAAATGCTTTGCGACAGAGTATGGGATGACCCCGAAACAATTTGTGCAGGAGCACAGTTCGTAAATTCTGGTTAGATATTAGTTTTGTCTGTTTTGTATTAGGTTTTGTCTGTTTTGGACTTGGCGATAAATGGCAAAAGTACTAATTTTGCAGCGCAATTTAAATTTTAACCTAAAAGGAAAATGAAACAGATTAAACAAATTCTAAGTGCATTGCTAGGCTTTGCATTTTGTGTTGCTGGCAATTCCTGCCAGAACAATTATGAGCTAGAGAATGCAGTCTCTACGGCTTCTGCAATCAGAACAAATCTGAGTAGTAGAAGTACTGACGCTATGCCTTTCTTTAAGGGAGCAGATTTGTCTTATACCAATGAACTTGAGGATTGCGGTGTGCAATTCAAGGAAAATGGTGTGGTGAAAGATGCTTATACCTTGATGAATTCTTATGGAGCAAATTTGATTCGTTTACGATTGTGGCATAATCCTACTTGGACAAATTATTCTACGCTGTCTGATGTAAAAAAGAGTATCAAGAGAGCTAAGGCTTTGAATATGTATGTTCTTTTGGATTTTCATTACTCTGATACATGGACAGATCCAGAGCAGAATGTAGTTCCTGCAGCTTGGGCTTCTGTGGTGGATGATACTCCAACTTTGGCAGATTCAGTATATAATTATACAATCGCAACTTTGAAAAATCTTCGCAGTGAAAACTTGTTGCCCAATATGGTACAAATAGGCAATGAGACCAATAAGAATATCATGGTTGCTGATAATTCTTTGTTGGAGCCAGTGGATTATGCCCGTAATGTACAGTTGTTTAATGCAGGGTTGAAAGCCATTTCTGATTTTAATGAAATGTATGGAACGAATATAAAGACCGTACTTCATGTTGCAATGAATCCTAATGATGCAAAAAACTGGGTTGGTAATTTGAAAGCTTTGAATATTCGCAACTTTGATATGCTGGGCTTGTCGTATTATCCTCAATGGCAGTCTTATACACCTGCGCAGTTGGGTGAGTTTACTTCGGATTTGTACAAAACTTATGGTATAAAGGTTCTGGTTGCAGAGACTGGTCATATTTGGACGAGAGAATGGAATGATAATTGCCATAACTTGATGAGTAAAATGGCTACTGGCTATCCAGAAAAACCATGTCCTCAACTACAAAAGGACTTTTTGGTAGAGGTAAAAGAGGCTGTTAGAAATAATGGAGGAGCTGGTGTTATTGCCTGGGCTCCTGAATGGGTGTCTTCTACCAATGTAACATTATGGGGTGTTGGCTCTAATTGGGAAAATGTGGCATTTTTTGATTTTAATAATCAGCTTCATAATCATGGAGGTATAGAGTTCTATTCAGAGAATAATGTTGCCGTTACGTTTAATGTGGATATGAGCAACGCTGGTAGTTCTGCTAAGGGATATATTACAGGAGAATTTACAGCAGATGCTAATGGTAATTGGCAGATTTTCCCAATGAATCAAATTGGTTCAAGTAATACCTATACGTTTACAACTCATCTTTTACAAGGTCAAACTGGTGCTTATTATTTCTTAAGTGACAGTGTTTGGACTGCAAAAGAAACCGTACCGGAATCTCAACAAGGAAAATGGGATGATAGATTGTATGAGATTAGTACAACTAGTAAAACTCAGGTAATTTCTAATTCTTGGTCAAACTAAATAACTTGTAATATGACTTTGTTAAAAAGAAAAAAGTATTTAAATTTTAGCAAGGGCCTATTGGCTTGCTTGCTTTTGGGTAGCTCTCAACTAGCAATGGCGCAGTCTAAAATCTTTTATAAGGGTAAGATTGTGGATGTCTCCGGTGAACCTATTATTGGAGCTACCATTATGGAAAAGGGTACACGGAATGGAGTAGCAACGGATTTGGACGGTAATTTTACAATTGAGGCAAATTCTGGTGCGACCTTGGTGGCAACCTATGTCGGTATGAAGGAAGCAGAGGTGAAACCGGCTAATGGTAATAATATTACTATCACCTTGAAGGATGATGCCAAGGTTATGGATGAGGTCGTTGTTGTTGGTTATGGAACTCAAAAGAAGGCAAACTTGACGGGTTCTGTAGCTTCTGTAACAAGTAAAGACTTGAAGGATATTCCGGCAGCTAATGCTACTAACCTCTTACAGGGGCGTTTGCCTGGTGTGACATTAACCAGTAATGGAGGGCTTGCTGGGGGTGATACTCCTGAAATTCGTATTCGTGGTATCGGTACTTTTGGCAACAATGATCCTATGGTCCTTATTGATGGTGTTGAAGCTTCTGTTGCGCAGATCCAGCAGATTGCACCATCAGATATTGATAATGTGTCTGTATTGAAGGATGCAGCTTCTGCAGCAATTTATGGTGTCCGTGCTGCCAATGGTGTAATTTTGATAACAACCAAACGTGGCTCTGCTTCTAAACCAACAATCAATTATTCTGGAAGTTATACTGTTCAGAAAACAGCGATTCTTCCAGAGTATGTAGATGGCTATAATTGGGCTAAAATGTATAATGAAAGCAACAATCGTGAAGCTTATACGGCAGATATGTTGCAGAAAATACAAGATGGCTCTGATCCTGATCATTTTGCGAACACCAATTGGAATGATGCCATTTTCCGTACAGCTCCTATGACACAGCATAATTTGTCAGTGACTGGCGGTACATCGGATGTGCATTATATGACCTCTGTGGGTTATCTCAATCAGGAAGGTGTGTTGAAGAGAACTGGATACGAACGTTTTAATTTCCGTTCAAATGTTGATGCTAAATTAGGAATTTTCAAGTTTGGCTTGAATTTATCGGGTTCTAAGGAGAACTTCACTTCTGGTGCTTCTGTTTCTGATTTGATGCGTACATTGTCATGGTTTACTCGTCCTACCGTGCCTGTTACATATTCTAATGGCGAGTATGGATGTGTAGATGGTAGTGATATTAGTTTCAGCACATTTAAAAATCCTGTTCAAATGATGAACTTGGGACATAACGAGAATAGAGGTTACCGTTTTGATGGAAATGTGTTTGCTGAGGTTGATATCGTTAAAGGTCTGAAGTTCAGAACAAGTTTGGCTTATAAGTATTATATGAATGATACGAAATATTATAGCCAAAAGTCAGCAAAATATGACGCAGAGGGTAATGTGCTCTATCGTGATGACAACAATAGCCTGTATCAATATCATTGGTTGAATCAAAGTTATCTGAATGAGAATATATTGACCTATAATACGGAGATTAAAGAGCATAAGATAAATGTTCTTATAGGTCATTCCATTCAAGACTACGATGAGGGAAATTTCCATGGTTATAAAGAAGGATTTGCTACGGATAATCTATATGAACTTGATTCTGCTACAAAGAATGATTATACTGGTGGAAATGGTGCTGAGTACTCTATGCAATCATTTTTTGGTCGTTTGAATTATAATTATGCAGATAAGTATTTGTTTGAGTTCAACATCCGTCATGATGGTTCTTCACGTATGCCTAAGGCTCATAGATATGCAACTTTCCCATCTCTCTCTGGAGCTTGGGTGCTCACAAATGAAAACTTTATGCAGAACGTAGAGCCTCTGTCTTATCTGAAAATTCGTGCAAGCTGGGGTAAATTGGGCAATCAGGAGATTGGTAACTATGCATACACTCCAACGATGGGAGCCTACTATAACTACTATTTTGGCAATGACAAGCAGATTGGTATGGCTGAGGACATAGTAGCCAATGATGATATAAAATGGGAAACTACGACCATAACAGATTTGGGCTTTGATGCTGCTTTTTGGAATCAGAAGATTAATGTAACTTTTGATTATTTCAATAAGGTAACTTCTGATATCCTTCTGCAGTTGTCTATGCCTACAACCTTCTTGGGTAACCTTTCTGCTCCTTATCAGAATGCAGGTAAGGTGAGAAATCGTGGTTGGGAATTGGCAACGAACTATCAGGACCATTTAGGTGATTGGGCTTGGCATGCAGGTTTCAGCTTATCTTCTGTAAGAAATAAGATTATAGACAATAAAGGTATTGATACCTATAGCGGTCAGACTATAAATCGTGAGGGATATCCTATAGGCTCTTACTATGGTCTGAAAGCAGTTGGGCTGTATCGTACGGAAGCAGACCTGAACCGAACAAATAGCAAGGGAGATGTCATCAAGCAGAATGGCTTGGTTCCATCTTTGGGTGATATAATGTATGAAGATTTGAACGATGATGGCAATATTGATGATTCTGACCGTCAGATTATTGGAAATCCATTCCCTAAGATGACCTATTCGTTTACGTTAGGCTTTAGCTGGAAGAACATTGATTTCAATACTTTCTGGCAGGGTGTAAGTGGTATTTACCGTTATTATTGGGAGCAAGCAACCATTACTAATGGTGGAAATATGACTACTCGTTGGCTTGATCGCTGGAGTGAGAGTAACCCTAATGGTTCTATGCCAAAATTGGGTAATGCTTTCAATGAGAAGTATTCTTCTTTCTGGTTGAATAAGGCTGACTATCTGAGATTAAAAAATATAGAATTGGGATATACGTTTGATAAGAATTTGATTCGCTATATTGGTGCTTCTAGTTTGAGAGTTTATGTGCAAGCTTCAAATCTTCTGACGATTACATCGTTGAAAAACTATGACCCAGAGAAAAATAGTGGTGATACCAGAGGTGATGTTCACCCTAACGTGAAGTCATTCTCATTTGGTGTAAATATTAATTTCTAAAGGATTCAAGATATGAGATTAAAAACAAATAAATATATCATTGGAATGCTCTTTTGCGGAGCATTGCTGAGCATTACGTCTTGTTCGGATGATTTTTTACAGAAAGATTCTCTTACTTCTGTATCAAAGAATACTTTCTGGAAAACTTCAGATGATGCCAAGGAAGGATTGGCTGCATGTTATGATGCTTTACAGAATGGGTTCTTGTATAATGATGCATCTGATCAAAACAAATGGAATGGTTGTGGTCCTTTGAATATGGATGCCATGACAGATAATGGTGGACGTTTCAACTGGAGTGGATGGATGCCGGGTTATGATATTTGTAATGGCACTCAATCTAGCAGCTCTCGACTTATCGAAACATATTGGGCAGCAAACTATGAGGCGATAAAACGTTGTAATAGTTTGATTAGCAATGTGGATAAGGTGGATATGGATGAGAATGCAAAAGAACAGTATAAGGCAGAGGCTATTGTGATTCGCTCTTTGATGTATTTGAATCTGACGATGACTTATCAGGATGTGCCTTATATTACTGCAACTCAAAGCTTGACAGATGCTAATTGTGAGAAAACCGATAAGGCTACTATTGTTAACAACATCATGCAAGATGTACAAAACGCGGCAAATATATTACCACAGGAAACTACAGAGCGGGGAAGAATCACGAAAGGTGCAGCTCTAAGCTTGTTGGGTAGAATCGCTCTCTATAATGAAAAGTGGGACGCTGCAATCAATGCTTATCAAAAAGTATTAACTCTGGGGTATTCTTTATTCCCTGATTATACCACATTATTTACTGAAGATAACGAAAGTTGTAATGAAATTATCTGGGGAGTAAGATATGAAGGTCCTGGTAAGGGTGAAGGTAATGCAATTGGAGGCCATTGGGGCTCTCCTTTGGAGGCAATCAATGGTACTGTTGACTTGGCTGATGCCTACTATCAGTTGGATGGTACTCCTTATGCCAAGAAAGATGATGTTTGCAATATCGTTGATGGAAGTCCTGATTTGTGGTCTGCTACTGGTACTCGATATGAAAATCGTGATCCTCGTCTTAAGGCTACGCTATATCTTCCAGGTATGACATGGGGCTCTGCTGATTGGAATTATGGAGGCTCGGCTGCTTCTTTCTCTACTGTTTATGTACTGAAGTATTTTAATCCAGCTTTGGGATGGTCAACCTCATGGGACTCTGGTCAGGACTTCTACTTGATTAGGTATGCAGAGGTCTTGCTGTCTTTGGCTGAGGCTTATATTGAGAAAAATCAAAATTTAGACGAGGCTGTAAAGTTGATAGATGAAGTAAGACAAAGAGCAGGTATGCCAACCGTGGAAGCTGTGGAAGGGACTGGACTCTCTCAGGAAAAATTGAGGGAAGTTGTGCGACATGAGCGCCGAGTGGAATTGGCATTCGAAGGCTTGCGCTTGTTTGATTTGTATCGTTGGCATACTTTAAAAGAAGCTGTAGACAATATTAACAATGAAGCTTCGACTTACAAGTTTGCTTACGAATTTAGAAATTATAAAGGTGAGCAAGAGTATGTGTGGCCTATTCCACAAACAGAATTGGATAGCAATCCAATGTTGACCCAAAATGAATTGTGGAAGTAAACTTGATACAGAAAGAGTGCTTATGAGAAAAATGCAATAAGCACTCTTTCTACTGTTAGCTAATACCCAAACAAAATGAAAAAGAAAGTAAAAAATATGAATTCATTATTTTTAGTAATGGCTATGTCTCTTTGGATAGCTTGTAGTAGTTCTTCTGAGATAAGTGACGATAAGGGAGATAAAGGCAATCTTCCATCCGAAGTTGTAGATTCTACAAGTTATAAGCCAATGGCAAAGAATACTCCTGTGACAAATTATGATGGTTATTCTTTGATTTGGCATGATGAATTTGATATTGATGGTATTCCTGGCAAGGAATGGTCTTGTGAGGAGGGATTTCAGAGAAACAATGAACTCCAGTGGTATCAAAACAAAAACGCAACCGTTTCAGGAGGTTGCTTAGTTATAGAAGGACGCAAGGAGAGAGTTGTAAACCCTAACTATGTTGCAGATAGTGGAGATTGGAAGCTACAACGTAAGTATGCTGAGTTTACATCAAGCAGTGTTACCACCCAAAATAGTTTTTCTTTTCACTTTGGAAGAATTGAAGTTCGAGCAAAAATACCTACAACTTCAGGAAGTTGGCCAGCAATATGGCTGCTTGGTGATAAATGGGAATGGCCAAATAATGGAGAAGTAGATATCTTGGAATTTTACATTAAGAATGGGCGCCCGTCTATATTGGCAAATGCTTGTTGGGGAGACAATGGCTTGTGGAAAGCTATTTGGAATGAGTCTGTCACCCCTTATTCTCATTTCACAAGTAAGGATAAGGATTGGGCGCAGAAATTTCATGTATGGAGAATGGATTGGGATGAAAAATATATGTCTATTTATGTGGACGGAGAACTTCTTAATAAGATAGATTTGTCTACTACATACAATAAGGGTTATGGTGATAATTTTGAAAATCCCTTTACTTCGAGTGCCATAAAGCATTATATTATATTGAATCTGGCGATAGGTAGTAATGGAGGTACTCCTGATTTATCTCATTTCCCTCTGAAATACAATGTTGATTATGTTCGTGTCTATCACAAGAATTGATAGCTCGCTTGAAAAGACTTTGTTGACTTATACAGATATAGATTTCATAAGCCTGCATTCTTGAAGTTTACAACTCGTTAAATGAACACAGCTCTAAAAGGTAATGTTTTTGGGTAATTCAGGGTACGGAGGATGCTTTTTACTGTTGAGGGCTTGATTTCTCGAAAAAAAAGGCTACTTTCGTATAATTTGAAGGAATTTATTGAAGTTTTTTTATTTTCTGGCTTGTAATTCGGAAATTTTATCTAAATTTGCATTTGAAATAGCTATTTTAGAAAAGGACGAGTTTATGGAAGATAGAAAAGATTTTCTCGGAATACAAACTATCGAGAATGTAATCAAAGAAAACTATGTGTATGTAGTCAAGACAGCTTTTGGCTATCAGTTGGTTCATATGAAGAAAAAGAATATTGCTATTGTGATGATGCTGTTGCTTTCTGCTATGGGGGCAATGGCGCAAGGAGTGGAGAATCGTGTGGGTAGATTTTCTGTGATACCCCGTATTGGTGTGGCTATTGCCAATCTGAGTGATAATTCCATCTATCTGGCAACGGAAAACAACCGGGAGGTGAAATCCAAGAGTCAGGCGGGATTCCTGGGTGGACTCGATGTGGAGTATCGTGCCACTGACTACCTGGGTGTTTCTCTGGGTGCTTATTATGCCCGTCAGGGTGCCCGCTGGGGTGACTATGAGATGGCTGTACAGGGAGATGCAGGTAATAATGGAGTCAAGAAATATACGGGTGTGAAGGATCATCGCCTGAATCTTGACTATGTTCAGGTGCCTCTGATGCTGAAGGCATACGTGGCTCCTCAGTTTGCCATTATGGCTGGTGCACAGGTGGGGTTCTTGTGTGGAGATGGCAAGATGCTGTCGGAAGAAACTGACTTGGAGAAGGATAATAAGACGGGTTCTACTCTTTACAAGGAAAGCCGGGATGTGGAAAGCACATACGCTGCCAAGAAGGTAAATGTATCTATTCCTGTGGGTTTGTCGTATGAGTATTTGAATGTGATTCTGGATGCTCGCTATCATATCGGCTTGACCAAGGTGAATAAGGTAGATGGCGGAGATTCCAAGAACAAGGTATTCACTTTTACGGTAGGCTATCGATTTGGGCTTTAGTTGATTATACCACTTTTACTCCTTTAGCTGAAAAGAAAAAGCTCTATATCTTCAGTACTGAGGATATAGAGCTTTTTTCGAAACGATTATCCTACCTGGCTTCCTGGCTTAACCTGACCCAAGAGAGAGGTAACATTGAGTGAGCCATCGAAGTTAACGGCAGAGAGAATCATACCCTGACTCTCAATACCCATCATCTTGCGAGGAGCAAAGTTGGCAACGAAGAGAACATCCTTGCCGATCAACTGCTCTGGCTCATAGTATGCTGCGATACCTGAACAGATAGTACGCTCTACGCCTGAACCATCATCGATGGTGAACTTCAGGAGCTTCTTAGACTTCTTCACCTTCTCGCAGTTCAGAATGTGACCTACGCGGATGTCGAGCTTTTCGAAATCATCAAAGCTAACCTCTGGCTTGATAGGAGCAGCCTTGTAAGAAGCTTCCTCGTTAGCCTTCTTTGTGTCAGCGAGTTTCTGGAGCTGCTTCTCAATCACCTCATCCTCAATTTTCTCGAAGAGCAATTCTGGCTCACCAAGCTGTGTACCAGGCTTGAGGAGGTCTGTACTGCCGAGCTGAGTCCACTCGAAGGTAGGCATATTGATCATCTTGCGGAGCTTCTCTGATGAGAATGGCAAGAATGGCTCAAAGGCGATGGCAAGGTTGGCAACCAGCTGGAGGGAGATGTTCAAGATGGTCTCCACACGCTTAGGATCGGTCTTCCAAACCTTCCAAGGCTCGCACTCTGTGATGTACTTGTTGCCGATACGTGCCAGGTTCATAGCCTCCTTCTGAGCCTCACGGAACTTGAATACGTTGAGATACTGCTCAACCTTCTCCTTCACATCCTTGAACTCAGCGATAGCCTTCTGGTCAACCTCCTGCAATTCACCGCAGGCAGGAACCACGCCGCCCCAGTACTTCTTGGTGAGCTGGAGAGCACGGTTTACGAAGTTACCATAAACGGCAACCAACTCAGAGTTATTGCGCTCCTGGAAATCCTTCCAGGTGAAGTTGTTGTCCTTGGTCTCTGGAGCATTGGCTGTCAATACATAGCGCAAGACATCCTGCTTGCCAGGGAGATCTACGAGATACTCGTGCAACCAAACAGCCCAGTTGCGAGAGGTAGAAATCTTATCATCCTCAAGATTCAGGAACTCATTGGCTGGTACGTTATCCGGCAGGATATAGTCGCCGTGAGCCTTCAGCATGGTAGGGAAGATGATGCAGTGGAACACGATGTTGTCCTTACCGATGAAGTGAACGAGACGTGTCTCTGGATCCTGCCACCACTTCTGCCATGTACCCCATTTCTCTGGCTGTGCATCGCAAAGCTCCTTGGTGTTGGAGATGTAACCGATAGGAGCATCAAACCAAACATAGAGCACCTTGCCTTCTGCTCCCTCTACAGGAACAGGAATACCCCAATCCAGGTCGCGGGTCATTGCACGAGGCTGAAGATCCATATCCAACCAACTCTTGCACTGTCCGTAAACATTGGAACGCCACTCCTTGTGACCTTCCAGGATCCACTGCTTCAACCAATCCTGATACTTGCCCAATGGGAGATACCAGTTCTTGGTAGGCTTCTTGACGAGTCCATGACCAGGGTTGTTCTTATTGGTAGGGTTGATCAACTCTTCTGGAGAGAGGGTAGCACCACATTTCTCGCACTGGTCGCCGTATGCACCTTCTGCACCACAGCGAGGGCAGGTACCCACGATGTTACGGTCGGTAAGGAACTCGCCGGTAACCTCATCGCAGAACTGCTCTTCTACTTTCTCTTCCAAAACACCCTTATCGTAAAGAGTACGGAAGAAATCAGAAGCAAACTTATTGTGAACCTCAGAAGTTGTGCGGCTATAGATATCAAAAGAGATACCGAAATCCTCGAAACTCTTCTTGATGAGGTTGTGATAGCGATCCACTACTTCCTGTACGGTAATGCCTTCCTTCTTGGCACGGATGGTGACAGGTACACCATGCTCGTCGCTACCGCCGATGAAAACAACGTCTTGCTTTTTAAGGCGAAGATAGCGTACGTAAATATCGGCTGGCACATAAACACCTGCCAGGTGGCCGATATGCACACCACCGTTAGCGTAAGGCAATGCTGCGGTAACAGTGGTACGTTTGAAATTCTTTTGTTCCATATTAGCTAATATATTTTTGTTATTTGGGTGCAAAATTACAAAAAAATGTTGGAAATGCGGAATAATTAGGTGTCCTTTTTCTCCTTTATATATATAATAAGGTGTAATTTGATAGTTTTAGATAGGAGAATTCTAAAACTCAGATACTAAAAAAGGCTCTAGCTTTCCAGCCCGAGCCTTTTTGTGCTTGCCCTTCAGGTCTTTCTGATAAGGGTTGCACAATCATTATCATTTACTATTGTATTGAGTATTGCTGTTTTAATAATCAATCTTCTTACCTTAATATGTAGAAAACTTCCTCCTTATTATATATTATACTTTATATTTTAAAGTGTCTTATTTTTCTTTATTGAGTGATGATTACATCACGTTCAAGTAAGCGATAACAGCCAACTCTGCGATAAGAATCGCGAAACCTACCTTCTTGATAACTTCTGTAATTCTAAAAATACTATCCATAGTCTTGAAATTTTAAAAGTTTATTTTTGTTCTGTTATACCTACGTTGTGATAACGTCTGTTTTACGATTGCAAAGGTACGTGTTTTTCTGCTTGTAAGGGGGTAAAAGTTGTTTTATCGGGGCGTATTTTGTTTTTAAAGTGGGGGTATTTAACAAAAAATACCCCCTATACAATAAAAAGTACTCCTTCTTTGGACGATTTTATTATGTCTTCAGGCTAATATTTGTCTTAGAAGTGTCCTCTTTCTGCCCAATCTCCCCTATCCAGAGTCCGATATCCGATAGCTTCTGCCAGGTGTTGAGGCTCTACCTGCTGACTTCCGGCAAGGTCGGCAATGGTTCGGGCAACTTTTAAGATACGGTTGTAGGCACGTGCAGAAAGGGATAGTTTCTCCATTGCCATCCTGAGAAGGTTGATTCCTTCCTCTGTTGGTTCCGCAAATTGGTGAATCATACGTTCCGTCATCTGAGCATTACAATGTATTCCCTTGAAATCCTTGAATCTTTCTGCCTGAATCTCTCGAGCTCTGATTACTCTTTCCCTGATTCTGGCACTTGGCTCGCCAGGTGCTGCCTTGGAAATGTCCTTGAAAGGTACTGGACTGATTTCGCACTGGATATCGATGCGGTCGAGTAGCGGACCGGAAATCTTGTTCATATAGCGCTGTATCTGTCCCGGGGTACAGACACAATGATGCGTAGGGTCGCCATAGTAACCGCAGGGACATGGGTTCATGCTTGCAACAAACATGAAGGAGCAAGGGTAATCGATGGTGTATTTGGCTCTGCTGATGTTGATGTGGCGGTCTTCCAGAGGCTGGCGCAAAACTTCCAAGGTGGTTTTGTTGAACTCTGGCAATTCGTCGCAGAAGAGCACGCCATTATGGGCGAGAGATATTTCGCCGGGTTGTGGAGAAGTTCCTCCACCTACCAATGCAACCTGAGAGATGGTATGATGAGGCGCTCTGAAAGGGCGCTGGGCTATAAGGGATACATTCTTGGCTAATTTGCCTGCTATAGAATGTATCTGGGTAGTTTCCAGACTTTCTGAGAGAGTAAGGGGTGGAAGAATGGAGGGAAGACGTTTTGCCATCATGGATTTTCCCGATCCGGGAGGACCTACCATGATGAGATTGTGACCGCCGGCTGCGGCTACTTCCAAGGCGCGCTTCACGTTTTCCTGACCCTTTACGTCTGCGTAGTCGTAGTCGCAATGAACCTGGTTTTCGTAAAACTCCTTACGGGTATCTACAATGGTTGGGGTGGGGGATGATTTATCACCAAGAAACTGGATGACATCAAAGAGGTTTTTCATTCCATAAACCTCCAGATTGTTCACGACGGCGGCTTCCCGGGCGTTCTGTTCCGGTACAATTAGACCTTTGTAGTGTTCTGACCTTGCCCTGATGGCGATAGGCAGGGCTCCCTTGATAGGCTGCAAAGTGCCGTCGAGGCTTAATTCGCCCACCATCATATATTCTTTGAGATGATCTTCGGGGATGTTGCCATTGGCGCCTAGAATGCCGATGGCTAGAGGAAGGTCGAAACTGCTGCCTTCCTTGCGCAGGTTGGCGGGTGCCAGGTTGATGGTAATGTCGGCTATTGGAAATTTATAGCCGCTATACTGCATGGCTGCTGCGATGCGGTCACGGCTTTCCCTGACCGCCTCGTCGCCTAAGCCCGTAAGGTGATACATGACGCCTTTGTTGAGGCTGACTTCTACAGTTACAGTCGTGACTTCCAGTCCGTTGACTGCTGCGCAATAGGTTTTTACTAACATAAGCTCTTTTTTAGAAGGTTAGAGCTCGCGGTATTATTTCAGCAGTTGGTCTAGTTTATTGTATAGATCTTGCTTGTTAAGGCCTCGGGCTGTTATTTTTCCATTTTGAAGTATGATGTTGTCGGGCATAGAAGTGAGTCCCAACTTCTTCAAAGTCTTGTCTTCCAGCATTTCTCCATTGCATACTACAGCCCAGTTGATAGAGTCGCGCTTCATGTTCTCCTCGCAGTTGCTCTTGCTTGCATCCAGGCAGAAGCCCGTCAGCTTGAGTTTGCCTTGTGACGAGCGCTGGCGCTTCTTCAACTCTCTCTGTATGTCCTGACTATCATAATTGAATGTAGCCCAGGTATAGATAACAGCAACAGGTGAACTGATCAGTTCTGTGCTGGAGATGAGTTTTCCTTTGGTGTCGTATGAAGTGAAAGTTGGTAATTTTGCACCAATTCCTGCATCTTTCATGGCAGAAATCTGCTGCTTCAGTTTACCTACCTGAATATTCTTAGGCTGTTCTTTCTCCAACAGAGTAAGGAGAGAGAGAGCTTTCTTGTAATCTGGTTGAGGTGTGGCAATGAAGTATTTCTTGATGAGAAAGAGACTTACTACCGACTTTGCGTTGTCTTCGATGAAGAGTTCTGCCTGTTTCTTTTCCTGTGGTGGAGTATTGCCAAGAATTGATTTGCGGAATTTGGTCATCAATTCATTGTTCTTGGTACCCTTCACCTCCATTTCCTTCAAGTGGGAAGCATCGCCTTTCAGTTCCACAGATTCTCCTGATTCTGCGAAGATAGGTTGCTCAGAGAAATTCGGGAAAACGATCATCAGCGTACAATCGTCATGGCAGGGCATCTCGTATGTGAATCTACCGCCTACAACTTTGATGGTGTCCACGCCTTCCATGCCACCATCTGTGCTATAAACATAAAATTCACCTTGA
Source organism: uncultured Prevotella sp. (assembly GCA_900551985.1). Taxonomy (GTDB): domain Bacteria; phylum Bacteroidota; class Bacteroidia; order Bacteroidales; family Bacteroidaceae; genus Prevotella. Next base: position 215 of record URYG01000020.1, on the reverse strand, counting down.
TTCATATTTAAAAATTTGCCCTCAAGTTTAAAGTGACCACTACTGACACCACATGATGTTAGTAAAATCGATGAAATAAGAAATATGATGTATGCAAATTTTTTCATAAGAAAAATTTTAAGGGAGGAGTGCCGCGAGCGGGACTCGAACCCGCACAGCCATTACTGGCCAAGGGATTTTAAGTCCCTCGTGTCTACCAATTCCACCATTGCGGC